>JALUKQ010000113.1 GCA_027056485.1 Campylobacteraceae bacterium | reverse complement strand
TTGAAAACTAGAGCAGTTGGGACACTTTTTTTAACTTCTTTACAGCCATTTGTAGATAAACCCTCTTTTATGACTACTATACCGTACTTTGACTAGGTTTTCAGCCTCACATTTTTTTCATTACATCTAATTTGCCATCAGTATATGATAATTTGGTTTTCCCTCCAAGAATATTCTATCTTCTTCTTTTAAATTTAAAATTGTTGCATTAAACCTTGCATACATCTTTTTATCTATATAGAGTGACAGAAGTGAAAAAAGATACCCTTTTTTACGAGTAACCCTCCATGCTTTAGAGTAAAGATACTCCAAACGAGGTTCACTCCTAAGATTTTTTTCAAGAAAAATTAATTTAGCATAACTGTTTTTATCTTTTGTAAATGAAGTCTCTTCTTTCCACAATAACTTATAGAGATAATTATAATCTTTCTCTATCCATGCCATATCTCTAAGTCTCATGTTGTGTAACTCTTCAGGCGTTGCACTAACATAGTTAAGATGACTATGTTCTGTTTTAGATTTAGTTTTAACTTTAACCAATCCAACCTCTTTGGCAAATAGATAAGCAGAGTTTAAATCTTTTAAAGCAAGAGATTCTTTTACCATTTTTTTATGTAACTCTTTATCCATTCCATAATTTTCTCTATACTCTACATAGAGTTTTTGTGCCTCTTTATAGTGGCTATTATAATGGCTAAAACGAATTGCTTCTTTAAGAATACTCTTCTCTTTAGGATAACGCTTCAGTAGCTTATGAAAGTATGCTTCAGCTTTAGAAATCTCTCCTGTATGCTCAAAATATTCTCTAAGTTTATTAACCAAAGTAAAATCACCACGCTCTATCTCTTGTTTACAAATTTCTCCCTGTATTTTATAACTGTTATCTAATGATGTTTCTTTAAAAAGATAAGCTTTATATTTCTCCTCTTTAAACTTTCTCCACCCCTCCTCATTTAATCCAACTACTTCATCCATTTTACCTAACCAGGTAGAAAATGTTATACGCTTATCTAGGTTTTTAAAAGTAGGATAGCGTATATACAATCTATTAGCTATCTCTAAAGCTCGTGGTAACTGACCAGCATAACTTACTATATCTATCATTTTATTATAAAGATTCTCATCAAAAATTTTCTTATCTCTTTTAAAATTCTCATAAAGAAAATTTGCTGCTTTATTTTTTTGATTAATTTGCAAATAGATGCCTGAGAGTAAGATTAAATCTGCACTATCTAAAGAGTTCCCCTCTTTATAAAGCTCTATAAGATTTTCAATCTTTTTACTATTTTTCTCTATATCTTGAGCCAATACATAAAAAGCTACTTTAAAATTCTCTGCTTTTTTTTCATGATTTTTTTCATTTTTCAGAAACTCTACAGAGAAAGTTTCAGCTTCAGAAAAATATTTATGTTCAATCAAAAAATTAAAAGCCTGTTTTTGAAATTCTAATGGTAGATTTTTCCTTTTTAATAGATTAGAAAGATATCCATGTGCTTCATCATTCTTATTTAATGCCAAAGCTAAAAGAAATGCTTCTTTTTTTAATTCATTACAATTAGCCACAGGTGGCTTTATTATTAACAAAGATTGTAAAGAGTTATACTTTAAATTTTGAAAGTTCATAGAGTCTGACTCTTTAAACAAAAATCGATAATTTTCTTCGCTCTTGGCATTATTAAAAAGATATTGAAGTTTATTTTTTAAAACCATAAGTTGTTGCGTATCTGCTTTTTTCCTCTCTGCTACTTCTTTAAAATATTTCCCTTTTAAGAGAAGGTACTCCTGTCTATAAAGAAAATTTAACTCGTGTTTGTTTTTGCTATCTTTTAAAAATTTTTGATTTACTTTTAAAGCTTTTTCAAACTCTCCTTTACGTTGATACTGTTCTACTAATTTTTTTTCTAAATCCATATTATGAATAGAGTGTTGCATCATACTCTTCAAATAATCAATAGAAAGATTACTATTGTGCTTAAGCTCCTTCTTTAGTATATCTTCTATTTTATGTTTTGGAAAAAGAAGATATAAAACGATAGAAACAATTATAATAAATGCACCTATATCAGCAAATATCCTTGTAGAGCTTTTTCTATTCTTGGCAAGAAAAGACAATATGCACTCCTTTTTTTGATGCTAGATTCACTTCTAAACTGCTATCTTTTTTTATCATTCTAAGTGCTTTATTAGTATCAAATTTACATGATGAAGGAAGATAAAACTTTGCTTTAAGTGCAATATTTGCCTTTAGTTCAAAAGTAAATTTATTATGCTTTTGCTCTACTCGTTCCACCCAACCATTGGAGTCTATAAGATGTGGTACATTTTCATTTTTTCCTAAAACAAGAAAACTCTCTTTTCTTTTATCGAGTGTGACATAGGTCTGCTTGTTATCATATACATACCCAGCAACACCCTTACTTTGTGCAATATCTACATCTACTTTTCCATCGAAACGAATAGTTTTTAAATAACCTCTATTACGTATCTCAAAACCATTATCTCGTTTTGCTATAGAGGTAACGAAAAAATCACTAGCAATACGAATATATTGCGAAGCATAAAGTTTTGATGTCTTCTCGTTAATAGCCCAATCATATACCTCTTTCAAAGCATTAAATGCAGAAAGCTTGGAGGCAGCATAAAGATGAAAATAGATATTAATAGGCTTAACACGCCTAGGCTCTCCCGTCATTTGAAACGTCTCAATCACTTTACGAAATGCCCAAAAAGGTCCAGTCCAATCATTGGTATATACATTTTCATTTTGTTGTCCTGTATATATCTGCCAATAAGCTTCTCTTTGTATACCTAAAGGAGCTATAGCACTTAAAGTAGGAGAACTTTTGTTTATGGTGGTATCTCCTCCATTCATAGAAACAATACCTTTTCGCTCAACATAAGCTAAGACCTCTTCAGGAGGAGCACAATCACCACTCCAAAAAAGAATATTATCTTTTTGTTTTGACTTAGGTGCAAACTGCTTTACATATCTTACACTTCCGATGGTCTCTTTTTCTAAAGAAAAATGGTAACCTTTAATAGGGAGGTGTACTTCTTTACCCTCCTTAGGAGAGGCATACTCTGGTTTAATAACTTTAGTCCAAACAAAGGGATGAGATAGGGTATGACTTGCTGGTTCAATCCAAGGAATATTATAAAGTTTTCGAGTATCAGCTTCCAATCTTTCTTTGTATTTCACATATATACTTTCAAACTCACCTTGAATAATAGATACCGTTTGAGGAATTTTATATTTTAAAAAAATGTTATCAATCATATACTCCCCGGACAAGACATCTTTTTCACCACGAACCATCTCTGCAAATCCATCTCCATCAATATGAGTAAATAAAATACGTCTTCCAGCCTCAGTCGTTGGGTCTGGCATAGGAATATTTTCTAATTTTAAAACCTCTTTTAGAAAATCATAAGGGTCAATCGTCCAGTAGCTTAACTCTCCAACACTCAATAGTGCTGCATTATGTACGGCATATCCACCCCAAGATGTTATCGCCATGACGGTACTTGTCTCTCCATTGCTATACTCTACATTAATAAGCTCTTTTCCCTCTTTTAAACCCAGTAGGCTATCTTCGTACTCAACTGATGCTTTTAATTCATAAGGTTGGTAACTGCTAGGATAAATAACTTGACTAGATTCTTTAAAGTCGTTACTATTTTGTTCTCTAAAAAGTCCCATTGTTTTTAACTTTTCTTCAGAAGTTTCAAAGGGGAAACCTGCAAAGAAAAGAACTTTTATCTTTTTCTCTATAAGCATTTTACTCCATTCATAAACTCCATCATACTTTTTTATCTCTTCTCCTCCCCAAATAATTACAGAATGATATCTATCTTCAATACGTTTAGGAAGAGGCTTCTTAGCAATATCATAAAGATGGGGGATATAGCCTAAATACTCTAATGGCATAGATAAAGTATGGTGAATATCTGATTCTATAGAGTTGTCTTCATTTGGAAACTTATGCTCTTTAAATAAAATAAGCACCTCTCTACGAAGACGTTTAATATCACATTCACCCTGCTCATGTAATAGACCGTCTGTTACATAAGGAATAATCCCCAAAGCTCGAACCTCTCTTGCAATCTCAAGTCGACTTTGGCTATTTTGACTACTATACTCTATAGATATGGCATCTAAGCCATATTGTTTAACTCTATTTAAATGATTAAGTAACCATTCTCTTGAACTGCTATCTACTCTAGCATAAGATTTATTTTCATGATTATAAGTATGAAGTAAACTCTCTGCTGCTACAGCTGAAATATCACTATGAACCCTATCTAAAACTTCAAATCCTCTATTAAGTATAATTTTTGCATCAGGATACTTTCTATGAATACGATGAATAATATCAACCAGTGCATTTTGCTGTGTTTGAAATAACTCCTTGTTTTCAGATATAGTATGATAAGAATCTAAAGTATCTAAGAAAAAGTTTCTATACCCTTGTTGATAAATATTAGATATACGGTGAAATAGAAACTCTTGATAACCAGTATTGCTTAAATCTGGAATTAAAGAGTCCCATACAGGGTTTTTTCCAATAATCCATGAAGGCTCATAAGCTATATCCATTTTACGAGTAGGTTCTATCTCTCCCACACTCACATAAGCAAACATCTTTTTAGGGTAACGTATGGCGTAGATGTTGTCCACAATATCACTAGCTACAACAACCTTATCATAAAAGTTTATAAAGCGATCATCTATATTTTTACTATAAACAAAAGCATATCTATCATCTGCTGATAATAGAGTGATAAAAAGCATTAAAAAGAGTATGGTTCTATTGCAACATAAAGATTTGATAGTCAAGCTCCTCTAAAATTTTATTGAGTATATAAAGAGATAAAGTAAAAAGAATCAGAAGGGTTAGAGTAAACCCATAACCGTAAAAATAAGGTCCAAGTTCAATACTTATCCATGTTAAGAAAGCATTTAAACTTGCAAATAAAAGAGTAAATATCAATGCCTCTTTTTGTCTGTCCAAATAGTATAAATATGCTAAAATTGCCATAAATCCAAGCTGTAACTGCACACCAATCACATCAATATAAAAGAGTGGTATGTAGAGTTTTGGTAGTTGGAAAAATTCAAATAGCTTATCGGTACCTAAAAAAACCAATATGTTAAACATTCCTTGTACAAACAGTATTTCTTTAATAGTATAGTTTACAGAAGAAATCATATCTTCCTTGTACCCTTGAATTTGTTCTAGGGTACCATACTGACTGACACTTGAATAAAAGTTATTATAAACTTTTGAGAAATCAACCTCTAAACGAAAAAAGAAAATAGCCATCCCAGGAATAATCGTAAGATAGGCTAAGAAAATAGGAAAATCATATACCATAGAAGCGTGTAAATTATCGATCACAGCATAACCTACAATAGGTGAATACCAAAATATAACCTTATCAATCCAAATGGCAAAATTTCCAGCAAATCCAGACCATGCAAGTTTCCAGTAAAATTTTCCATAGCTCTCTTTAAACATATCAAAACGTATAAAATGTCCATTTTCTAAATTATGCGAAGGGTAGTAAAAAATAATACCTAAAAGCAAAAGTATAAATAGAAGACTATTTCCAATTAAAAAAGAGACCAAATAACCTATTAACCCATACTTGTGAAGCAGTATAGAGGCAATATAAATTGTAACATAGCCTATTAAATAAAAGAAAATAACATATTTATAAAGCTTTAAACTTGCAGCTAAAATATTGGTTATCCATACCAAACTTAGTATCAAAAATATAGAAATATACAACATAATAAAAAGATTACTTTGACTATAAAAAAGGTAAAAAGATAAGGGAGTGATGAGCAAAAAACCAATAACAACAATCAATATAAGCACGCCAAAAAGATTTGGTAAAATAAGATAAAATCTTTTTTCATAAATCCGATCAGCTACAAAACGAGTAAAAGGTAACTGTAACAGTCCTGTAAAGACAGAGCTTAAAGCGAGTGCAGAAATATAAATAACCGTTGCTTGAAGCATCATATCTTTAAAATCAATATTTGTAGAGAGATAAACAGAAGTTAGTCCCATAGCCAAAATAACAAGCATTGAGATTACCCATGGACCACTACTCAAAATAGCAGAATATCCAAAAGCTTTAGCTACAGAAGTCATATTCTCATCTTTTAATATTTTTTGAAGTTCAAATCCTATTCCAGCCATTATACATTCACCTCTTCTAACATTTCACTATAAACTTTTTGATAATTAGATAAAAAGCTCTCTTGTGTATAATACTTATCAACTCTTTTTAAAGCTGATGATTGAGCTTGATTCCATTTCTCCACATCTGTTAAAAGCTCAATATAAGCCTCAGCCAAGGCTTTAGGATTTGCAATCTTACATACACGTCCTGCCTTACCCAGAGCACTATCTTCTTCACTCCTTCCATAAATAAGCTCTTTACAAGAACCAACATCTGTACTTACACAAGGAAGACCTGCTGCAAAACCTTCTAAGATTACCAAAGGCATCCCCTCACTAATAGAGGTCAATGTTAAAAGTCCACTTTTAGGTAAAATATCCAATATATTTTGAAAGCCTAAAAACTTAATATTTTTTTCTAAATCTAAAATCGAAATAAGTTCTCTACACTCCTCAGCATATGCTATATCTTCATCTTCTGGGCCAACTATCCATGCCTCTACACTAGGAATTTCATTGGCTGTAATTCTTATGGCACGAATAAATGTTTTAATATCTTTAATCGAAACCACCCTTCCTATAAGAGTAATAACTTTCGGAATTTCTTTATTTCGCTCTTTTAAAACAGAGCTCAAATGTTCAATATCAACGCCATTAGGAATAACTTTACATTTTTTTGCCTCTGCACCATAAGCTATTTGTGTCTCTCGGGCAACATTAAAAAGTGAAAAAATAGCATCAGCAGAACTGTAACTCATAAACCCAATACCTTCAAAAAACTTTACCCACATCTCCTGTATAGTATTATGCTCTGCAGATTCTTGAAAGAGTTTTAGTTTTTTATATCCCATAGAGTTATTTGAAAGAAGATCAATCTTTCTCTCTTTAGTATAAATACCATGTTCAGTTAAAATAAATGGTACATCTCTATCATTTGAAATAAGCGTTGCAAGAAAACCTGCAAATCCTGTTGAGGGAGAGTGTATGAGTTTTCCTCTGTTCCCAATAAGTTTTGCCAATTTTACAATTTTCCAAATAGGTAAGTGGATATTTCTAATCGCCCAAAAATAATCTATAAACGGTATGTTGGGATTATTCTTTTGATTCTCTTCCAAAATAAATTCCCAAGACTCTCGACTATAAAGAAATACAGATTCATCAATTTTATTAAGATAAAAGTCTAATTTCTTAATCTCGTTTGGAAAAGGAGAGTCTTTACTTCGATGTTTAAACCAATGATGTAGCTTTTTTACATTTTCAAAACTCTCTTTCTCTCCATTACTAGCTGATATAACTGGTTTTTCACTCTCATCAAACATATAAGTTTCTACAAAATAAACCAGATTATCAGGAAATTTATAAAGTGGTTTAGAATCATACTCTGACTCTTTACTTCCAATAAATACAATACCAAAAGTGTATTGAGGAAAACCATCCATAAGCTGTGCTATCCATGATGAGACCCCTCCTCTAACATAAGGATAGGTACCCTCCAACGCCATTAAGTTAAGCTAAAAAAGAAATTAAGTTTGCATTATTTTAAGAGTAGTATTTAAAAAAGACAGGTCTATTAAAGTCTTATATTTATGGGTTTGTATGCATATTTTAGATATAATATAAAATATTATAGAGGTTGAATATATGTTAAAAAAAACTGCTAAATTTTCAGCAGTTTTTAGAAATAAGAAAAGAGAAAGAAGTTTTAAAAAGAAGCATAAAATAGGTGAACATAGTTTTAGTAGAGAAAGAAAGTTAAGCTTCGATAAAATGATGACTATGATAATTAAAAAAAGTAATAAATCTATCCAAAATAGTCTAAATGATATGCAATTAGATTTAGGTGAAGAGATTAGTATTTCGAATAGTGCCTATACCCAAGCACGAGCTAAATTAAACTATACAGCATTTCAAGAGTATGCAGATATGGCAGCTGATATGTTTTATGAAGATGAAGAGTATGAACGATATAAAGAGTTTAGACTTTTAGCCATAGATGGTTCAGTGATTACTTTACCAAATAGTGAAGATATAAGTAGAGAATTTAACCCTATGAAGGTTAGATGTCAAATAGAGAGTTTTAAGAAGGAAATATCACAAGCAAGGGCTTCAGTACTCTTTGATGTCTTAAATAATATAGCAGTGGATGCCTCTTTAACGAATAAGAATAATAATGAAGATAATGAAATAATTGCTTATGATGAGAGAACATTAGCGCTGAAACATTTAGAATATTGTACTAAAGATGATTTAGTCATTATGGATAGAGGTTATCATGGGTATGAACTCTTTGCTCATTATGCAGACAAAACAAACTTCTTAGTACGATTACCAAAAAGTACTTTCTCAAAAGCAAAATTTCTATTTGATGTCCATAGCCAGAAAAAAGAAGCTGTAATAGAGATAAAAGCTTCTAAAGATACCAAAGATAAATTAAAACAAATGAAACTTCCTATTAAAATGAAAGTTAGATTCGTACAAGTTATTTTAGATAATGGAACTATTGAAGTATTGGCTACTAATATTCTTGATAATACTATTCTTAAGATTTCTGATTTTAAAGAACTGTATGCTAAACGATGGGGGATAGAGACCTATTATGATTTAATTAAAAACAGACTAAACCTAGAAAACTTTACAGGGTTAACAGCACTAGCAGTAAAACAAGACTTTTATGCCACTATCTTTTTAACAAACTATGAAGCAATGCTTACTTATGATTTAAATGAAGATTTAAAAGAGAAAACTAATGAGAACAAATATATTCAAAAAATTAATAAAGCAGTCTCCTTTAATCTTATTAAACATAAGGTCTTTGATTTACTCTACAATGATGAACCATTAGATGATATGTTAGAGAAAATGGAAAAACTCTTTTTAACCAATACCATTGTCATGAGACCTAATAGACCACCTAATCCTAGGCTTGATAAAGATGCTCAGAAATCTACCATTGCAACCAATACTATTCATCATCTTAAAAGGAAGAAGAAAAATGTTGGTA
>JALUKQ010000112.1 GCA_027056485.1 Campylobacteraceae bacterium | reverse complement strand
GTAAACATATCGCACAAGACAAAAGTGTATTTGTTGGTTAAAAACTTGCTAAGGTCGATACGCTCTCTACCATGTAAAGAGATGGTTTCTACTTCGGTCTCGCTAACCAATAGCTTCTCTAAAAGATAGGTTTTAGAAGAGGTGTTGTTGAGTATCTTTACTTGGTCATGGGGGAGTTTTTTAGCCAATAAAATACCTGCACTGTAAAAAAGGGGCGAACCTGTAACCACATACAAAAGGTTCTCTTGGTTGTAGTTTGCTAAAATGTACTCTTTTGCCTCTTTGAAGCCAAGTTTTAAGATATTTTCTCCACTCTCTATGAAGTTTTTATCGCAAATTATTTTGTCAAAACCCTTTGTTAAAATGGTCAGATTATCAAAGTTGTAATCGCCCATTCCATTACCTGTAATGGTGAGCATTTAACTAAAATCCTTAACATACTCGTCAAGACTTTTTACGTTCTCTATGGCACTGTTTATCGCTTCAAAATCCATCTCTATACCATAGTCACTACAATGCTCATCCCATACTTTAGCACTTAGTCCCATAAAGTTGGCAAGATACATCTGTAAACATGAGCTGTAAGCAGAAGGGAGTTCTTTTTGCTCAAAGTACTCTAGTATTTTTAATACATCCTCTCTTATGCTTGGAAGTATGCTGTATTCAAATTCCTCTATTTTACTCTCTTGGCTCATGCTTTTCTCCTATTTTAAAATAATGGTTCTACTCTCTATGGCAGAAAACCAAGAGCCTAACTGCTCATCGGTTTTTTTTGAAATCATACTATAAAATGGCTCTAATTTATCCATGTTTTTGAGCTGAATGGTCAGACCTTTAACGGTTTTGGTGGACTCTATGTCAACATCAGCTTGAAGCTCTGTTGAAATCTGCTCTTTGAGTATCTCAAAATCTATCTGCCCAAAACGATTATGGGTGTTTTTATGACCTTGCATCACTTTGGTCGCTTTTCCAATGCCACAGACAAAAATAGCCGACTGAAACTCCAACTCACCCACAATGGCTAAGGCATCATAAACAAAATTTCCTATCTCTACTATCTCCATCTCGTCATAATGCTCTTTGGCATAGGCAAATGAGCTGTTACCTAAGGTCAACACGGCTTCATCGTAACCATTTGCTTTAGCAACGCCTAGTTCCGTTCGAATGGAGTCCATGTAGGCATCGGATGAGATAGGTTTTACAAAGCCTGTTGTTCCTAAAATAGAGATACCACCTAAAACACCTACCTTTGCATTGGCTGTCTGTTTGGCTATCTCCTCTCCATTTGTTACCGAAATAGAACCGTAGGTCGGGATGTCCTCATCCCGACAAAAATTAGCATAAATATCAGATATTGCTTTTAAAGGAGTTGGATTAATGGCAGGAAACCCTTTTGGAGGTCGCAATCCATCTTTGGTCACCACACCCACCCCAAGACCAGCATAAAGCTTTAATGAGCCTATCTCATAAGGAGAGTGTTCTAAAGGATTCAACTCTAAATCTTCGAGTTTATCGGAGATAGTCACTACTATCTCTGCCCCTTTGGTGACATCTAGGTCGTCGTTGTCCATTTTATTCGTCTTAGAAACAGACTTTAAACCTGTCACTAAAAAACAATTTAGTGCCGACTGAAAAGCAAAAGAGGCATGAACCCCTGTGGTGTAACCTTTTTTCAATGGTGCTTTTAGTGCTGTTTTTGTAGGCATAAGGTGTTAGTTGTAAACCTTCATCGGAATAAAATACTTCTCATCCAACTCCTCTAGCAACACCTTGTCTTCTGCCAATAGCGTAAACAACTCTCGCCAATCTTCCTCTTTAAAGTTGTGTGTATATCGTAACCAAAGGGCATTGTTTTTCATGTTCCCATTGGCTTGAGTATTTTCAGTCACTTGACACACCTGTCTAAATCGACATGCCCCATAACACCCTGTACGAGAGACTTTAATCCGATTTTCACCTTTATTAAGCCCCATATCTTTCAGTATTTCACGAAGTTCAGAGGCTTTGTCTGTTTTCCCTGCTTTTCCACATCGTTCATCATCACAAAGAAGCAGAAGCGTTTTATAGTGCATAATAGGACGCTGTGCATCATAATCTTTAGGCTTACAAGTATACCCCTCAACCACCTCAGAACCCATCTCATTTAGGCGAACTTCACCCTCTTTTACTGGGTTAGCTCCGTAGGTAGAAGAGGCGTGGGAGTTTGTTAGGGTACTAGGCATGAGTGACTCTCTCTACAAGTTCTAAACGCTCTATCTTCCCATGATAAGGGATTATAGGCAGTTGTTGCTCTTTGCCCTCTATAAGATAGCGTATATCCATTGTTTTATTGCTCTTGATATGTTTTACCGAGAGAATTTTAATAGTTTGACCTTGATAGACGGCAAGGTCTTCTTTTTTTATTTTTGTTGTTTCATCTTCGTAGTAGGCACACATTTTATACTCCTCTTTTACATTGTCTTCAGGGCATCTATCATCTGAAAATACCCAATCATAGCTTCAAAACACATTCTCCAAACTATCTCCATAGAGATAAACATAGCAATAAAAAGAAGAATAGAGAGAACCTTTCTTTTTAAGCTCATTGTTCCTAAAAGGTTCAGTAGAAAACTGTTAAAGCTGTCTAATATTTTGAATTTTTTTTGTAGATAGGCTTTACTAAGCCACATAGCTATGGGGATAATTATCGCCCCTATGTAGTAGGAGAGGATTAGTATGTCTATGGATATGAATGTTTTGAATGTTAGGAAATCGGTCACTTTTTATTTCTTCCCATTATAATGAGTAGTCCCATCATAATCCTTAATCAACTTATAAGTAGCATGGAGTGTAGCCACACCCATGGTAGAACTACCAAAACGCCCCTGCATAATGACGGAAGGAACATCAAAAGCTTCACTAAATCGTCGTCC
>JALUKQ010000111.1 GCA_027056485.1 Campylobacteraceae bacterium | reverse complement strand
TTTTCAGAGGTTAAATCAGAGGTTAAAAAAGGAAACTCTATTTTTATTTTCCCTGAAGGAACACGTAATAAAAGTGAAGCATCACTTATAGAGTTTAAAGAGGGGTTTCGGATTATTGCACTTAAAAACAGACTTCCTATTTTGCCTGTATACATAAGAACCCATACGGACAAAGCTTTAGGTGTAGCCCTAAATGAAAAAAATGTAGAGCAGACCATAACCATAGAGATAGGTGATGAGATAGAGTATAAAGAGAAAAGAAACATTCAAGAACTTTACAAAGAGATGTTTAAAATCTAAGCTAACCCCTCATTTATCAACTTTTAGATAAAATCGCGTTATTATTTATTAACTAGGATAACGCGAAATGACAAAACCACTTCTTATAGAAATCGGTGTAGAAGAGCTACCAGCTATACCACTACTAAAAATCGTAAAAAACATAGAAAAATCATGGAAAGATATTTTAACTGAGTATCGGTTAGAGAGTGATTTTGAGTTTATCTATACGCCACGTCGTTTGGTGATTAAGCAGAACATTGCTACGCAACAAGAAGATAGTACCATAGAATTTTTTGGACCACCTATGATGGCTGCCAAAAGAGATGGTGAAGTTACCAAAGCAGGTGAAGGTTTTGCTCGTAAGTGTGGAGTAAGTTTTGATGAACTCTCTACTGTCGAAAAAAAAGGTAAAGAGGTTCTTTACTTCAAAAAAGAGGAAGCAGGAACAAAAACAGCAGAACTTTTAGAAGCAATGATAGGCAAATGGATAGCCTCTATGAGTTTTGGTAAAATGATGCGTTGGGGTTCAAGAACCGATGAGTTCATTCGACCTATTCGTTGGTTGCAAGTACGTCTTGACGATGAATCTGTAGAGGTAGAGCTGTTTGGTGTAAAGTCAGATACAAAAACTTTTGTACATAGAATGGTAAACTTTGACGCAGTAGAAGTGCCAAGCATAGAGAGTTACGACCAAGTTCTTTCCGATGGAAAAGTCTCTTTGTATCCTAAAGAGAGAGAAGAAGTTATTTTAGCAGGGTTCGATATTTTAGAAAAAGAGCATAACATCAGCATAGAGAGAGATGCAGACCTTTTGGCAGAAATTGTTGCGATTACCGAAAACCCAAAAGCACTTCTTGGAACTTTTGATGAACTCTTTTTAGAGTTGCCACCTGAAGCGATTATTGCCTCTATGAAAGAGCATCAACGTTACTTTGCTGTGTTTGAAAATGAGAAACTTTCAAACAAGTTCATAGTGGTTTCAAACGCTGTAACCGATGACTACTCAAAAGTAGTGGCAGGTAATGAGCGTGTTCTAAAACCACGACTAGCCGATGGACTCTTCTTTTACCATAATGATTTAAAAAGAGGTCTCATAACAGACGGTCTTGAAAAGATTACCTTTATGGATGGGTTAGGGTCATTGACTGACAAGATAGACCGTGAAAAAAACATAGCAGGAAAATTGCTTTCACTTTATATTAAACAAGTAGAGACAGAGACAGGTAAAAGTGCTTCTGAACTTACAGAGCTTATGAGTGAGACCATCTCTTTAGCAAAAGCAGACCTTACTTCTGAAATGGTGTATGAGTTTACAGAGCTTCAAGGTCTTATGGGGTACTACTATGCTAAAGCATTAGGAAAAGATGCCTTGGTATCACAAGCTATAAAAGAGCAGTATTTCCCCTTAGGTGAGGGTGCAGAGCTTCCAAGTTCTACTTTTTCAGCCATTGTTGCTATGTCAATAAAACTCGACACACTCATAGGTCTCTTCTCTGTAGGAAAAATCCCATCAGGTTCAAAAGACCCATTTGCTTTACGTAGAGCAGTTAACGGAATTGTTCGTATGGTGACTACGTATGATTTGGCATTTAACATAGACGATGTAGTAACAATGCTCAATGAACGCTACGCAGAGTACGAAACAGAAAAACTGGTAGAGTTTATTATAGAGAGAATCAAAAAGTCTTTAGAGGCTAATCCATCGGTTATTATGGCTGTTTTAGAGTCTGGTGAGCGAGACATAAATGAGATAGCTAAGAAGGTATCTGCACTAAACAACATTGTCTCAAATGAGAGCTTTAAAGAGCAAGTCTCTACCTTTAAGCGTGTAGCAAACATCTCTAAAGAGGTTAATTTAGAGAATGAATTAACTGTAGATACAGCACTTTTCTCTGAAGCTATAGAGTCTGAACTTTACAGTGACTACAAAGAGACCATGGCTAAAACTTATGGCTCTTACGAAGAGAAACTAACAGCGATGTTCGCACTTAAACCAAAACTTGACAAATATTTCGATGAGGTTATGGTAAATGCAGAAGATGAAGCCGTTAAGAACAACCGTAAAAATACAGTAGCTTCTATCTATAAATCTTTTAGAGAAATTGCTGATATTAAAGAGATTACAGTGTAGGTCGGGATGTCCTCTTCCCGACATAAATAAATATAAATTAGAAATCTGATATGCCAATTTCTCAAAAAAATAAAACCCCTAAAAATAGGGATTCAAATGCCCTTTGACCCCATAGTAAAACACTTTTCTTTTTTCTCTATATTTGGGGTCTAATATCACACAGAAAACACCATAAAATATTAAAAAAATCTACAAAATCTTTCTAAAATTACTCTATTTCTTAATTTAAATTAATTTATTATCTTATCTATTGTGTTTTAATATTTATTTATGTAATATTGATATATACGTATATAAAGGGAAAATGTGGGAGCAAGAGAAGCCTTAGCTAAAAAGTGGACTACACCATACTTTAAGCAAAAACTAAAGAGTATCTCTTTTAACGAAGTAGGGTTAAGAGGGGTTAAAGATGTTAAGATAGAGTTCAACTACCCCATTACAGCCATAGCAGGGGCTAATGGTATTGGTAAGACGACTATTTTACAGCTTATAGCCTGTTTGTATCATAACGATGACAAT
>JALUKQ010000110.1 GCA_027056485.1 Campylobacteraceae bacterium | reverse complement strand
ACAAAGCTTTGGGTGGCTTTGCCCAAAATGATGTAAATATCTTAAAAATAGAGAGTTACATTCCTCTTGGAAAACTTGAAGAGAGTCACTTCCATATAGATGTAGATGGTTCATTAGAGAGTGAGTCAGTAAAAAATGCTATAGGTGAATTGGAAAAGTATGCTAAGAAAGTCAAAATACTTGGTACTTACGAAAAGAATACTTTGCGTGTTAGAGAGAACGATTGTTAACTATTTTTCACCATTCTTAAGTACCTTTTTAGTATAATCCCTCAATTAAAAATAAGGGTACTTCCTCATGCCAAAACGCACTGACATAAAAACTATTTTACTTATCGGTTCTGGACCAATTGTTATTGGACAGGCTTGTGAATTTGACTATTCTGGAACTCAAGCAGCTAAAACACTTAAAGAGCTTGGTTATAGAGTTGTGCTTATAAACTCTAATCCAGCAACCATCATGACTGACCCAGAGTTTGCAGATAGAACGTATGTAGAACCAATTACTGCTGAAGTTATTTCTAAAATCATTAAAAAAGAGAATGTTGATGCCATTTTACCAACCATGGGTGGACAAACAGCACTCAACGCTGCTATGGATATGCATGAAGCAGGAATGCTTGAGGGCATACAGATTTTGGGTGCAAAACCTGCTGCTATTAAAAAGGGTGAAGACCGTCAAGAGTTTAAAGAGGCTATGATTAAGATAGGAATGGATTTACCTATTTCAGAGTATGCTTACAACATGGAAGAGGCTTTGAAAATAGCTAAAAACATTGGTTTCCCTCTTATTATTAGAGCATCATTTACCATGGCTGGTGGAGGTTCTGGTGTAGCATACAACATCGATGAGTATAAAAGAATCGTTCAAGGTGGACTTGATGCCTCACCAATCTCTGAAATTCTAATCGAAGAGTCACTTCTAGGTTGGAAAGAGTATGAGATGGAGGTCATTCGTGACCATAAAGATAACTGTATTATCGTCTGTTCTATTGAAAACTTTGACCCAATGGGTGTACATACAGGTGATAGTATTACTGTAGCTCCTGCTCTGACACTGACTGACAAAGAGTACCAACGTATGAGAGATGCTTCTTTTAAAATTTTACGTGAAGTTGGGGTTGACACAGGTGGGTCTAACGTTCAATTCTCTATTAACCCTAAAGATGGTCGTATGATTGTTATTGAGATGAATCCAAGGGTCTCACGTTCATCTGCCCTAGCTTCAAAAGCGACAGGTTACCCAATTGCTAAAGTGGCAACCATGTTGGCTGTTGGATTTACACTTGATGAGCTTACAAATGACATTACAGGAACAGCAGCATCGTTTGAACCTGTAATTGATTACGTAGTTACAAAGGTTCCAAGATTTACCTTTGAAAAATTCCCACAAGCAGACTCTACACTAAGCACAGCCATGAAGTCCGTTGGTGAAGCGATGTCTATTGGTCGTACCTTTAAAGAGTCATTCCAAAAAGCACTTATTTCATTAGAAACTGGGCTTATAGGTTTTAACACCATTGATTGTGATGAAGATGAGCTTATTCGTGAAATTCGTCGTTCAAATGCTGACAGAGTTCTTTATGTATTTGAAGCATTAAGACGTGGAAAAACAGTTGAAGAGATTTTTGATTGGTGTCAGATTGACCCTTGGTTCTTATACCAACTTGAAGAGTTAGCACAGAGTGAAAAGTCTATGGACGTTGCTCTTCTAAAAGATGAAACACGTATGAGAGCTATTAAATCAGAGGGTTTTTCTGATGCTATGATTGCATGGGCAATTAACAAAAATGAGGGACAAAACTTCTCTGAAAATGACATTTATAATGCACGTGAGAAGCTAGGTGTGACTTTAGAGTACAATGAAGTAGATACCTGTTCAGCAGAGTTTGAAGCATTAACTCCATACCTCTACTCCACAACAAATATTACAAAATTACCAAGTAGGTTCGGTAACACCGAACAAAAAGAGAAAAAAGTACTAGTTATCGGTGGTGGACCAAACAGAATTGGTCAAGGTATTGAGTTTGACTACTGTTGTGTTCACGCTGCCTTTGCACTTGAAGATATGGGTGTAAAATCAATCATGTACAACTGTAACCCTGAAACGGTTTCTACAGATTATGATACTTCAGATGTTCTTTACTTTGAACCAATTGACTTTGAACATGTTCGAAACGTTATTGAGGTTGAAAAGCCTGATGGTGTTATTGTTCACTTTGGTGGGCAAACACCACTTAAATTGGCAAAACAGTTAACTGCTATTGGGGCAAATATCTCTGGAACAACGGCTAAGGTTATTGATTTAGCAGAAGACAGAGAACTCTTTTCAGATTTTATTAATAACTTAGGTCTAAAACAGCCTAATAATGGAACCGTATTTTCAAAAGATGAAGCGTTAGCTGTAGCCAATCGTATTGGTTATCCTGTATTGGTTCGTCCATCGTTTGTATTGGGTGGTCGTGGAATGAAAACTGTCTACTCTGATGCTGAGATAAAAGAGTATATGGACGAAGCAGTTTTAGTTTCAAATGATGCTCCTGTACTTATAGATAAATTCTTAGACAATGCCATAGAACTAGATGTAGATGCTATTTGTGATGGAAAAGATGTCTACATTGGTTCAGTAATGCAACACATTGAAGAGGCAGGAATTCACTCTGGTGACTCTGCTTGTGCATTACCTACTATATCAATTTCAGATGAGTTGTTAGCAGAGATTAAAAAACAGACAGCAGCCATTGCCTTAGGACTTGGTGTTGTTGGGCTTATGAATATTCAGTATGCCATTTTTGAAAATGAAGTTTACCTTATAGAAGTAAATCCAAGAGCTTCAAGAACCGTACCATTTGTAAGTAAAGCCACAGGTGTACCTTTGGCAAAAGTAGCTACTAGAGTGATGATTCAAGGTGATTTGAAAGAGGCACTTAAATTTT
>JALUKQ010000109.1 GCA_027056485.1 Campylobacteraceae bacterium | reverse complement strand
TTTCATAATCTTCAATGAAGTGTAGAGAGTTTCTTAGATTGTTTTTTAGTTCTCCTGCTAGTGACCAGTAGCGTCTAATACCCATTTTTTTTCGTATAAAGTTAATGATGGGGTTGAAGTTTAGTAAAAAGTCATAGCCCATATCTCCAAAAATAGTAAGCCATCTTTTACCAATGGTCATACTGTCAAAAATATCTCCATGCGTCACAAAATATCTTTTACCATTCATTGCTTGATACTCTAAGTCATTCGTTACATTGAGGTTGTCACCAAGAAGTAGAGGTAAAAAAGAGCGTAAGAACTCGTCATGATTACCTGTAACATAATAAACATTAGTCCCTTTTCGAGCAGCTCTTAAAATCTTTTGAATAACATCTGAATGGGACTGTTTCCAACGAAATTTTTGTTTTATTGCCCAACCGTCAATGATGTCTCCAACAAGGTAGAGATTTTCTGCCTCATGCTCTTTTATAAATTCTAAAAAATTATCAGCTTTTGAATGTTTTGTGCCTAAGTGTAGGTCTGATATAAATATTGATTTGTATTTTTTCATGGAGTGATTTTATAGGAAAGTAGTTACAAAATAGTTACAGAAGACAACCCACCTATTACAAATTCAAAGGAGGTGGGCTGAAAAAATGTGAAAATTACAAGTGGAGTGGTGTTTCTCCACATCTTAGCCCTATAAGAATAGGGCTAAAATGTAGTGAATAAGGGGGGGATTAATTATTTAATCCCTTTTGTTTCCCAATATTTTCTAATAGCATCTTTAGTCTCTTTTGGAAGAGGTACATAACCTAAGTCAGAAGCTGCTTTGTCTCCATTTGTGTATGCCCAGTCAAAGAACTTTGTTACTTTTTTATTGGTATCTACTTTTTCTGTTGGAAGCAAAATAAATGTTGCTGCAACAATTGGGTAAGATGTCTCACCTTTAGGGTCACCAATAACAGCATAGAAATCTTTGTCTGCTGTCCACTCTGCATATTTTGCAGCATCTTGGAATGATTGTAGTGTTGGGTTAATAAATTTACCCTCTTTGTTCTCTACTTGTGCAGCAGGAAGTCCTAATTTTTCTTTGAAAGAGTACTCAATGTAACCAATAGAGTTTTTAATCTGTTGAATGTTAGCAGATACACCAGAGTTTGATTTACCAGCAACTACTTTAGGTGCTGTCCATTTTGGTTTTTTACTCACTTTAAATTCATCATTAAGTTGATGTAAGAAGTAGGTAAAGTTAAATGTTGTACCTGATTTGTCAGCTCTAACAGCAACAGTAATAGGAGCATGAGGAAGTTTTAACCCTTTGTTATCTTTAGCAATAACTTCATCGTCCCAGTTGGTAGCTTTTCCACTAAAAATAGCAGAAACAGCAGCACGAGAGAGTTTTAACTCACCATCTTTAACACCGTCAATATTGTAAGCTAAAACAATTGAACCTACAACAGCAGGGAACATATAAAGTTTTTTCTTTTTAAGAGTTTTTGGCTTAAGAGGTTTATCTGAACCTGCAAAGTTTACCATTCTTTTTGTAATAGACTTAATTCCATCACCTGAACCCGTTGGTGTATAGTTCACTTGGTTTTTTGTTGCATTAAAGTAATCTGCTGTCCACGCTTTATAAACAGGACCAGGGAAAGATGCACCTCTACCTTTTAGTTCATCTGCATTGGCTGAAGAGATAGCAAGAGTTGCTATAAGCGTTGTTGTTAAAAGTTTTGAAAATGTCATTTTGACTTCCTTTTGTTTTAAATATAAGGAAGTATAGAATATCTTGGTAACAATTTGGTTACAAAAAGAATAGAAATAATTGATGTAAAATTCATTAGATTTAAATGAAAGAAAGAAGAGAACTTACCCATCAAAAAGAGAAACTAAAGATGGGTAAGATTATTTTATTATTTAAAAAGAGTGTTTTTTAAGGTGCTTGTCTGCACCATGGTTTAAAGCAATATACTTACCACTCAACAGCAGCTGTTAACATAATTGCTTCATTATCTCTATCGTTTGCTGTAAGGTTAGAACCACCCTCTTTTGTGTAGTTAGCGATGAACTCAACATTTTTATTGTACTCATAAGCTACACCTGCAATGGCTCTTTTTTTCTCACCTGAATTATCATCCATATCGAAGTAGTCATATCTACCAAGTAGATTTAATTTTGGTGCAACTCTGTACTCACCATTAACTGAGTACCCCTTTCCTTTTTTGCTAGCAATACCATCACCTACTTTAATGTATTGAGCTGAAGCAAGAAACTCTGGTTGATTGTAAACAGCATGAAGACCCATCCAATTTAGGTCTTCATTTCCATGTTTATTACTTTTTTTGTTTTGTTGTCCAAAGAAAGAGACATTAGCATAGGTCAATGATTTTTTTGCATGTTTTTTCCCTGTACCAAGTATGTGACCTGTAAGTCTCCACTCGCCACTTAGCCCTTCTCCATCTTCTGCATTGTGGTATCCCTCTCCATTAAAAACACCCAATTCACTTGAGAAGTAAGGAGTTTTTGTTTTGAAGTTAATCCCTCTATCTGCAGAGTTAGTAAGGTCAGCTCCATATTTAGCTTCAACTAATGTTTTAGAAATTGAACGATAGTTCCATGCATTATGCTCTTCATAGTCAATCCAAGGTCTATGTGCTTGTCCAAACTCTACTCCTGTATTTGGAAGAACATTATCTAAGTATAAATATGCATATTTAAGTCGAACTCCACTTTCACCATCTTTATCATGAGTATCCAATGTAATTCTCATATAATCTTTTGGGTTCTCTTTCATGTAAGCTTTTACTTGAAGATAGTTTCTTCTTGTTTCAAACTTATTCGTTCTATCTCCATTACTATCTTTTTTGTTTACAAAACCTAAGTAGTGTGTACCAGAAAATTTCAATACAGGAACATGAGATTTAACTAATGTACCTTTATGTTTAGGCTCTTTAACTGCTGGTGCTTCTACTTTTCGGTTTTCTAGCTCAGTTAATTTACTCTGCATCTCACCCATTTGTGCTTTTAGTGCAGAAATCTCTGCATTGCTGTTATCATTAGTTACATATGTTGTTTCCACAAAGTCACCACCTGCAGTGGCGATGGTTGCAATAGCGATCATCGATAGGGTAATTTTTTTCATTTTAGACTCCAGTGTGTTTTTATATCTGATGGAAGTATATTACAAAGTGGTTACAAAACGATTACAAAACGACTACAAAGGTATAAAAAAGGTATTTTAGTTAAAATAACAGCTTTTAAAACTGTAAGGATATACCTAATGATAAAGAAAACAGTTATAACAATGATAACCACAGCAGGACTCTTAATGGCAAACTCTTTACCTCAATACTACTCAAAGACATTAGAAAATGGCATGCAAGTTGTTGCAATACCTATGAAAAATAATTCTAATGTTATTACAACTGATATTTTCTATAAAGTAGGAAGTCGAAATGAAGTTATGGGGAAAAGTGGGATTGCCCACATGTTGGAGCATTTGAACTTTAAATCTACCAAAAACCTTGAAGCTGGTGAGTTTGATAAAATAGTGAAGTCTAAAGGTGGCGTGAACAATGCTGCTACCTCTTTTGACTATACACATTACTACATAAAATCATCATCTAAAAACTTAGAGACATCAGTAGGGCTTTTTGCAGAACTAATGGAGAACCTAAACCTAAAAGATGAAGAGTTCCAAGTAGAGCGTGATGTTGTGGCAGAAGAGCGTCGAGTAAGAACCGATAACCCACCTATTGGGTACTTATACTTTAGACTTTTTAACACCCACTATGTTTCTCACCCTTATCACTGGACACCTATTGGGTTTATGCATGACATTCAAACATGGACGATAGATGACATTAAAGAGTTTCATTCAAAATACTACCAGCCTAACAATGCTATTTTAATCGTTACAGGTGATGTTGATGAGAAAGAGGTTTTTAAAGTAGCCCAAGAGAAATTTGGAAAAATCAAAAATCATATAAAAATTCCTAAACTTAACGTTGCAGAACCAAAGCGTGATGGAAGCATCCGTCAAATTATTCATAAAGAGAACAACACTGTAGATACTATTGCTATAGCCTACCCTATTCCAAACTATGAACATGAAGACCAAGTGGTACTTTCTGCTATCTCTGAGATATTAAGTTCTGGTCGAAGTAGCCGTCTGAACAAAAAAATTATAGACAAAAAGCAGTTGGCAAATACTATTTATGCTTACAACATGGAGATGACCGATGATGGAATTTTTCTCTTTATGGGATTGGCTAACCCTAATGTAAAAATTGAAGATTTAGAAAAAGCCATTCATGTAGAGATAGAGAAGATAAAATCTGGTGATGTAACAAAAGAGGAGTTAGAGAAGGTAAAAATAAATGCGAAAGCTGATTTTATCTACTCTTTAGAGGACTCTGCAAGTGTCAATTCACTTTTTGGTTCTTATTTTGTTAGAGGAAACTTAAAACCTTTACTTGAATATGAAGAGAATTTAGCTAAAATTACGCCTGAATTAGTCACTAAAATAGCAAATAAATATTTTAACGATGACCTTGCTACAACACTGATATTGAAAAAATCGAATGAAAAAAGTAAATAGGAAGAACTGAATGAGTAACTTAATTACAGGTGCTACAACAGCACTTATAACCCCATTTAAAAATGGAACACTGGACGAAGCAACCTTTGCAAAACTAATTAAAAGACAAATAGACAATGGAATAGATGCTGTTTGTCCTGTAGGAACAACTGGTGAGTCTGCGACACTAACACATGACGAGCATAAAAGATGTATCGAAATTGCTGTAGAAGTATGTAAAGGAACAGCAACCAAAGTACTTGCAGGTGCAGGAAGCAATGCTACACATGAAGCCATAGAGATAGCAAAACATGCAGAGGCTTGTGGTGTGGATGCTATTTTTTCAGTTAGCCCTTACTACAATAAACCTAGTCAAGAGGGATTATACCAACACTACAAAGCCATAGCTTCTGCTGTGGAGCTTCCTTTTATGCTTTACAATGTACCAGGAAGAACAGGTGTAGACATAACAGCAGACACAGTATGTAGACTTTTTGATGATGTTACAAATATTTATGGTATTAAAGAAGCGACTGGTTCAATAGAGAGAACGGTAGAGTTACTCTCTAAACGTCCTGACCTTTATGTTTTTTCTGGTGATGATGCTATAGACTTTCCTATTTTAGCAAATGGTGGAAGAGGAATTACTTCGGTTACATCAAATCTGTTACCAGACATGAAGTCTGAACTAGCACACCTAGCTTTAAAGGGTGATTTCAAGGCATCAAAAGCCATTAATGATAAACTCTACCCTATAAACAAAGTGATGTTCTGTGAGAGTAATCCTATACCTATTAAAGCTGCTATGTACATCGCAGGTCTTATAGATACACTAGAGTACAGATTACCATTGGTTCAACCAAGTGCTCAGAATATGAAGAAGATAGAAGAAGTTATGAAAAATTACAACATAGTAGGAGCATAAATGTCAAGTAACAAAGGCAAAACAGTAGTTATTACAGGTGCAACCAAAGGAATTGGTAAAGCAGTCGCAGAAAAATTTGCATCTGAAGGGGTAAATATTGCATTTACTTATAACTCAAATGAAGAGATAGCCAATAAGATTGCAGCTGATTTAGAGTCTAAATATGGAATTAAAGCCAAAGCATACCCACTAAATATTTTAGAACTTGATGAGTTTAAACCTCTATTTTTAGCTATAGATGAAGATTTTGATAGAGTTGATTTTTTTGTATCAAATGCTATGATTTATGGTCGCCCTGTAGTAGGTGGTTATGGTAAATTTATGAAACTACGTCCTGCAAAAGGTTTACAAAATATTTACACTGCAACAGTGGGTGCATTTGTTCGTGGTTCACAAGAAGCTGCTGTACGTATGCAAAAAGTAGGTGGTGGTGCCATTGTAACACTTAGCTCTACTGGAAACCTTATCTACATAGATAACTATGCTGGTCATGGAACCAACAAAGCAGCTGTTGAGGCTATGAGCCGTTATGCAGCTGTTGAACTTGGAGAGATGGGAATTCGTGTTAATGCTGTGTCTGGTGGACCAATCGATACTGATGCTCTAAAAGCCTTTACAAACTATGAAGAAGTAAAAGCTGAAACCATTAAACGTTCAGCTGTTAACAGAATGGGAACTCCTAAAGATTTAGCAGGAGCTGTTTACTTTTTATGTACAGATGAAGCATCATGGGTTACAGGTCAGACACTTGTAGTTGATGGTGGGACTACTTTTAGGTAACTATCGAATCCGTAGGGTGTAGTCCCCGACTACACCGTCAAAATAAGATTTAAATTTTTAATATATTCAAAACATTATAATACGGTGTTGTCGGGGACAACACCCTACAGAGGAAACCTCTCATGCAAAACAACAAAATCGTAAATATCCCAAATATTCTAGCCTTTATTCGCCTACTCTTAGCCCCTGTTATGTTCATACTTTTGGTCAACCAAGAGGCAGCTATTTTTGAAGGTATTCACCCCTCATGGCTTAACTATGCTGCTGCTTTTATTTTTGTATTAGCTTCTGCTACAGACTTTTTTGATGGCTACATTGCTCGTACATTTGACCAAATAACTACTATGGGTAAAATACTTGACCCTCTAGCTGACAAGATGTTAACCTTAGCAGGATTTTTAGGATTAATGATGATAGGTACTGCTTCTCCTTGGGCTGTTTTTCTTATTATTACTCGTGAACTATTCATTACAGGACTTCGTGTTTCAGCTGTTGCAGAAGGTATAGATATTGCAGCATCATGGATGGGAAAAGTAAAAACAGTGATTCAAATGATTGCTATTGGTTTTTTACTAATGGGTTGGTATGGAGGAGAAATTCTTTTGTGGATTGCCGTTGCTCTTACACTCTACTCTGGATATGAGTATGTAAGAGACTTTTTTAAAAATGTAAAGATGTAGTTTTAAATTAAACTACACTCTTTATATTAGGCATATGCTTGTGTAATATAACTTGAGTATAAAGCTTTAGCTTCTCTATAAGCGTTAACAGAATCTTCATTAAATCTACCATCTTTTGAAACAGGTGCATTGATAAAACGTTCTGCTCTTTTCATAAGATTTGCCGTCTCATCCATAGTGTGTTTAGAGTTAGGATGATACTCACTCATATCTTCAAGAGTACCTTCAACATGTAATATTCGTTTTAACTTAGCATTTTGCTCATTTAAAACAATAATGTAACTCTCAATTAATGGAGTAGCTTCTATGATATGTGCATCAATACGCTGCATTTCTGTCATGGACTCTTTTTGCTCTTCTACATAAGTATGAGATTTTTCAAAAGCTTTGTTTGCAACTTTAAAGTTTTTATTCTCTTTCATGGCAACACGCATTTTATAAATTAAAAATCCTACAAATAGTGTTGTAAGTGCTACAGTTATCATACCAAATAGTGCATTTCCTGTACTACCTGTCATACCTCCACCTATCCATGTAAACATTGCATCTAAAGCACTCTGTTCTGGTAATTTATCTGGAGTTATAGCTGTACCTGTTTTCTTAGCAGCAAAAAACATCCAAGCTACTACAGTAGCAAACATTCCTATCAAGGCAAATATAAATCCTGAAAAATGTCCAGAGCTAATATTTTTGATATCTATTTTCTCTTTTGTACACCCTAAAGAGAGTTCAAATGGTTCTAACTCTTCATCATTACTATATTCATAGTTTGCCTCTTTTAATAACCTTTTTGTTTCAACCAAAGCACTATCAGCTAAAACTTGTTTTTTTGCTTTAAATTCTGAAACATGCTCTGCAACAACATCTTCTATCTCTTTTACATCTTTATTTACTTTAGAGACAAGCATTTCAGCACTTTTCATAAGTGCTTTAGACTCATCATTTTTACTTAAAGATTTTTTTACTTTCTCAACCTTCTCTTCTATTTTCTCTTCAACTTCAACCATAGGCTCCTCAGTAATTGGTTCTACCTCAACACTGTTTTCACTTACCTTGTCTGTTGAAGAAGCATAAAATGTAGCATCTTTAGTTTGCGTATTTTCATTTCCCATTTTTTTCCTTTCTTGTTTTTTGATAATTCATTCTTTTACATTTTAACATAATTAATTCAAAAAATAGTTGAGAAGTACCATTTAATATAAGCTTGGTATAATACTTTAAAAAATTAAATAGGATATATATGGGGATATTTACAGCACTTATCATCTTCTCTTTTCTAATATTTTTTCATGAATTAGGACACTTTGTTGCTGCACGTTTTTTTGGTGTACGTGTTGAAGTTTTTAGCATAGGTTTTGGAAAAAGATTTCTTACAAAGCAGATAGGAGATACCCAGTGGAGTCTCTCTATGATTCCACTGGGTGGATACATTCGTATGAAGGGGCAAGATGACTCAGATCCTAGATTTACAAGTTATGATGATGACAGCTATAATGTAAAACGTCCATGGCAACGTATTATTATTTCACTAGCAGGACCTTTGGCAAACTTTCTTCTTGCTTTTTTACTTTATCTAACAATTTCTCAAATAGGTATGCCCAAATTACTCTCTAATGTTTCAGACCTTAACCAAAGTCATCCAGCTTATGAGTCTGGTATGAGAGTGGGTGATAAAATCATCAATATAAATGGTGAACCTATTATCTATTGGGATGATATGGCAGATAAAATTCAAAATGGTCAAACACCTCTTAGAATAACTGTTTTAAGAGATAATAAATATCTAGATTTAACCATTATGCCTAAACTTTTAGAAGCTAAAAATAGATTTGGTGAAATCGAAAAAAGAAGTATCATAGGCATTAGCCCTGATTTTAATGCAACTTCTATAGTACAATATGAGTTAGATCATGGTCTAGAATATGCTTATGAACAGACAAAAACTGCTTCCATGATTATAGTTAAAGGACTACAAAAACTTATATCTGGACTTATTCCTGCTGACAACTTAAGTGGAGTTGTAGGAATTGTAGATACTACAGTAAAAGTATCAAATATGGGGATTATTGCCCTACTTGCGTTTACTGCACTTATCTCTGTAAACTTAGGCGTTATAAACCTTTTACCCATTCCAGCACTAGATGGTGGACATATTATGTTTAACCTTTATGAGATGATTACAAATAAGGCTCCAAGCCAAGAAGTTATGTTTAAACTAACACTTATGGGGTGGGGAATACTACTCAGTCTAATGTTACTAGGCTTATATAATGATATTAATAGACTAATAGGATAATAAAATGAATAAACAACAAATTAGAAAAGAAGAACTTAGAAAAAATTTAGACAAAGTTATATGGAATATAGAACAAGCAAGAATATCTGTATCTGAGCATCATATTGTTCAGCTTGTAGCAGTTGGAAAATACTCTGATGAAAAAAGTATAGAAACACTTTACGAACTGGGACAACGTGCTTTCGGAGAAAACCAAGTTCAACAATTAGAAAAGCGTATTAATTCACTTGAAGAGTTGCCACTACAATGGCATATGATGGGAAACCTACAAAGTAACAAAATTAATAAACTAATAGAGTTACGCCCTACACTATTTCAATCACTAGACTCTTTAAAATTAGCAGAAGCACTCAATAAACGTCTGGCTGAAAAAAACCAAAGAATGAACTGTTTACTTCAAATAAATTCTGCGAATGAAGAGAGTAAATCAGGTGTGACATCAGATGAAGCTTTTGATATTTACCAGCAGATTAAAGAGTCTTGTCCTCAACTAAAACTAAAAGGTGTTATGAGTATTGGAGCGCATGTAGAAGATCAAAAAGCCATTCAAAAAAGTTTTGAACTTACACACAATATTTATCAAAAACTAGAAAAAGATGGTGCCACTATCTGTTCTATGGGAATGAGTAATGACTATGAATTGGCTATAAAATCTGGCTCAAACCTAGTACGCATAGGTTCTAAAATATTTAAATAAAAAAAGGGGAGAGATAATAATGCGACAACTTGTACACTACTACTACCATGATGAAAAGCTATTGGCATGGATTAAAGAACATAAACTCTATAACAGTGATAAACTATTAATCGAGATAAATTACCCTAATGATGATAAAGAGAAATTAAAAAATTTATTGGGAAGAGTTAAAATTATTTTTCCATCTGCTACCGTTGTAGGGATGCAAAGTTTTACATCATTTGTCAATCATACTATTACCGATATCAATCCTCAGCCAATTATCTCCATAATAGAATTTAAAACCAGTAGAATTTCTACATTAGTTTTAGACTTAGATAAAAACTATACAAAAGGTAAGACTCAAGAGCCAGATATTCCACTGATAGAAGAGTATCTTCAGCCTGATACACAAGCTCTTCAAGTTCTTTCAAGTTATAATGAATCTAGCACATCCAGCTATATTAATAGCCTAGGTAACACTTTTGGTCATCTTAAAATTTTTGGTGGTGGTGCCACCAATAAAAATCCAAACTCTGAAGATGCTTTTATATTTCATAATGGCAATATTTATAAAAAAGCTATTGTACTGATTTTTATGCATGGTCCAAATTTAAGTATTGAGCTTTTTCAAGCATTTGACTGGAAACCTATCTCAAAAAAGAAAAAAATTACAAAAGTTGATGAGTGTTCTATTTTGACTATTGACCAAAACCCAGCTCTTGATATCTATACAAAATATTTTCCAAGCATAGAAAAAGATCCTTCAGTGCTTTTACAAGTTCCTTTATATCTTACAAAAAACAACCTCTCCCATACTGTTCATATTTTAGAAATTGACTATAAAAATCAAAGTTTAAAAGCAATACAAGGATTTGAAGAGGGAGACGTGGTTCAACTTTCAATCGGTAACTATAATGCCATGATGAACAGAACCCAAGAGATTCATGACTTTCTTAAAGAGACACCAGCACAAGCACTCTGGATAGGCTCTTGTATATCTTATGAATATGGTTTTAGGATTCCAATTATTCACTATATTTCCAATATAGAAGATGCCAACAATATTTTTGGATACAGTACAGCACAAGAGTACTTTAATGCTGAAAACCAACCAAATACCTATCATAACCATACTTTTGTGATGGCTGCTATCTCAGAATCAAGTAGTTCTTATATTCCACTCAAAGAGAGTAAAAGTAAAAATATTACACCTTTTGAAATTGCAAATAAAAACCTCTACTCTATTATGCATAAAACAGCAAGTGAGCTCAATATATTAACAGAAAACCTAGAGAACATGGTTAACCAAAGAACCAAACAGCTTGAAACACTAAACCAAGAACTTCAAGTAAAAATTGATAATGCTGTACGTAAAGAAAAAAGACAAAATGCCATTATGAATCAGCAGTCACGTCTCGCTTCTATGGGAGAGATTCTTGAGAACATTGCTCACCAGTGGAGACAACCACTCAACACCGTATCATGGATAATGAATGACACACTCATAAAAGCAAAAATGGGAAGATCTGATGAGATTGACCTAGAAGAGTTAGCAAAAAAAGTAAACAACTCTGTGCAGTTCCTCTCTGAGACCATTGAAGACTTTAGATGTTTTGTAGACCACTCCGACATGGCACAAACATTTAACATACGAAAGACTATAGAGTCAACTATTTTACTTATTAAAGAGACACTGGTTAGATCAAATATAAAAATAGAATTAGATTGTCCAGAAGACATTAAATACAAAGGTTATGAAAATGACTTTAAACATGTTATCATGAACCTTATCAACAATGCTCGTGATGCTTTTGAAGATAGAAAAATAGTAGATGGTCTTATATATGTTAGAGTTTATCATGAAAAAGATGAGCTAATAATTGCTGTAAGAGATAATGCAGGTGGTATCCCTAAACCAATTTTAAAAAATATTTTTGAACCTTACTTTACCACAAAACATAAAAGTAAAGGAACAGGTCTTGGTCTCTATATGAGTAAAAACCTCATTGAAAAAGTAGATGGAACTCTTGAGGCAGTTAGTATTATGAATAACAAAACTACTTTTATTATCAAACTTCCTGATGCAGATGCATCAAAAAAATAAATATATAATGGTCGGTGATACCGACCCTACGGAACATAAGCTACTGTAGGAATTCCCATTCCTTCAGGTAATCCACACATTAAGTTAGCAGCTACTAAAGCTTGTGATGACGCTCCACGTAAAAGATTATCTATAGCAGAACTTACAAACAGAGCATTTCCATTTTTAGCAGCAAAAATATCACAAAAATGTGTTCCAGCTGTACTCTTAATATTAACGGGATTCTCACGAATACGTATAAACATATCATTCTCATAATGCTTTTTAAGTACTTCAATAGGGTCAATATCTTCTTTAAGAGTTGCATAAACAGAAACCAATTCACCACGTGTAGCAGGTATAAGATGTGGAACAAAGTTTACATTCATCTTGGCTCCATGTACTTTTTCTATCTTCTCTGCTATCTCTGGACCATGGCGATGTTTTAAAGGGTTATATGCAAATATATTGTCATTTATATTAACGAAATGGGAAGTTTCGGAAAGCTTCTTTCCAGCTCCACTAACACCTGACTTTGCATCTACAAAAAGAGGAGCCGTTGTATCAAGGTAAGGAATAAAAGGTAATATACCAAGGAGTGTAGCTGTTGGGTAACACCCCGGACCTGCAGCCAATCTAGCCTTTTTTAAATCTTCACGATAATACTCTATAAGAGCATAAACTGACTCATCTAAATGCTCTTTGTCTTCATGTGCACAATAGTTTTTTTCATAAGTATCTAACTCTAAACGATAGTCAGCAGAGAGGTCAACAACTTTAACACCTTTCTCGATTAAATCTTTTGCAAAACCCATAGATGCTTTATGAGGTAGAGCCAAAAAAACTAGTTCACAATGTTCTACAACAGCTTCTGCAGAAGCTTTTTCTACAGGATAAGTAATAACATCTTGAAGTGATGGATGCAAAGCTTCTATCACAGTATCACCCGTAGTTGTTGCCAAATATTTCAATACAAACTCTGGATGAGTTAACAACATCTTTACCAGCTCAAGACCCGTATAACCACTAGCTCCAACTATACCTACATTTATCATTTTTTCTCTTTTATAATTTAAATTAATTATAGGTCGATAAATCGACCCTACAGTTCTATCTCGATATATGAAACAGACTCAACATCAAATGCTTTTTTCCCAGAAGGAAGTGAGATCTCTACCTCATCACCCTCTTCTTTTCCTAACAATGCCCTTGCCATAGGAGAACCAATAGAGATAAAACCTTTATCAGGATTTGACTCTTGAGAACCAACCAAAGTGTAAGTCACTTCTGAGTCATCTTCTTGGTCTACAAGCTCAACCGTAGAACCAAAACTTACACGCTCATGAGTCAGTTTTTCAGGGTCAATAACCTGAGCTCTTCCTACCAAATCAGTCAAATCTAAAATACGAGCTTCCATTAGCCCCTGTTTATCTTTAGCAGCATGATACTCAGCATTCTCTTTTAAGTCCCCTAACTCTCTAGCTGTATCAATTACTTTTGCTATAGCACCTCTCTCTACAGTTTTAAGATATTCTAGCTCTGTTGATAATTTATCGTATGTTACTTTTAACATTGGTTCTTTTTGCACGGTATTTCCCTTATTTAAATATGAAATTCTATTATACCATACTTCATGTTTACTGTTTACTAAAAAATTAACTTAAGTATTATTACCTACTATATACTATCTACACAAATCTACGCTATAATAGTAATCTTAAGTTAGTAGTAACGTATTAAATAAAATAGGGAGCAATAATGACTGGTGCAAAAAAAGAGTTAAGTAGTGAACAACATACACTCTATTCAGAGCTTATACCTGAACATAAACGCGTAGTAAATAAAGAGAAAAACCTCTATGAAGTGACTCCTAAACATAAACGTTATAGAGTATATATTGGTAGATTTTTTGAACTAAAAAAAGGTCTACACTCTGTCTTCAACGAACTTAGAGAAGCAAAAGAGAATGACTATTTAGAGTTTATGATTAACTCTGGTGGTGGTTTTGTTCATGAAGGTATGCAATTTTTCAACATTATTCAAGAGAAATTTACAGGTAGAACTATTGCTTACCTAGACAACCGTGGATACAGCATGGGTGCATTGCTTTTTTGTATGGCAGATAAGCGTGTGGTTTACCCCTACTCTGACCTAATGTTCCATACCTATTCTCATGGCTCTCATGGTAAAGGTGGAGAAGTTAAAAGTCATGTAGATCATACTTCTAAAAAACTAGAAAGATTTTTCTATGATCTTATAGTTAATAAAGGCTTTTTAACTGAATTTGAATTTAAAAAAATGATTATAGGTCAAGACTACTGGATGGATGCGAAAGAACTCTGTAAACGTGAAATCGCTACACATGTTATTGTTGCAGGTGAAGAGTTAACAGCAAAACAGTACTTAAAAGATTTGAAAAAAAAGAAACGTGAAAAGAGAGAGCTAAAAAAAGAACTTATAGAAGAGAAAAAAACAAAATCTAAAAAAAAGAGTAAATAGTAACTGACATTTAATCAGTTACTATAAACATTACTACTTTACTCGACTTAAATCGGGTGGAGTAAAGTGCTTCTCTTTATACGCTTCTAACTTTTCGGTATCATCCATTTTAACCATCCACTCTTTAAGTGAACTTCTCTCTCCTTTATACTCCATATAAGGTATAGACTCACCACAACTAGACTCAACAGCATAGATACTAAATGTAAAGAAATTACGAACCAAACTGGCTTTCTCTCCAAACAGTTCGCAATACTCCTCAAACAACTCCTCATCAGGCTCTATCGCCTCTGCATATGCAAATATTCTAAGAATTTTTGGTTTACCTTCAAAAGCATTAAAGAGTAGTGTAAATTCACCACCATTAACAGCATCGGTATAGGTTCGGTTTCCACTACCTGCATAACTCATAAAAATAATAGTAGCACTATCTAGGACTCGAATACTATCATAACCTTTAGGAGAAAGATTTACTTCATCTCCTGATGAACTAGCAAGATAGAAGAGCTTTTGTTCTTTTATAAATTCTATATCTTTCTCTTTCAACTCTTTATACTGTTTACCCACACTATCTCCTTGAATTTGAGATGAAATTCTATCATATTAACCTATCTTTTGGTTAAACAACCCAACTCCCAATACAAATTTCCATTAAACTCAAACTCTTGTATAATATCTAGCCCAAGCTTTCGGTGGTGAGCTTGGTAAGAGCGTGGGTTAATTTGATTCACAAAGGTTATGAGTATAGGGTATCGCTCCGACATTTTCTCTAATGCAAAGTTAAATATTTTCTCCAACACCTCTGTACCCCGTACCGATTTATCTATACAGATAGGTCCATACTGATAGGAATTCTCTATACTAAGCTCTTGACCTTTATAAGTTAAGTTTGGTAGATCAGCTATCATATGCTGAAACATCACCCACTTTGACCAAAAGTTCCACGAAGCAGACATCACATATGCCAAGACCTCATCTCCCTCTTTTGCAATAAAAAGCCCCTGCTCCTGTTCTATTAGTTGGGTTAGCTCCTCTTTGCTAAATGCTGTAGTGACAAAACCATCTTTTTTATCGGCTTCATCTATGGTATCTATCTGATATTTAGCATGCAGTTTTAGAGTTGCTTCTATATCATCAATGGTTGCTACTTTATACTCCATCTTTTACTCCTTTTTCTTCCTTCATTATTCCTATTGTCTTCATATCTATCTTGCTACCTCGCTTCTCCAAACTCTTCACTATTCTCTCAAATCTCTCTGGACTAAGGTGCTGTCCAAATTTAAACTTGCATGAAATGGTTGAAGGAAGAAGTTTATAAAGAGCTGTTGCCTTTAACGCTTTATCATAGACTTCATCACTAAAAGATTTATAGCCTCCTTTGGGTTGAAGCTTTTTCATTAGAGCTTCAAACATCAATACTTTCTCCTCCCTGCTCTCTACTATCTTTATCATGCCATCTATACTCACTGACTTAAAAAACTGTGTCGCTGGACATGCTAAGCCATCAGTAGAACTAAAATCAGAGTCAATAAGTGAGTAATTTTCTACTACAGAAAAAGATACTTTAGGATTTTTAGTAAGCATCTTCATCTTTCTATTTTGCAGGGCTCCATGAAAATAGATATTATCTTCTATACGTACAAAATTTAAAGGTACAGCATAAGGAGTATCATCTAATGTTACAGCCAAAGTTCCATACTCTGCTTTGTCTAAAATTTCATATATTTTACTTTTATCTTCAATTCTAAAAATTGAATTCATCTCTTATCCTTTAAATTTTTCTGCTATTATACGCCTAATTTGTACCCATGTAAAGATACAAAATATTTAAATAATACAAGGACAGTTTTTGTATATCATAAACCCAAAGAGTAAAATACCTCTACACAAACAGCTCTACAACTTGCTCAAAGAGGATATTATCAACAATTATGCTGTAGATGAGAAACTTCCCTCCATACGAAAAATTGCAAGTCAATACAATCTAAGTAAAAATACTGTGGAGTCAGCCTATGCACAACTCTATGCTGAGGGTTATATTGAGAGTCGTCCTAAGAGTGGATTTTATGTGAGTGAACTCTATTTTGATACCTTCAAAGAGCAAAAGAGAGCACCACTCAATGAGGAACAAGGCACTCATACCTATAGATATAACTTCTTTCCAGCTCAACTTCACCGTGAAGATTTTCCTCTAAAACTCTGGAAACGTATCTACAATAGAGTTATAGACAAAGAGGTAGACTTTGGATCTTATGGTGAAGGAGAAGGATTATTAGAACTAAGAAAGCAGATAGCCCACTACCTACAGAACTCTCGTGGGGTACGTTGTCAAGCTAAAAATATTATCATTACCCATGGGTTTATTGACTCCATGGAGCTACTCGCCAAGTTGAGTAAAGAACGATACAACACTTTTGCCCAAGAGATTCCAGGCTACCATATAGCCCATAAGATTTTTAACTCATTTGGGTATAAAATAGAGGGTATAGAGGTCAATAAAGACGGTATTGTACTAGAACAACTACAAAAAAGCCAAGCCCAAGTAGTCTATATCACCCCGACTCACCAGTACCCCACAGGGGCAACTATGCCTATTGCTAACCGTCAAAAGCTCATCGCCCATATAGACAGTATGGGTGGGTTGATTATTGAAGATGACTACGATAGTGAACTCTCCTACTACAATCGACCTATACCCTCTTTACAAGGCTTAGATGAACATGAGTGCGTTGCCTACTTAGGAACCTTTGCTAAAGCACTCTCTCCTGCCATACGTGTGGGATACATGGTCGTCCCCTCTTGGTTAATGAAAGAGTACAAAAAAAGTTATGATTCTCACTTCCCTTCAGTTAGTCTCATGACACAACTCACCCTTGCTACTTTTATGAAAGAGGGTCATTGGGAGCGACATATTAGACGCATAAGAATTCTCAACAAAAAAAAGCACCAAGCGATGAAAGATGCCCTTCTGAAATATCTTGGTAATTCAGCTACTATTGTTGCTGAGGGAGCAGGACTTGCCATACTTATTGCTCCAACTAATCCCCATTTTAACTGGGAAAAGCTCAAAATCTTATCCCAAGAAAAGGGTATTGCTATCTATTTAGCCAAAGAACGAAGTGGTGGTGATTTTGAAGCTGTTCGTATGGGCTTTGGTGGTTTTCAACTTAATGAGATAGATAAAGCTGTAGAGGCATTTGAAGAGGTTTGGAAATCTGTAAATGAGCAACGATAGAGAGAATAAACTCTCTACCTATATAATATTAAACAGCATAATAATTTGCCTTCCCATGATGCACCACCAAAGCAGAAGTACTCTGCTCTGGATGTATCTGAAAGGTCTCAGAAAGCTCTATCCCGAACTCTTCAGGCTTCAACACATCAAACAGCTCTCGACTTGCTTCTAAGTCTGGACAAGCAGGATAACCAAAGGAGTATCTAGCTCCGTGATAACGTCGCATTCTTACATCACGCAAGGTTGCACCCTCATCTTCTTTTAAAATATCCCAATCCATTCTTATCTGTTTGTGTGCTACTTCGGCTAGGGCTTCAGCAAGTTCAACTGAAAAGCCATGAACCATGTTGTATTCTAAGTACTCACCTTTGTCGTAAAGCTCTTTTTCATAAGCAGAAAACTTTGAACCAGCACTTACACAAGTAAGAGCAATAACATCATGTCTATCATGTCTAAAGAAGTCACTTAACGCTCGGTGTGGCTTCTTTCTTTGTCTTGGAAACTCAAACTTAACGGTATGTTTATCTTTTACCTCATCAAATGATAGTCGTGAAGCATTTGCATCTACATTCCACCCTTCACTTTCATCAAACAGATACAACTCTTGGTCATTACTTCTACAAGGGTAATACCCATAAATAATCGTTGGGTCAAACAAATCCTCATCTATAAACTGCTGTTTGAGTCGCTCATAGGCAGGGAAAACTTTCTCTTCCATCATCTTTTTATACTCAACAGGATCCATCTTTCCTCGTTTGTAACCCCAATGCATTTTAGTAACGGTTTTCTGATTGACCCAATCAAATATCATGTTCATGTCTAAGTCTTCTTTTTGAAGCACTCTTCTTCCCCAAAATGGTGGAGTGGGAATCTCTACTTTTTCTGGCATAGTCAACTCTTCAAAAGGAGGAATAACAATCTCTTTTTGAACTTTTTTCTCTACTTTGTTCATATCTCCTGCCATTCGTGTATCAAGTCCTACCGAACTGTCTTCATTGTACTTCTCTATTCTACTCATGGCAATTACCCCATCAAAGGCATCACGACAGTAAAAAATAGGTCCTTTATAGATTGGTCTACAGAAGTCATCTACAAAACTTCGTGTCAACGCTGCTCCACCTAAAAGTACAGGAATAGTAATCCCCATCTCTGCCATGGTCTCTAGGTTCTCTTTCATGACTGCTGTTGATTTTACTAAAAGTCCAGACATTCCAAGAGCTTGAATATTGTTCGCTTCCATTGTTTCAAGATAAGTCTCTAGTTGAACCTTAATTCCCACGTTTATGACTTTAAACCCATTGTTTGAAAGAATAATATCAACAAGGTTTTTACCCACATCATGAACATCTCCCTTAACCGTACCTATAACCAACGTAGTATCCGTATCTTTCTCTTGTTTAGTCAAATAAGGGTTTAAGTAGTCAACCGTAGCTTTCATAGTCTCAGCAGATTGAAGTACAAAAGGCAACTGCATCTGTCCACTTCCAAACAGCTCTCCTACCACTTTCATAGCATCAATCAAAATAACATTAACAATATCATCAGGATTTAACTCTTTTCGTGCCTCTTCTACAAGAGGAATCATTCGCTCTTTGTCACCATCCATTAGTAGTTTTTTAATCTTCTCTTCGCTAGAGAGTGCTTCATACGCCTCATCTGCACCTTCATCTTCTATGACAGCATCTGCAAAATGTTCTATAAATTTAAATAGTGACTGGTCATCAGGATTAAATAGTAACTCTTCACAAATCTCACGGTCAGCATCACTCATTTTAGAAAGAGGTACAATATGTTTAACGTTAATAATAACTGTCGTTAAACCTACCTCTAGACAGTGATGTAAAAAGACCGAGTTCAAAAAACGTCGTGCATGAACATCAAGTCCAAATGATATATTTGAAAGTCCAAGTGTTGAGCCTACTTCAGGGTGTCGAATATGTAACTCTTTAATCGCTTCATAAGTTTGAATCGCTGCATCACGATACTCTAAGTCTCCTGAACCAACAGTAAAAGTTAACATATCAAAAATAAGGTTTCGAGGGTCTATACCATGAATATTAACAGCCATATCATACATACGTTCAGCTTGGGCTACTTTGTCCTCTTTGGTTTTAGCCATTCCAACCTCATCGATAGTCAGACAAACCAAAGCTGTTCCGTATTTTTTGGCTAACTTACAAATAGCATGAAACTTCTCTTCTCCATCTTCAAGGTTAACCGAGTTAATAATCGGCTTCCCACCAATACACTTTAAACCCTCTTCCATCGTATTAACACGTGTGGCATCAGGCATTAAAGGTAATGGAATCTTTTGATTATAAAGTTCCATAATTGCTTTCATATCTACAGCACCATCACGCCCTGCAAACTCAACATTTACATCTAAACAGTGAGCCCCATCACGCACTTGAGCTTGACCAACGGTAAGTGTTCCCTCATAATCAGATGCAATAATAAGCTCTCTAAAGGCTTTGGAACCTGTAGAGTTAGAACGCTCACCTATCAGTAGTGGTGCTGGTTCCTGAAAAAGTTCTGTGGTATTAAAAAGTGAAGCAATACTAGGCTCAATAGACCCCGTAGGCTTCTTTGGTTTCATTGAACTAACAGCTTTTTGCAGAGCATGAATGTGCTGTGGCGTTGTACCACAACATCCTCCTAAAAAAGAGACACCATCAAACTCGGTAAATTCTAACTGCTTTTGAGTAAACTCATCTGGTCCCATTGGGTAGTAGGTGTACCCTCCTCTGTTTTGAGGAAGCCCTGCGTTTGCATGAACAGAAATAGGTATATTACAAAGTTCAGAAAGTGTTCGTAAATGCTTTTTAACTTGGTCTGGACCCGTTCCACAGTTGAACCCTAAAGAGAGAATATCAAACGGCTCTAAAATAGTTACAATAGTAGTAGCATCCGTTCCAATAAGCATACTACCACTAAGCTCAATGGTCACCGAAACCATAATAGGAAGCTCTATACCTCTCTCTTTATTTGCATCTTGACAACCATGAAGTCCTGCTTTTATCTGCAATGGGTCTTGACATGTTTCAAGCATAAAAATGTCACACCCACCATCAATCAACCCTAACGCTGTCTCTTTGTACCCTGCATACATCTCATCATAGTGAATATGTCCAAGACTAGGTAATTTTGTTCCAGGTCCAATAGAACCTAAAACAAATCGTGGTTTTTCAGGGGTGCTGTATTGCTCACAAACATCTTTAACAATCTCTGCACCCTTTTTAGAGAGTTCATAACATCGCTCACCCATATCATACTCATCTAGTACCCAAGGCATAGTTCCAAATGTATTGGTTTTGATAATGTCTGCCCCTGCTTTGGCATAAGCATTATGTACTTCTCTCATCAGCTTAGGAGCTGTAGCATTGAGTAGTTCATTACAACCCTCTTGGTCTACACCTTTAGCATCTAGCCATGCTTCTTGGGGGATTTCTAGGTTTTGTATCTGTGTACCTGTTGCACCGTCGATTACTAAGATTCTTTGTTCTAATAGTTGTTTGATTTCTTTTGATGTGGTTGCCACTTTGTTGCCCTTAGATTCGTAGGGTACGATTGCTATTGCACCCTACAATTTATTAACGGCATTGTATCAGAAAGTTCTGATTATTTAGAATTAAATTAAACTAAACCTAACTCTTTAAATATCTCTTTAAAAGCTTCACTCACTTCTACGAGTTCATCATAAATCAGCCCAAACGCTCGGTCTTCTGTAATCCACTCTTCTATATGTTTTACACTTTGTGTTTTCTCATCATCTGTCAAAACTGACGACTGACCAATAGCATCTTTAAGTTTCTCATATTTTTGCATTTTTTATCCTTTTAGTTTAAAATATTTTGATTGTTTATTATAGTGCTTTTTTATTTGAAAGAGGCTAAGAAGTTTATATTCTCGTAGGGGAGTTTTGCTATAATACCCCATGAAAAATCTACTTATTATACCTATTATTATGTTTTTTACATCCTGTCAAGAGGTTGGGGACAACAAACCAATGCTTGGTGATAGTGATGAGAAACAGCCCATTATTATTGTCAATAAAAACAGACACCTAAGCATTGCTGAGTTTTGGATAAACAAAACAGAACAGCCCAACAAGGCTGTGATGAATGAGAAAGAGATTGAGCATTTTAATGATAATATAGCTTATAAACAAAAACGTTTAAACTATTTTCGTGATATACCTACAACATATAGTAGCATATGGATTAAAGAGAAAATGCTTAAAGGTTTTGATGGCATAAAACTCTCTGCTTCTTATTTTGAAGATGGATATAAGATTCCAAAAAGTTTTTATAAAGAGATTAAAAAAGAGATGAACTTGGACTCTTTGTCTAAAAAAGAGACACAAACACGTTATGCACTTACTGTTAACTATACAGACCAAAAAATCATACCTACAGAGCTTTCACTACTGAAAAAAAAGTCTCAGATACACTTTGACCGTAATCAAAACTCTGCATTGGATATTGCGACACCTTTAGCCATAGTTTATGCTACTAAAGATGGCTTATGGTACTATGGTGTAGGACCTACAAGCTCTGGTTGGGTACGTTCAAAAGATATTGCTTTTGGAGGTAGAGATGAGATTTTAGACTACTTAGACTCTAAAAACTTTGTTGTCACCACTGCGACTAAAACACCTTTAATGATTCAAGGGAAATACCATGACTACATGAGAATGGGTGTACGTCTACCTTTTTTAATGACCATAGACAATATGACGATGGTTATGGTTCCCATGCGTGATAAAGATGGGAAACTTATACTTGCTAATGCGACGCTAAAAACAGAAAATGTTCACAAAGGGTACCTACCCTATACACAACGAAATATATTGACACAGGCATTTAAGTTTTTGCATCTTCCTTATGGTTGGGGTGGTATGTATGGAGAGCAAGATTGTTCTAAATTTTTGCAAGAGGTTTATGCTACAACAGGCATACAACTACCTAGAAACTCAACCTCTCAAAGTGAAGTTGGAAATAACAAAATAGAGCTAGAAGGATTAGCTAAAAAATCAAAACACCATAAAGTAAAAAGCTTAGCTCTAGCTGGAACTTCAATTCTTCATCTAAAGGGGCATATTGTTCTCTATTTGGGTGAGTATAAGGGTGAACCTTATATTATTCATACTGTTTGGGGTTCATCTTCTAAGCATTTTGCTTTAGGTAGAACAGCAGTTACGTCATTAAACTTCAATAACTATTTAAATAAAATAGATAGGATCACCAATATTACTATAGAGTAGATACAAAGAGAATAGAGGCATGAATGTTATCAGCTGAAACATCTCTACTCTTCATAGAGTACTCTAAATTTTCACCCACTATTTTGCTTCCATTAAAATCTAAAGTAAAATCTGCTGTACTTTTCACCAATTTATCTTTTAATTTATAGTAAATATTCTCTGTAGTGAAGAGTAGACCCTCTTTAGATTTTAGAGTTACATTGTTATCCATATAAACTGAGTTATCTTTATAGCTGACCTTATCAGCTAATATAATATTTCCATCTTCATCATTAAGATTAATATGTTTTAAATCAAAATGAGTTGTATATTTTATAGCCTCTTGAGCTAATATTCTTTTACCTAAGGTATCTTCTTTAAATTCAGAAAGAGAAAAGTTTTGAAAAAGAATCTCTTTGTCTCCTTTAGACGTAATTGCTGATTGTGATGTTGGATTAATACCAATGATACTAAGAACCAAAATAACCAATACTAAAATTAATAGATATTCAATTCTTAAGACCATAGTGCTAAATAGTCTTCCTCTAAACCTTCTGAGCTAATAAGCTCTTCTATCATTTCACGAACAGCAGCATCACCACCGTTACGTGTCAAAATCACATCAGCATCTCTCTTTACATGAAATGAAGCATTTTTAGGAACATATGAACGTTTTGATGCTTTTAACATGGTTTTATCATTTAAGTCATCTCCCATAGAAGCTACATTTTCCATGGTTAAGTTTAATGAATGTAGTATCTCTACAAGCACTTCTTGTTTATTATGCACACCTTGATAATAGTGTTTAATCCCTAATTCACTAGCACGTCGTGCTACGATAGCAGACTCTCTACCTGTAATAATGGCTACTTGCTTACCAAGACGTATCCAAGAGGCAATGGCTAGACCATCTTTAACACAAAAAGATTTTAACTCATCTCCACTTTGGGTATAGGTTATTTTACCATCCGTTAAAGTACCATCAACATCTAATACTATCAGTTCTATCATAGAACCCCTTTGGTACTAGGAATTCCAGCATTTTCATTAATAGCCACTCCTCGACGCAATGCAACGGCTAGAGCTTTAAATGCAGCTTCTATTCTATGGTGCTTATTGGTTCCCCTATTACATATGAGGTGAACTGTCATCGAGGCATTAAAGGTAAAAGCTCTAAAGAACTCTTCTACGAGTTCCACATCAAAGTTCCCTACTTTTCCCTCCATAGGCATCTCAAAAACTAAAAATGGTCTGTTTGAAATATCTAAATCACATGTTACTGCTGCTTCATCCATAACCACAGTAGCATTACCATAACGTTCTATATTTTTAATAGGATAAAGTGCTTTGTTCAAAGCTTGTCCAAGTACTATGGCTACATCTTCCACCGAGTGGTGGTCATCTATATGTGTGTCACCTTTACAAGTAACTTCTAAATCCATATGAGAGTGCTTACTTAAAGCCTCTAACATATGGTCAAGAAAACCAACTCCTGTATCTATTTTTGATTGTCCTGAACCATAAAGTTCAAGTTTTACAGAAATTTGAGTCTCTCTGGTCTCTCGTGAGAGTTCTATCATATTATATATCCTTATTTACTATCTTCTTACAAGGAATGCCCCATTTAAGCCATATCTGTTCATAAACTCTTTGGCTTCTCTCTCATTTGAGAAACCTTCAATTTGTACACGATATATTGGTTTATTATCTTTAACATTCTCTTTAATATCAACATTATATTTACTTGTGAGTAAACTATACCTTTTAGCATACACTTTTGCACCTGCATATTTTCTGAAAGCACCCACTTGTATAGAGTTTTTAGCCATTAAATTACTGTTTTCTTTTCTTGTTGAATGCTTTTCTACTTCAGCATAAAGACTTTTATAACTATTTTCATTATTACTGATATCTTCACGGTATGATGCATCTACTAAATAATTATTTTTATCTTCTTTATAAACTTCTTCTATTTCTGCATCAGTTAAATATGGGTTTTTATATTCTTCTCGTTTTACTTCATGTGGAGCATATGCATCCATGGTGCTTTCTGCATAATCATAACCATATACTGTAGTTGAAACATTAGAAGCAGTAGCTACTTTTGTTGTAGGTTTTTTAGCTATAATTGCATAACAATCAACACAATCTTCTCTTTTACTTTTCTTTAAACTTTTCCATTTGGATACTTTTTCTTGTTTAACTTTCAAGTTATTAACCTGAGATACAACTGACTTATTTACATTAGTATTTGTTACTTCTAAACTTTTTGAAGCACAACCACTCATAACAATAGTACCAACTGTTGTTACTATTAATAATTTATTATTTATTTTATTTTTCATAATTTACCTTCTTATATATTTTGTATTATTTCATCTCATATTTGCTGCATAGCGTGCATTAAACATTTGAATTTTTGATTTTGGTATATTTATTCTATATCCACGAACATGAGGTGCACGTCCATTTTTAAGGTGTGCATTAATCTTTTCTAAATAGTATTTATTCATATTTAAGATAGAAGCTAAGCTCGATAAACTTTCACCAGAACGAACCTGTACTGGTACTATTTTATCATCAGGGAGAGTTGAGAGCATATTTCCTAATCTATCATTATCAGTAAAAAGATAATTTTCACCAATCATTGCCATTAACAAAATTTTTTGAATATAATTTCTTGTCTCTTCTTTTATAAAGTTATTTTGTGGGCTAATTAATCGACCTAAATCTTTACTACCTGCTTTTAATATTGATTTATTAACACAACCATTGCCACAGTTGTAAGCCATGGCTGTAAGATACCACTTATCTAGGTTACTATTCATTTTATAAAGATATTTTATAGCTGCATCAGTTGAGCGTATAGGATCAAATCTTTCATCTAAGTTTTTACTTATTTTTAAATTTTGCTCTCTACCTGTAGCTTTAACAAATTGCCATAGACCACCTGCTCCAGTATGGGATGTCGCTTCTGGTTTAAATGCAGATTCAACCATAGAGAGGTAGAGGAAAAGGGGTGAAATATCTCGTTCATACATCATCTCTCTTAGAGTTGGAACAATTAAGCCACCACGTTTTATAGCATTGATATAACGTTTTCTAAAATTATGTTGATTTTTTTGTACAAAATGCTGGAATTCTGGGTTATCAATAAAACTCTCTTCAATATCAAACTCAGTTAAAATATAATTATAACTAGGGAAATCACTCCTTATGTTAGAATATAAAAACGTACTGATAAAAATAGATAATATTAAAATTTTATTAAACATTAAATTTAAGCCTTATTATTTATATTTTTATAATTATATAATTTTAAACTTAAATAACAGTTCAAATTAAAAATTATAATTAATAAAATATTAAGCTTATAATTTATCTTATTTTAGTAAATAACCTTTTAGTATTATTAGTAGTCATTGACTCTAATCTATCTTGTTCTATAGCAGAAAGTTCTACCATTTTAGAAGCTATATGTTTAGTATAAGAGGGTTCATTCCGTTTTCCACGGTAAGGATGTGGAGTTAAGTAGGGAGCATCTGTTTCTATGATAAGTTTATCATTGGGGATTTTAGGATAAACGTTTATAAGCTTTTTAGCATTTTTAAAAGTTAAGACACCACCTATTCCATAGTAAAAATTTTTTGATGAAAGTTTAAGTAAAGATTCATCAGCATTATAACAATGTAGTACACCACCATCTTCACCTGCATGCTTCTCTAAAAGTTCTAGACAATCTACTGATGATTCACGAATATGGACAATAAGTGGTAATTTTAGCTCTTTTGCCCAAAGAATTTGGTCTATAAAAACCTCTTTTTGCAATTTCTTTTCTATTTCAATTGCTTCCTCAGACTCTGGAAGACGAAAATAATCTAAACCACACTCACCTATGGCTACACATTTTACATGTGAAACATATTTTTCAAGATAGTTTCTATCATAGTTTTTAGCATCATAAGGGTGAACACCCACTGAAAAATATACTTCATCATACTTTTCAGCAAGTTCTACTGCTCGTGCTAATGTTTTTGGATCAGCTCCAGGGATAATAAACTTTTCAACTCCCTGCTCTTTTGCTCTTTCTATTACTGCATCTATGTCATCGTTATATCGTTCATCATCTAAGTGACAATGGCTATCTATTATCATTATATATACCTTGAATTACATTTAAAAACATAATTCTAGCACAATTTTAGTTTATTAATTTTAGTTCATCCGATATTCTTTTTTCAAAAGTTAACTTTTTACTTTTTACTTCTGAATTGTTATCTACTTCTGTTGCAAGTTCTTCTACATATTTACTGCTATCTTCTACTGAAGAATTATCTATGATTTTTTTCATAGCAGCTGATATACTTATATTGTCTCTCTGCTCAGTCACTTTATCTACTTCAATATCATATAACTTAGCCATTAAGTCATTATCTGATGCATTGGTATGGCTAACACCCATAACAATGGTAGAGTGGCGACTTTTTGTATTATTGTAATAAAGATACGAATAATAACTCCCTATAACCAATAAACTAAAAAGAGAGAAGTTTATAAACCACACTCTCACTGAAGTTTCCTCACTATCATACGTATTAATACGTGCATTTTTTGTTGCATTTATATACTCATCATTCCTATTAAACATTCCAAACCTTGTATTTTTCTTTGTAAAAAATATTAACATCAAAGTTGGTCTTAAATATGAAATTTACTATAAATAGCTCAATTTAACACCTTTCTCTCTATTTATTTATTCTTTTTTACTATAATTCTGCTCAAAATTAACAAAAGGACATTCTTGTCAATATTTAAAGTTTTACTTACCTTACTATTTTTATTACTAGCAACTCTTATTGGTTACACTTTATTTAAAAATAATCAATATCAAGAAGAGAAACAACCCAGAGTAATACATATTGAGCAGATGACACTTCCTGCAGTAACTAAGAGTGAAAATGAAAAAACAATATTATCTAATTTAAAGCATTATATGGATAATAATAAACAATATAAAAAGTCTGTTAAAACTAATGAAGATAAGATATTAAAAGAGTTAAAAAAATATGCTTCTAATAAAAAATCTCAAGATGATATTGTTAAAAGCATACAACATGAAGGTTCTTTAATAAAAAAAGAGATTGAGATATTAAGTGCCAATATCGATAAAAAAATTGAAAATGAAGTCAAAATATTAAAAAAAGATATCGATAAAAACACCAATCGAATTAATAAAAAAATAGCATTAAGTAATCAAAAAACTATTAAAAAAATAGTAGCAACAAACAAAAACACTTTAGATAAAATTGAAAAATCTATAAATACTAATAGTGAAAGTTATGTTATATCAACTGCCTATGAACTAGATGAAAATGAAAAAAGTTTAGGCTATGGTGAGATAGAGACTGTTGCTGCTTCAGCCGTCTATAAAATAGATGAGGAAGCACCAATAAAAGCTCCTATAGATGTTTCAAATGAAACTACAGATGATAAGTTAGAAAAATTAAACTTTGTTCAAACACTAGGTGTTGTAAATATCTCAGAACCATACTTGTCAACTGATGATGTGATGTAGTATCACTTCTCATAAATAGTTAGACCTAAGCTTTTCCAACTACTAAAGCCTCCCCTATAATAAAAAATTTTATCTGAAGGATAAGAAAGTTTTAAAAGACTTTTTATCGCTTCAAATGCTTTATTATCTGTGACACCATCATCAAAAATTAATAAATCGTGAACATCTTTACTATTAATCCCTAATATCATAACTACATCTTTAAAGTACTTACTATCAACTTTTAACATATGTGCAGGAAGATTAAGTGCACCAGGAATAGTACCTTTGTTATAGTCTTTATTATCTCTAATATCAAGTATTAAACTATCTGCATTTTTATTTAAATTTTTAATAAAATCTAATGTCTCTAATTCACCAACAGTTTTTACACCATCAATATTCATAGGAACAATACAGTGTGGAGGACAACTTTTTTTATCATCTATTACCTTACGTATAATCGTAAGTTCTTGACCTTTATGGTTTATATTTAGAGTTCGTAAATCTCTGCTGATATTAGTCTGAAAACTCTTTTTAAAACTCCCCTCTTCTTCATGTATTTTAAACGTATCTTTTTGACTCACAGCTTGTATAGTATTTAACAGTTTTTCTTCTATTTTAAAAATATCTTTTTTTTCTTTTTTGAAAATACTCTTTAACTCACACCCTTTACTATCTTTACTAATTGATGAACTACAGCCCTCGATTAAAGGGTCTACTCCATAAAGTGATGTTGAGATTAAAAATATAGTTAACATAGTTTTATCTAAATCATATAATTTCATTTTAATTTTTGCCTATTTCTCTAATGATGCTTTAAACAGTTCAGACAAAGAGTACGACTTTTTACCCAATTCAAATGCCAAAACATCTCCTTTAGTGGAGATAACAATAGTCAAAGGGATAATTCCTGTCCATCCATACTGCTCTTGTAAATATCTATAAAACTTATCTTGATTTTCACCTAAAATAATAGGATAATTAATGCCATACTTTTTTACATTTTCTAAGGATGTATCTAATGTATGATTTTGTGCTTCTATTGCTAAAACAGCAAATTTATCAGATATGGTATTTTTTAACTCTATAAGCTGAGGAACCTCTTTCATACAAAACTTACAATCCCATCCAAATACTTTTAGAAATACAATTTTATTTTCCATTCCATCAATAATAATTTTCTTTTTTTCTGTTTTTAAATTAAATGATTTACCATCTATAGAGTTTAATGTAAAGTTTTGTTTTGCAGAAAGAGGTGTTTGTTTTTGATCCTGATCAATTATCTTTATGGAAATAAATATTATTGAAATAAGAAGAAATATTCCTAACAAGATAAACAGTATATTATTTTTTTTCATATTATTCCTTTTTTAACGCAACAGCATAGCAAAAGATATATTTGCTTTGCTTTATTCCTAAGTCTAAGAAAGACTTTTAAATAAAATTATATCATTTTCACTCTTTTTACCAACTCTTGGGTTATTATTCTATTTTTAATTAGGAGAATTAACATGAACTATGAACAAATAAGTGATCAATACTACAATTCGTACAAAGCAGAACTAAGGGTATTAGAAAATGAGTCTCTACTGCACTCTTTAAATAAAGTTATAAAAACGTTATTTTTTATATTGTCGATAATATTAACGCTTTTAATTTCTATTTATCTGAAAAATAATCTCTCAACAATATCTACATTTGATATTAGAGAAGAAGCTCCAACTATTAATCAAACTATAGAGCTTAGCTCAAAATTAAATATGACTCCAGAAGAGTTTGCCGTTTTAGTTGAACTTTTAAAATCTCAAATAAGTACAACTCAAGATAATAACAAAGTGACCTATACACTTTCTAAAAATATTTAATATATATATCTATAAAAGTGTATATTTTCATCACTTTTTCACATTTATCACTTTATATAATGTTATAATTCCTTTTTAACCGATAGGTTATAGAAAGGAATTAAATGACTAAAAATATAAACAACAATATAAAACTAGAACTACTAAACTCCCCTTCAATCAATACAGACTTAGGATTAAAATATTTCAATAATAACTCTTCCTTGTACATTAAAATATTAAATCGTTTTGTAGAGCGAAATGAGACATTAAATTTAGAACTATTAAGTAATGATGAGTTACAGAGTACACTTCATACGCTCAAAGGCTTAGCAAGTACCCTTGGAATGATACCATTAACGGCTATTATTAAAAAGATTGAAAAAGAATCGGATAAAATATTAATAAATGATTTTACACAAGAGTTGAGTGAAATTATTAGCAATATCAAAAATATAGTATAAAATTTAAAACTAATTTTTTATTTAATAATTTTTTAATATAAAGAGCAATACAATAAATTCTTACTAACAAGGATTTATTTTGAAAACTATATTACTATCTTTACTTATCACCTCTAGCACGTATGCTAATATCTCTATCATAACCCAGAATAACAATAAATTAACAAATATAACACAAAAAGAGTTAGCCAATCTTTTCCTCAAAAAGACCAATACAATTAGGGGCATAAAAATCACACCTATAGATAGTTCAAATAAAGAACTATATGAAAAATTTTATAAAAAAGTTGTAAAGAAAACACCTTCTCAAATTCGTGAATATTGGATTAACCAAATTTATAGAGGTGACAAACAACCACCAAAAAGACTTACATATAAACAGATTCAAAAAGAGATTCAAAAGAAATCAATGATTATTACCTATACATCAAATCCACTAAATGGTAAACTTATATTAACAATTAAATAAGATGTTGCATTTAGTAACATCTTATTTAGATAAAAGAAACAATGATATAATCAATCATAAAAGCTAAACTTTAATACTAAAATATTATGAAAATTAGAAAGTTAAAGTTATGGCTAATCTCAGCATTTTACATAAAATACGTTTCATTTTTTTAATTGGTATTATCTTCGCTATTCTTCATATTCTTATGAATTATCTCTTTACAAGTAATAGTCTAGAACAACTCAATAAAATTAAAAATGAAAAATTTATTATCAGTTATTTACATACCGATAACCTACACCGATATGAAAAAAACTCTTTTTTGGTTATACATGCTATTAGAATCCATGACTTAGACTATATGAAAAGTGCAGAAAAAGAGAAAACTCATATTTTAAAAAACATAGAAATTTTAAAAGCATATCCTCACACCACTAAATTACTTGAAGAAGAAAAATTAATAAAAAAATTTTTTAAAATTTCTACTGAGATAAGCCATAAACTTATAAAAGGTACAAGCCTAGATAAGATACCATCTATTAGTACACTACAAGACCTAAGTAAGGAAACACGAACTGTTTTAAACAAACAACATAAAAATGCATATAGTAACCTCTCTAAGTCTTTAGAGAAACTAGAAGTAAATAACTCTAAGTTTTTTACCTTCTCGTTAACTCTATCTATTTTAGGATTAATTCTAGTTATAGGGATGTCTCTTTATATGTATAATCACATCAAACGACGTTTTGAGAAAGTTAGATTTTCTATTAAAAACCTAAATACAAGCAAACCTGACTTTTCTAAAAAACTGGTAGCTGAATATCAAGATGAAATTGGTGAAGTTGTTGAGGGGTTTAATCGACTACAAAACCGACTAGAACAAGATAATAAAAAATTAAAAAAATTAAAAATTGAAGCAGAAAATACTGCTCAACTAAAATCTGAGTTTTTAGCCAATATGAGCCATGAAATCCGAACTCCAATGAATGGTATTATAGGTATGAGTTATTTAACTCTAGAGACTAACTTGGATAATAAACAACGTAACTTTATTGAAAAAATTGACAACTCAGCAAAAAGATTACTTGGTATTATTAACAATATATTGGATATATCTAAAATTGAAGCAGGAAAACTTGAATTAGAAAAAATTGATTTTCAACTAGAAACTATTTTAGATGAGACAGTAGAACTTTTAAGGTTTCAAGCTGAAGAGAAAAAAGTTACTATCTCAACTCATTATGATAGTAATATTACTTGCTCTTTTTATGGCGATAGTCTGAGACTGTCTCAAATAATAACCAATCTATTAAGTAATGCCATAAAATTTACACATAACGGTACGATAGATATAACTATTAATAGAGTAGCAAATAATAGAGTAAGGTTTGATATAAAAGATACAGGCATAGGACTAAAAAAAGAGGAACAAGAGAGACTATTTAAACCTTTTTCTCAAGCTGATGGTAGCACCAGTAGGGAGTATGGAGGAACTGGTTTAGGATTGGCTATTTCTAAACAACTAGTCGAGATGATGAATGGTAAAATATGGGTTGAAAGTATCTATAATAAAGGTAGTACTTTCATATTTGAAATTGAACTTGAAGAGTTAAAATATTCTTTAATAGAAAAAAATAAAGTATTAATAGAAGAACAAGAATTAGAGAACCAAGAAATTATAGAAAAGCTTCAAGACACTAAAATACTCTTAGCAGAAGATGATTTTATAAATCAAGAGATTATTTTAGGTCTATTAGAAGAGACAAATATAAAAATAGATATTGCAGAAAATGGAAAAGAAGCAATAGAACTTCATAAACAAAACAGTTACACACTAATATTTATGGATATACAAATGCCTATACTTGATGGTTATGAGGCAACTAAAGCAATAAGAAAAATAGATAAGAACATACCTATTTATGCCATTACTGCTTCAGCAATGAAAGAAGATATACAAAAAACTTTAGAATCTGGAATGAATGGATATCTTCATAAACCCATAGATGTTAGCAAACTCTATAAAATACTTCTAAAATATACTGGTTAATATTGATTAGCACAATCTTCTATATTTACGGGATTAAATCGGTACCCTTCACCATATATATTTATAATAGACTCTTTAGGAATTTTTTTTCGTAACAACTTCACCAAAGCACGAACCTGATTAGCATCATAATTTTTATCATAATTATCTTGTGCAATATGATTGAAAATATCAAAGAATGTAAAAACTTTATTTTCATCTGTAGAAATAAGAGCTAATAGTCTACGTTCATTTTTTGTTAATTTTATCTCTTCACGATTTGTATATAATTTTTCTGTATCTCTATTCCAAACACTATTTTCATCAAGACAATAGATTTTTTGTACTGGTTCCACACTATTAGAAATCAATTCTAACTCATCTATTGCCTTACCTAATGCATCTTTCAACTCATTAAAATCTATTGGCTTTAAAATATATTTAACCAAATAAAGCTCAATAGCTTTAAGTAATTTTTCTTGTTCACCATAAGCTGTTGTGATTATAATTTGAACATTTTTATCTGTTTTACGTATTTTCTCTGCTAACGTCAAACCATCAAGCTTTGGCATATTTATATCTAATAAAATAATATCTGGCTTATATTCTAAATACATATCATAACCAGTTTCTCCATCATTTGCTAAATGTACTGTTTCAACATAATCATTTAAAAATTCTATATATATTTCTTGTATATCCGTATCATCTTCAATATACAATAAAGTTAAAGGTTTCAATGAATTCCTTTTTATTTTTTAACTATTTTAGCCAATTAACATAAAATAATTTCAAAAAACTACTCTTTTATAACAAATAATATAAAATCGTATCAATACGTATTTTAATTGATTTTTTAATGTTATAGATAGGAAAAAATAACAACTTAAATCATAGCATATATTAAGTTTTTCACGATTACTGACCAGTTGAACTATATACTTATTTTAACAATTTTTTAAGGATATACATGAAAACAATCTCATCATTTACAGTTCTAGTTTTACTTCAGTCATCATCACCACTGGCTACAAAAATTCGTCAAAACATACAGAAAAAGATGATTCATCATTTTTAAGATTTTTTGATTTTTATACTGCTCTTAGTTTAATAACTTTTTTGCAAAACTAAGAGCTTCTTCATTGGGATTTTCCCCACCAATAATTCTTGCTATCTCATCTATCTGTCCATTTTTGTCTAATAGTGTTACTCTGCTTACTCCCTTTGATTTTTCAATAAGTAAATGTTGATTGGCTTTAGAGGCTAAATGTGCTTGATGAGAGATAGCAAATATCTGGTAAACTTCTGATAACTTTGAAATCATATTAGCAATAGCAATAGACTCATCACCTGAAACATTGGCATCTATCTCATCTAAAATAAGCACCCCACCCTCTTTTACACCTGAAAGAGCTACGACCATAAGTGCCAAACGTACACGGTTGAACTCTCCCCCACTAAGTGTATTGGCTGTTGAACCATCCAAATTTACCTCTATTTCATCTTCACCATTCTCATTTAAACTCACTATCGAAAAGAGAAATTTAAGTGATGGTAACTTTAACTCTGCTAAATAGCCTTTTAAAACTTTTTCTAAAGCTATGGCACTTTTCTTTCTCGTTAAAGAGATTTTCTTTGCTAAAATAGTAAGTTCTGTTAGCTCCATACTTAAAAAAGATTCCAGCATACTTTTATCTTGCTCTATATTTTTATAACCAGCCAACTCTTTTTTCTTTTCATCCACATAAATAAGTGCCTCTTCTATGCTTCCATATCTATTTTTTAATGCTGAAATTTTTTCTAACCTATTCAATACTGCTTCAATATCCACTTCTGACAATTCATCAGAAAGAGACTCTATATCTTCAAAATCTGCACGTAACTGGTTCATCATATCTGAAAATGTAGAATCATCTTTATCTAAAAGTTTATATACTTCCAAAACTGACTCCTCAAAAGAAAAAATTCCATTTGCATTTTCTAGGGCATCATTAACCTTATCTATTCGTGAGAGTTGATGTTTAACTTTTAATAGCTCCTCATCTTCTCCAACTTGAGGATTAACACTCTCTATTTTATCTATTTCAAACTCTGAAAACTCTATGAGTTCTATAATCTTAGCTTCATCTTCTTTTATTTTCTTTAGTTGATTTAACTTAATTTTATACTTTTCATAACGACTCTTATACTCTTTTAAAAGCTTTTTAAAAGTTTTATCTTTGGCTATTAAATTACTGTCTATAAGTGTTAATAAATCACTACTTGAAAAGCCACTTTTATCACGTACAGATAGGAATTGAACAAAAGGGGAAAAGAGATTATTTAGGGCTTTTTTAGAGATATTTTGTCTATCTATAGAGTAACGTGTTTTCTCTTTTTTAATACTTCTAAGAGTAAGCTCATCTTCAAAATCGAATGCTTCATGTAGCAATTTTGAAGGCTTAGTTACCAAAACCTCACAGAGTGTTGCTTCTGCAGTACCATAACCAAAGGTAGATAATATACTGTTCATAAAGAGTGATTTTCCTGCTCCTGATGGTCCAGAAAGAACCACCAATCCTTTATTTAATTCTAACTCTACCTCTGGAAAAGAGATAAGATTTTTCAAATATACTCTAGTAATCATTACTCATCACCCCATGATAGCTTTTCTCTTAAAACTTTAAAATAACTGTGCTCTTTTTTATGCAGAAGTTTAGCAGACATACCAGCTCCTTTTATCACTAATCTATCACTGCTCTCAAGTATATAGTCATCTTGCCCATCTACCATAACCACCAATTGGGAAGGAGAAGAGAGCTTGATGCTGAAATCTATAGGTACAACCAATGGACGCTGTGTTAATGAATGTGGAGCAACAGGAGTCATAATAAAAACTTTAGATAAGGGGTAAACAATTGGTCCACCCAAAGAGAGATTATAAGCTGTAGAACCCGTAGGTGTTGAGATAATAAGACCATCACCTCGATAAGTATTAAACCAATCATTATCTATAAATGCATCCAATTTAATCATATGGGCTATGGTTGGTCTGGTAATAACAACATCATTAAAGGCATAAAATTCATCTCGTTTACCCTCATCATGCTCAATATACCCCTCAATCATCATTCTCTCATCAACTCTATAGTCCCCAACAAGAAGCATCTCAATCATCTCATCCACACACTCTATAGGCGTATCAGCCAAAAACCCTAAATTACCAGCGTTAATTCCAAGTACTGGCTTGTCAAAGCCGTAACTTCTTCTTACTAAACCTAAGAGTGTTCCATCTCCACCCAGAGAAACCAATAGGTCTACCCTATTACACATCTCTTCAAACTCTATACCTTTAAAACCAATCATAGTTGCTGATTCACTATCTAAAAGAACTTCCATACCATTGTCTTCAAATTTTTTACGAATTTTACGATAAAGAGATAATATATCTAAAGAGTCAGGTCTCAATACAAAACCAACTATTTTTATTTTACTTAACTGTTCTTTTGACACAATATATTCCTACTACTTACTAAATTATTGTTGCTAGCATAACATAATATCTCTTCATCAACTTATTTATATGTCAAATTGTCATTTTTTTTATATTACTTGTTTATATATGCTTATTGATTTAATAAAATACACCTACTTCTATGAAACAATTAGTTATAATCGCAAAAAATTTTAACTCTATATAATTGTATATAGGAAGCTTGAGGAATTGATAATGAGAACACATTATTGTGCTGATGTAAATGAAACACATATTGGAGAGACTGTAACCGTATCTGGTTGGGTATCTAGTCGCCGTGACCATGGTGGGCTTATTTTTATAGATTTAAGAGACAAAGACCAAGTGGTGCAACTTGTTTGTGACCCTGCTGACAATGCAGAGGTTCATAAACTGGCAGAAGATGTAAGAGACCAGTTTGTACTTATTGCCACAGGAAAAGTACGTGCCAGAGGTGAAGGGCTTGAAAACCCAAAACTAAAAACGGGTAAAATTGAAATTGTTGTTGACAATTTAACCATTGAAAACAAGTCACTTCCTATGCCTTTTGAGCTTGGTGATGATAAAGTAAATGAAGAGATTAGACTAAAATATAGATATTTAGAGCTTAGAACTCAAAAATCTTATGATATTTTTAAGCTTCGTTCAAAAGCTACTGTTGCTACACGTAATGCACTCGATGAACTTGGTTTCTTAGAAGTTGAGACACCTATTATGACTAAATCGACTCCTGAAGGTGCGAGAGATTATCTTATCCCTTCTCGTGTGCATGGTGGCGAGTTTTATGCCATGCCTCAGTCTCCACAACTCTTTAAACAACTTTTGATGGTAGGTGGTTTTGACCGTTACTTCCAAATAGCAAAATGTTTTAGAGATGAAGACCTAAGAGCAGACAGACAGCCAGAGTTTACTCAAATAGATGTTGAGATGAGCTTCTGTGACCAAGAAGATGTAATTGAGATTGGGGAGAAACTAATACACTCTATTTTTACTAAGTGTGGTTATGATATTCCAAGCAAATTTAACCGTATGACCTATTCTGATGCGATGGAACTTTATGGTTCTGACAAACCAGACATGCGTTATGACCTTAAAATGGTAGATGTAATGGACATCTTTGAGAGATGTGACAACGAGATTTTCTCAAACATCGCAAAAGATTCTAAAAAGAACAGAATCAAAGCCCTTAAAGTTCCAAAAGGTGACGAAATATTCTCAAAACGTCAAATGAAAGGTTTTGAAGATTACGTTCGTAAGTTTGGAGCAGCAGGGTTAGGTTACTTCCAAATGAAAGAAGATGGTCTTAAAGGTCCTTTGACTAAATTCTTTACAGAAGAGGATATTCAAGCCATTGTAGAGAGATGTGAGCTTGAAGTGGGTGACGCTGTATTCTTTGGTGCTGGTAACAAAAAACTGGTATGGGACTACATGGGTCGTTTCAGAATCTATTTAGCTGAGATGATGGAGATTATTCCTAAAGATACTTTTGAATTCCTATGGGTAATGGATTTTCCAATGTTTGAGATAGAAGAGGGAAAAATGAAAGCGATGCATCACCCTTTCACCATGCCTGCAACTGATGAAAATGGAAAAATCGTTTATGATGACCTTGAAGATTTACAATCAATCGCTTACGATATCGTAGTAAACGGTACAGAACTTGGTGGTGGGTCTATTCGTATTCATAAAGAAGAGATTCAAAAAGAGGTATTTAAACTTATGGGTATCTCTGATGAAGAGGCCCAAGAGAAGTTTGGTTTCTTACTCGATGCCTTTAAATATGGTGCACCTCCACATGGTGGTTTTGCTTTAGGACTTGACAGAATGATTATGCTTATGACAGGTGCTTCAAGCATCCGTGAGGTAATTGCATTCCCTAAAACTCAAAAAGCACAATGTATCTTAACTCAGGCACCATCAGAAGTTGACCAAGAGCAACTTAACGACTTAAGTTTAAGAATTCGTAAACAAATTATAGAATAAAATCATAAAAAGGAAATAACGTGAAAAAACTATTTTTACTAATCGGAGCTCCAGGTTCTGGAAAAACAACAGATGCAAGTTTAATTGCTAAAAAACATTCAGATAAAATTGTTCATTACTCAACAGGTGATATGCTAAGAGAAGAAGTAGCAAGTGGTTCTGAACTTGGTGCAACCATCGAGAGCTTTATCTCTAAAGGGGCATTGGTTCCTTTAAATATTATTGTTGACACAATTATCTCTGCTATTAACCAAGCTCCTGTTGATGTTGTTCTTATAGATGGATACCCACGTTCAACCGAGCAGATGACAGCATTTGATAAAATCGTTGCAAAAGAAGATGACATTGAATTAACATCTGTAATAGAAGTACGTGTATCAGAACAAGTTGCAAAAGACAGAATTTTAGGACGTGCAGCTGAAGCAAAAGCTGGTGAAGAGAGAAGTGATGATAGCATAGATGTTTTCTACGATAGAATGAAAATCTATACAGATCCATTAGCTGAAATTCAAGAGTTCTATACTGAAAAAAATCTATTAAAAGTAATTAATGGTGAAAGAGAGCTTGACCCTATTGTTGCTGAGATGGAAGCTTTTATTTTAGAAAATATCTAAAATTCCTATACATCCTAAATCTTACATTTAGGATGTATTTTTATAATCTTGTAATTAAACTATTTACTTCTTTTAAAAGTTCTACCTCTTCAAGTACTTTTATAGGTAGTGATGTTGGTCTACTTTGAGAAAATGTTCTGGTTCTTTTACTTAAAGCTCTACGACCTCGTGATGAGTTTATAAACTGAACTATAAATCGACTATCTATTTCCGTCTCTTTTTTCATTCTTATCAGTGCCATATAGTGAGGTACAACATATCCATCTTGACCTTTTTCAACATAACAAGCAATCATAGGATGATATAGGCTTACCACAATATCACCAGCACGTGTCAACTGTTTTTTAGAAATAACTCTATCAGAATTTATTTTAATAAGTTTTCTCTCATCAATAAAAGAGATAGGTTCTAAAGAAACCATACTTAATTCTTTATAAACTTTTACCTTTTCTCTTTTTTGTCCTTCTACAGCATGAACACCTTTTATAATTTCTGCAATTTCTTTTAACTTCATAATATATTACCTTCTTAATTAATTCTTAAACATAATAAATTATAGTTAAAATCCCTTTATATTAATTTAACTTTAATTAAAAAATTTAAATATTATATATAAGCTTAATATAATATAATAAATTTTAATGAGATAAATTACTTTTTCATTACTCTAAAAATTACTCAACACTATCCATTAAAATTTCAATAATATCTGTCATGGTTAAAATACCATGTAGTTCATTGTTATCAGTAACTAGTATACGCTTTATACTACTAGTCACCATCATTTTTGCTGCATATTTAATATCAAGTTTTCTAGAGATAGCTATAGCAGGAATAGCTGCTATATCGTAGACATTAAGAAGATCTATATCTCCATCTTCTGCAACAATACTTTGTAAAATATTTTTAAAGGTTACTAAGCCATATGCACCTGAAGTACCATTTTTATCGACAATAACTGAACGAACACCATGCTCTTTCATCAACTGAAGTGCTTCTCTTACTGTTGCCATTGGTGACACTTTTACCAACTTTTCTAATGGGGTCATTACCTCTTCTACTAACATCACTTACTCCTCTTATAACATTGTTTTTATATTGTCTTCAAACTTGTGAAGTTCATCATTATCTAATCCTGCAACATGACTCAATGGAATAGTAAATGTCATAGCTCCATTTTTACTGTTATCTAAATCAAATTTTTTACGTAGAGCTTTCATAACAGTCAGAGAGAGTCTACGTGGTAAAATAAAAAGTAATATTGAAACATTGGCCTCAAGTGTTAATCCAAAGAAAACTTTTTTCTCTTCAAGACCAATACTTTTACCATGAATAATTGTCACGCCACCTGCTCCGGCCTCTTTGGCTACATCTATGGCTAACTCTTCATCTTTATCTTCAATGATTGCAACTAATGCTGTAAACTTCATCTACCTACCTTTTCTAATTGTTTTTTCTTATACTCTGCATGTATACCATAGCCCATAACTGTGATCATGGGAAAAAGTGAAGCAAAAGCGATAAGACCAAATCCATCAATAAGAGGGTTTCGTCCATCAATATTTGTTGCCAATCCAATTCCCAGTGCTGCTACTAAAGGTACCGTAACAGTTGATGTTGTAACTCCCCCCGTATCATATGCAATCGGTATAATATGCTTAGGAGCAAAATAGGTTAAAATAATAACCAAAGAGTACCCAGCAATAATATAATAGTGTATGGGATCACCCTCTACAAGACGATAAGCACCTAAACTAATACCTATTGCTACACCTAATGCTACCACAATTCTTAACATGTTTTGCTGTATCATTCCCTCAGAAATATCTTGAACTTTAATAGCTATAGCTAAAAGTGCAGGTTCTGCCATGGTTGTTGAAAAACCAATCATAAAACCAAAAAGATAAATAAGTAAATTGTTATCTTGACTGGTTAAATCATTTGCTATACTTTCACCTATAGGGAAAAGACCCATATCTAAACCCACTATAAAAGCATATAATCCTAAAATCACCATACTTATACCTACAATAATTTTCGATAAATGAGGTACAGATTTTTTAATAATAATATACTGAAAGAAAAATATAACTATTAATATTGGAGCAATATCTTTAATAACGCTTAATAATTCTAGAAACATATCTACTATAGAAAAGGTATGTATTTCAACAGCAACTTTTACTATTTCTACTGTTTCGTTTACAATCGGAAGCACTGAGACATCAAAAAAGTTATAAACAACAATACCATAAACTTGAACAAATATCATAGGCGTCAATGAAGCAAAAGCGATCAAACCAAAACCATCTATAACTGGATTTCTACCCTTAATACTTGAAGCCAAGCCAATCCCAAGTGCAGCTACTAATGGTACGGTAACGGTAGAAGTTGTAACTCCTCCACTGTCATAAGCCAGACCAATAATCTCTTTTGGTGCAAAAAATGTCACCAATACAACCAATATGTATCCTGTAATAATATAATATTGAATAGGGTGTCCAAGAAGAATACGAAGTGTACCTAACGATATAGCAAAACCAACGGAAAAAGCAACAGTCATTCTAAGCCAAAAAGCATCTACCAAACCACCTGATATCACAGCTGCTTTATCTGCAATAGCTATGAGTGCAGGTTCAGCAACTGTTGTAGCAAAACCAATAGTAAAAGCAAAAAGTAGTAGCCAAAAAACAGAACCTTTTTTAGCAAAATCTATAGCAAGGTTTTCACCAATGGGGAATATACCCAATTCAAGCCCTCGAATAAAAAGAGCTAAGCCAACAGCAACAATAGTAAGCCCAATTACGATAGAGATTAAATTATCCGGTATCGTTTGAATTATAAATGTTTGGAAGAATGCTACTACCACAATAATGGGTAGTAAATCTTTGAATGAACTTTTAAGGTCTTGAGAAAATATTTTTATGCTTTCTTTCATAAAGAGAGTATACTAATAATATCATTAGTCACTGATATTAATCAGATAATTTTTATCTTATTAATATCTTATGTAACATATTATCTTATATAACAAATATATGTTACATTATTATTTAATATAATTAAAGTTGAATACAGGTACCAATACCAGCCGAAGTTAAAATTTCTAAAAGTATAGAGTGTTCTAAACGTCCATCAATAATATGTGCTTTTTTAACCCCTCCTCTTAATGCTTCAACACAAGCATCAACTTTAGGAACCATACCACCACTTATAGTACCATCAGCTTTATAAGCTTCTGTCTCTTGTATATCCAAATTGCGTAATAATTTCATATCTTTATCTAAAACACCTTCTGTATCTGTTAAAAAGAGTATTTTTCTTGCCTCTAAAGCGATAGCAATCTTACTAGCAGCAAAATCAGCATTAATATTAAATCCTGGATGTGCTAGGGTTGGAGCCGAAGCGATAGGAGCAATAACGGGAACAAATCCATCATCAATAATACTGTTAACCACTTTAGGATTTACATTTTGAATAACTCCTGTGTAACCAAAGTTTTCAAAGTCTTTAGGTATTGCTTCCAATAAATTTGCATCTTTTCCTGAAATACCTATCGCTGACCCTCCTTGATTGTTTAGAAGAGAGACTATATCTTTGTTTATTTCACCACTTAAAACCATCTCAGCTATACGCATAACTTCTTTAGTAGTTACCCTTTGTCCATCTACAAACTTAGTATCTACACCCAAGTCTGCTAACAAATCTGTAATGCTTTTTCCACCACCATGAACAATAATGGGTTTCATTCCTACGGTATGGAGTAGTACAATGTCTTGTGCAAACTGCTGTTTTAACACTTCTGAAGTTTGTGCAGACCCCCCATACTTAATCACAATCTTCTCATTTGCAAATTTTTTTATGTATGGTAGTGCATCTAAGAGTGTTTTTACTACATCTATTTTATTTTTCATTTTCATATTCTCCAATATATCTGTCTACTTTTTCTAACATCTCATTTTTGATTTGTAATTTTAACTGCATAACCGATAGGGGTAACTTAAAGCCTTTCATTTTTACTTTATCTTTTTCAGTTACAAGTAAAGATATAGCAGAAGAAATTAAAAGTTTTTCTTTAAGTTTCTCCTCTTCAAAATAGGCATGATCCTCCAAATAATACTTTTCTACTACACCTTTAGGTAAAAAAGGCTCAAGTCTCTCTGGATTTGAAATTGCTGTCACTAGCAACATTTTTTCTGTTGGATTATCAATTTCTACTACTCTTTTGAAATCTCTATTTTCATATAAGTTTATATTAGAAAAGTGCTTTGATAGGTAAAACTCACGAAAAGGACCTATTGGAAAGGACATATAATTAGGTATTTTCTCTGGAAAAAGCAAGATATCATATTTTTCAATATTAACTCTATTAAAACCATCATCTAAAAATATAACTTTTGCACCCTGCTCTATAGCTAATTCAATAGCAATTTCACGATTTTCACTAACCATAACTGATGCATTAGGGAGTGATATTGCCATAAGCATAGGCTCATCTCCTGAAGAATATACATCTGTTAAAATTTGACCTTTTCGTGACACTTCTACTAAACCTTTACTCTCTCTACCATATCCTCTTGAGATAACAGCAACATCTTTATATCGACCTGCTAAAGCTATAACAAATGGTGTTTTACCACTACCACCAACAGTTAGATTACCAATACTTACAATAGGTATAGAATAAGATTTTTTAGGAGTTATTACTCGCCTGATTAACATAACAAAGGCATAGAGTAAAGATAGAGGAGAAAAAAGAAGGATTAAAAGCCAGTCAAAAAGACTAGGCTTAAAAAATAGTCTCTCAAAGAAAGAGACCACATAGCTACGAAAGGACATTAAATATGTTCATCAGCTACTTTTTTAATAGCATCACATACACGAAGCACCTCTTCATCTGTTAATGAAGCGTACATAGGTAAGGACATTACTCTTTGAAATGCACCTAATGCTACTGAATAATCAAATACTTTCATAGAGTACTTTTGCTTATAGTACTGAGTTAAATGTAAAGGCATATAATGAACAGAGATTGTTACACCCTCTTTTTTTAACTCATTTACAAAATGATCTCTATTCTTATCAATTTCAACTATATATTGTGTTGAAATATCATCTTCATCTACAGATGGCAACTTTACATGCTTAACATTTTCAAGGTGCTTAGAGTACATAGATGCTATTTCTCTTCTTCTTTCAATACTTGCATCAAGTGCCTCAAAATCAGCCAAACAGTAAGCTGCTTCTAACTGACTTAGGTCGTACTTCCATCCTATATTTACAACATCATATATGTAGTTAACATTACCATAACTATCACATAATCTACCTTCCATACCATGAAAGCCTAATAGCTGTGCCTGCTTATATGTTTGCTCATCATTGGTCACCAACATACCACCATTGGTTAATGAACTGCATAAGTGTGGTGCAAAAGAAAATACAGTAATATCGGATCCTGTATTTCCAATATAATTCCCTTTATATTTAGCACCCATTGCATTAGAGGCATCTTCTATAACTTTTACGTTATACTGCTTTGCAAGCTCATATACTCTCTCTAAGTCAACCAAATGTCCTGCCATATGATTAACAATAATTGCTTTTAATTTCTTACTTTGATTTTTTTCCAAGGCTTTTTCAAGTTTCCCTAAATCAATAGTATAATTCTTACTCTCTATATCCACAAAGATTGGTTCAGCATCAAAATGACGAACGGCTTGAGGTACAGATGGAAAAACATTTATACTACAGATTACTTTATCACCTCTTTTAAAATCTAAAGCACACATAGCTAAATGCAATGCTGCTGTTCCACTGGTTGTTGCTAGTGCATATTCACAACCAATGAATTCAGTAAATGATTTTTCAAGCTTTTCAACTTTTGAGTTATCTGAAAAATTTAAAACATCATCTATATACTGCTTTGTATTGCTCTGTATTGACGGTTTATAAAATTCTATTTTATTTTGCATTATTTCCACTTTTTATTTAATTTTATAAGATTATTATACTCTTTTATCTTTAAAAGTTATTTGAAACACTATATAATTTATTATGTTTTTTTTTATTAGTTACATTCTGCATCCCCAAGCTTTCTTAATTCATCACATGTGAAACCAGCTTTTTGACGTGCAGCAACGTTAATATGGGGTCTATGCTTCTCTAGTAATTTATATTTTTCTAAAATATTAAAATAAATTGATATGTCTAAGTTTTCTATTTCACAAATATATTTAAACCAATAATCACCTTTATTAACATGAATAATTTCTTCATCATAAATAATTTTAAGAATTTTAATTAATTTTTTAACGGGAAGAAGTTTTCGCTTGTTATCAAGTTTTTTACTAATTTGTGGGTTAACATCCAATCCACTGGCTTCATGATATCTGGGAATTATTGCCATTCTATCAAGTATATTATCTGCCGTATATTTGGCAGCATCAAAAAGTCCACAATGAACAGGGAAATCTCCATATTTAAAACCCAAATCATGTAATAACTCTTCAAGCATCTGATAGTGTCTAACTTCATCTAATGCAACTTCTAACCAATCTAGTTTAAAACGTTGTGGCATTTTAGGGTAGCGATAAACAGCATCTAATGCTAAATCTATAGCTGAGTACTCTATATGTGCTATAGCATGTACTAAGGTTGCTAATCCTTCTGGCTTATCAAAATCTTTTCTTGCTTTTAACTCTTTAGGATTAACGATTTTACATCTGTTTATATAAGATGGTTCATCAAATAAAAGAGGTTTAAAACCTTCAGAAGATATAAACTCATTTTGGCTACAATACTCAAAACATTGCTGTGTCAGTTTTTCTTTAGTCTCAATACAATCACTTGTAATGGCTTCTTCTAAAATTTTATATAGTTTCATAGCAATATTATACCAAAAGGCGAATCAATGGAAATTAAAATTCAACCTATGGGTCAAACCCAAACAAACTGCTATATTGTTACAATAGACAATAAAGACTTAATTATTGACCCAGGTATAGGTGCAACATCATGGGTACTCAATAATACGACAAATCCAGTTGCAATACTAAATACACATGGACACTACGACCATGTATGGTCAAATGCAGAATTAAAAGAGAAATTAAAAATACCACTCTATATATCAAAAGATGACGCATTCATGTTAGAAAAATGTGTTCTTGGTCAAAATCCACCCAGTAGTCAAGCAGATGTACTGGTTAATGGTGATGAAGAGCTTACTATAGAGGGTATTAAAATTCAATATCGTCATTTCCCTGGACATACACCAGGTAACTCTATTATAGAAATAGAAGATGTATGGTTTTCAGGAGACTTCTTATTTCAACAATCAATAGGAAGATGGGACTTCCCTTTCTCTTCAGGAGATGATATGGCAAAAAGTTTAGAAAAAGCCATGAAAATAGAGGGAGATTTTACGGTTTATCCTGGTCATGGCATGAGTACAACGCTCAAACAAGAACAAAAAGGAATGCCTATGTGGTTAGATTACGTAAAGAATAATTAACGTAGGGTGTAGTCCCTGACTACACCGTGTTATAATAATTGAAATTTATAAAAAGTTAAATTTAATTTTAACGGTGTAGTCGGGGACTACACCCTACTTTTCATAAGAAAATTTATATCCACGTCTTCTTACAGTGTGAATTACCTGAAAACCCAAAATACTCTTAAGTCTCTTTCTAATCTGATTAATAGCAACTTCAACAGTGTTATCACTCACATACTCTGGTTCTTCCCAAAGTGCATTAATAATTTCATCTTTAGAAAATACTCTATCTTCTCTCAGTGCCAAGTATGCCAGTATATCAAATGTCTTACCATTTAATGATACTATTTTATCATCATATTCTATTTTTTTGTTAGTAATATCTATAACCAATTTACCAACATCAATCTGCGTTCCAAATAATTTTCTCATATTTGAAAGTACTCTTGCAGCTATAAGTTCTGCTGAGTCAATAAACTCAGCAATAACATCATCTACACCTAAGCCAAAAAGAGATATTTGATTTTTATTATTATCAGTTAAAACTATAATTTTTGTTTCTCTTTTTTTCTTTTTGACTTCATTACTATATTTTTCTAGTGTATATCGTTCACCCTCATCTACTATTATTATAAGCTCATAGTGTCTGAAATCTGTAAAATTTGTAGCGTCATACAAGTCTCTAGCTGAATCTACTATACAAATAAAATATTTTTCTAATTCGACTTCTAGCTCTTTTACAAACTCATCATCAAAACCAATGGTTAATATTCTCATTGTTATCCTAATCATTATCTATTATATTCTAAGGTTATATCAAAAATATACTTGCTTAATAATAATAAATAAAATTTAAATTTTTTTTTTATATTTTCAAAAGGTCAATATGATTAATTCTTGAATATTTTTTATTTGTTAATTATACCTTATTTTTTATCTGTTTGAAAATAAATCTTCAAATTAATCTATTTTCTTTACCTTTTTAACCTTAATATAGACTCTCTTGGGTGCGGGATACCCCTCAACTGTTTTATTTTGGTCATTTTCATCTAAAAAATCATTTAAGGATTGGGTATTAATCCATTCTGTTTTTCGTTGTTCTGTAGATTCTGTCTTAACTATATCTAAAACTTCAAACTCTTTAAATCCAGCTCTAAAACACCAATTTTTCAAGGCATTTACTGTTGGTATAAAGTAGATATTACCCATTTTAGAGTAACGATCACGAGGTGTTAAACAGATATCATCTTCACCATCTATCATAAATGTATCTAGAATTAGCTCTCCATTATCATTTAAACCCTTAAAAATAGACTTTAACATACCAATAGGGTCAGCTCTATGATAGAGTACACCTAAACAAAACAAAGTATCAAATTTATGCTCATAGTACTCTAGATGTTCTACACCTAAAAGTTCATAGGTTATGCCACTCTGTATAAAATGGTCTAAAAACTTGAACTGACAGTAAGTTACAGCTGAAGGATCAAAACCAATTAATCTTTTTGGCTTATCTTCCATCATTTTAAAAAGATAATAGCCATTGTTACATCCTATATCACCTACAACTTTATCTTTTAAATTAAAATGGGGACGAAGTAAATCATATTTTAAATTACTTTTCCATTCACTGTCAATAAAAGTTTTAGAGACTTGAAAAGGTCCTTTTCTCCAAGGATGCATCAACTTTGCAGTACTATAAATACTTTCTTCATCTTCGTCTGTCATATTATCAGGCAACATCTCAACAGTATCACCAAGCTTGATTTGGACATTTTTAGGAGTTGGAAGAGCTAAAATAGCCTCCCAATAGGGTTTTATATTTTTCCAATCAAGACACTTTATACGTTCTTGACGTAGAATATTAAGGTCAACTTTTTGCATTATTTCTTAACATAAACCTTAATAATTTTCTGCTCACTTACAGGTCTATCAGCCGTAGCTGTTTTACTGTTTTCAATTTTTGTCACAACATCTTGCCCTGAAACTACTTCACCAAAAATAGTATAACCACCATTTAACCAAGGAGTTGCTTTTGTTGTAATAAAAAATTGACTACCATTTGTATTTGGTCCATGGTTTGCCATTGCCAACATAAATGGTTTATCAAAAACAACATTCGCACCATACTCATTGACAAACTCTTTATTCCAAATAGATGTTCCTCCTGTTCCTGTTCCTGTAGGGTCACCACCTTGAATCATAAAATCTTTAATAACTCTATGGAAAATCAATCCATCATAATAGCCATTAGCAGCATGTGTTGTAAAGTTTTCAACAGCCAATGGAGCTATATCTGGAAACATTTTTAACTCAATTGTCCCTTGATTTGTCTCTAATACGACTATATTTTTACTATTTTTCTTATCAGTTGTTACATTTGAATCTACTGCTAGAGCTTCTACTTTTTTGGTAGCATTAATATCTCTTGCATCTTTCGCATTACATCCTGTAATTAATAGACCTAACATAAGTAGTGTTGCTGTTGTTCTTTTCATTTCTTACCTTGCATATTGAATTTCACGTTTTTCACGAATAACATTGACTTTTATTTCGCCAGGGTATTGTACCTTATTCTCTATCTCTTTTGCAATCTCTTTTGATAATAAATAGATAGATGAATCATCAATCTTACCAGCATCTACAAAAACACGAATCTCACGACCAGCATTAATAGCATATGCATCTATAACACCTTTTTTAGTAAGTGCAATAGCTTCAACATCTTTAACACGCTTAACAAAACTCTCTAAAACTTCTCTTCTGGCTCCAGGACGAGAAGCACTTAAAGCATCAGCTGCACATACGGCTGCAGACTCTACACCATCTGGTTCTTCATGACCATGGTGAGCATATATAGCATTAATTACAGTAGGATGTTCATCATATCTTTGACACACTTCAACACCTAAGTCTACATGATTACCACCATGCTCTTGCGTTAATGCTTTACCTATATCATGAAGTAACCCTGCTCTTAATGCTAACTTCTCATCACCACCCATCTCTGCAGCCATAACCGATGCCAACTTAGCAACCTCTAGAGTATGTGCCAAAGCATTTTGTCCATAACTAGCACGATACCTCATACGTCCAAGCAGTTTCATTAACTCCTCATGCATTGGTAAAAGACCCAACTCTATAACTATGTTTTCACCATCTTCTAGAATTTTCTCTTCAAACTCCTCTTTAACTTTTGCATGAACCTGTTCTATTCGTCCAGGATGAATTCTTCCATCTTCAACTAAAATTTCAATAGTTTTGGTAGCAATTGCTCGTCTATAAAGGTTAAAGTTAGAGACTATAATCACTCCTGGTGTCTCATCAATAATAATGTCCACACCAAGAAGTTGTTCCAAGCTTTTAATATTTCTTCCCTCTTTACCTATAATACGACCTTTATGTTCATCACTAGGCAGATTAATAATATTAATAAGTCTCTCACCAGCAAATTCACCAGCATAACGAGTTACAGCTTGAGATAAAATATAGTTGGCTTTTTTCTTAGCTTCTTGTTCAGCTTGTTTTTCATGTTTTCTGATTGTTAATGCTAACTCAACCTTAGATTGCTCTTCAACTTGAGTAAAGAGCTCTCTTTTTGCCTCATCCTTTGTCATTCCTGCACTTTTTTCAAGTACAGCTATAGTTGATGCTATCTCACTCTTTTTATTCTCTTCTAAAGTAGCAAGATTACTCTCTTTTTTCTCTATATTCTTTTTAATTTTAAAGAGCTTTTTCTCTTTCTTCTCTAAATCTTTTAACTTTAAATCTAATTCTGTTTTTTGTTTTGCTAGATCCAAAACTTTATCTTGAAACTTTTTCTCTAGTTGAACCTCATTATCTTTTATCTGAATTTTTGCTTCACTGAGAAGATGTTCAGCTTCATACTCTATGGCCGAAGCTTTTGCTTTTGCTTCACTCTCTAAATGTGTAAACTGTTTCTTATTAGCATTACGCATAACCATATAAGTTATACCCACTCCAAGAAGTGGTAATAGTAGTGCTATCAATATATTTTCTATCATTTTTTCTCCTTGTAAGGAGCCTAAATCCTTGATTTTTTTCTAAAAAAAACTATTTTAAGGTGTTATATAAGAGTCACCCTTAACATCATAATCATCTGTAATAATTTCAGAAGAGATACAACGTTTTCTTCCCACGAATAAAACTGTACTTATATTTTTACGGTTTTTTTCAAAAAACCTATCATAAAATCCTCTACCGAATCCTACTCGTCTAAATGTACTATCAATCCCAATAACTGGAACTATTGCTAAATCTATTTTATTATTATATTTGTTTGAGTTAGAAGGTTCTTTTACACCAAATTTTTTTATATATAAAGGCAATCTATATTTTACCAAGCTAAAGCTTTCACCTTCCATAAATGGTACTAAAACAATTTTTTTCTCTTTTCTTAGGGCAATAATTAAACTTGATATATTAACTTCTATTTTTAAAGGAATATAAAGCATAATTACTTTAGAGTTACTTTTTTTTATAAAAAACAGTAATTTCTGAATTACAAGCTTGTCTAACTTATAATTATTGACTTGTTGCTTTTTTAGCCTATTCAAACAAATTTTTCTAAAACTTTTTTTATCCATATCTAACACTTTATTTTTTTTTGATATAATCACTTAAATTCACTTAATAAAGACTGTACTTGAATACAAAAAATACATTTTATCTACTTTTAACAGCTATTATCTTCCTATTTACAGCTTGCGATGAACATAAAGAAGAGAGTAAAATATCAGATATAAATATAACTATACCTGAAAAAGAGAACTCAATTATCCTCCAAAATATGATAAGTAATGTTGTTACTAATTCTAATGTAAAGCAAGAAGAAAAAATACCTAAACCCAAAGCTACTACTTCAACTTTTACCTTTAAAAACTTTAAAAACAGAACAACGACTTTAGATGTGAAAAATGATGTATATACTTTTTCAAATATAAAGCAATCTATTGTAATGATTAACTTATCTTCTACATGGTGCCCACCCTGTAGAGGTGAAGTCCCTCATCTTAACAGTTTACAAAAAAAATTTAAAGAAAATCTTTTTATAATTACTGCTTTGGTTCATGACAATATTAAAGATAATGAACTTAAAAAACTAATTGTATCTGAAAAAGCACACTTTTTTGTTGCTGCAGACCAAAATGAAAATGAAAAATTTGAAAAAATGATTATAAAAAAATTGGGAATTGTTGATAACTTCAAATTACCATTAATGGTACTATTTGCAAATGGTAAATATTTTACACACTATGAAGGAAGCATGCCAGAAGAGATGATAGAGAGTGATATAAAACAACTATTAGAAAAAATAAAAAAGAGAGATAAATAATGTTTAATATATTTAAAAAAGTTTTTAAACGTACCAATGAGGCTATAAAAGAAGTAGCTCCTGAGAAAAAGAAAAAAATCACTAAAGATGAGTTTGAAGATATTCTTTTAGAAGCTGACGTAAACTATGAATTGGTAGAAAAGTTCTTAGAAAAACTTCCTAACACCATTAATAGAGGTGAAGCTTATAATGCACTTATTACTGTATTTCAATATAAAGCTGACTGGAAAGATGATATCAATGCAAAACCTTTTGTAGATATGATTGTGGGGGTAAATGGTGCTGGTAAAACAACAACCATGGCAAAACTCGCACGATATCATCAAAAAGATGGTAAGTCAGTTATTTTTGGTGCTGCTGATACATTTAGAGCTGCAGCAATAGAACAGTTAACACGTTGGGCAAAAAAGCTAGATGTTCCTATTGTATCGACACAACAAGGTCATGACCCTTCAGCTGTTGTTTACGATACCATCTCATCTGCCATAGCAAAAAATATAGACCATGTACTTATAGATACAGCAGGAAGATTACATACACAGACCAACTTAGGTGAAGAGCTTAAAAAGATGGTTCGTACAGCAAACAAAGCAATGACAGATGCTCCACATAGAAAAATGCTTATACTCGATGGTACACAAGGGAGCTCTAGCATTAACCAAGCAAAAATTTTCAACGAACTGATTGGTATAGATGGTATAATAATTACTAAGCTAGATGGTACTGCTAAAGGTGGCTCCGTTCTATCTATAGCAGATGAACTTCAAATGCCTATCTACTATATAGGTACAGGTGAACAACCTGATGACCTTATAAAATTTAAAGCTGATGACTATGTCAATACTATTTTAGATGGAATTTTTATCTAAATAGTTCTAACTAACTCTAACTAGGAAGTTAAAATGCTAAGAATATTTACTCCTATTTTTACTATACTATTAATGACTGCTTCTCTTCTTATTTTAAAGGAGAGAAAAACTTTTGATGTTAGAACCCTTGTGCATATAGATCCTCTTCCTTATACCAAAGAGTTAATATCTAAAGAGAAATATGTGGAAGCAGAAGAGTATCTTAGCTATTTTATCTCCTATGATTATGTTAAAAAAAATCCAATCAACCAAAAACTGCTAGATGATATAAAGTCAAAACGTGAAGATTATGGGTATAAAGCAAAAAAATTCCTAGAGGGTTTAACCCAAGGAAAAAGTGATGAAGATATAGGAAAAGCCTCAGCTTTTGCTTCTGATTTTTTAGTTATTGGTGATATTAGAGATTTATCTATAGAAGGAAAACATTATATAGATAACAAAGAGGTCGATAACGTTATTGTAGCACTCTCTTCACTTGGTATCCTAGCAACAGCTTCAACATTTTATACACTTGGAGCCACTGCTCCTGTAAAAACATCTATATCGATTTTAAAATATGGAAAAAAAGTCAACAAACTTCCCTCATGGCTAAGTCATCAGCTTATAACTCAAGCTCAAATCTCAAACAAAACCAAGTCATTAGATAATTTAAAAGATTTACTACAACCTATCTATAAACTTTACGATAAAATTGGTCTAAATCAAACACTAAATCTTCTAAAAAATACAAAAAATCTTAAAGAGTTAAAAAGCTTTGTAACACTTACATCTCATTTTGGTAAAAAGAGCAATATACTACTAAAAATTACAAAAGGTAAGGCATTTGAATATGCGAAAAGTATGCCTAATGTCAAAAATAAAAATATACTCTATGCCTCTACTTATGGAGAAAATGGCTTAAAAGGTTTGAAAAAAATGGGAGAGGCTAAGTTTATGAAAAGAGTTGGTTTTGGTTCAAATTTGACTAAAACAACCTATAAAGGAAACTTAAACTCATTTTTTAATTATTTACTAAAAAATATTCCATCTTCACTTCTATATACAATAATCATTTTAAGTTTTTTGTATTTTACTCAGAAGCTTTATATCCCTATAAAAAGACTATTTAACATTCCTCTTTTAGCTAAATAATTTTTTCATTGTATATCAAAAGTACATTTATACTATCTTGATATTAAATTATTTAAGGCTGATAAATATATAATGTCCTCTAATTAACATCAAGGTATTACTAAAATATTACTTTAAGATGATTTGTCCTATAATAAAGAAAAAAAGGACAAATTATGCATACAATTACTTTAAAATCTGATGATACTTTTTATAATACACTAGAAGATATGGTTAAGCTGTTACAAACAACTAAAAGTGATTTAATAAGAAAAGCAGTTATTTACTATAAAGATTCCTTAGAAAAAGAAAGGCTTAAAGAACAAATAAAAAATGCTTCTTTCAAAGTAAGAGCAGAGAGTTTAAAAACCTCTCAAGAGTTTGAATATACTCTGAATGATGGTCTGTAATGTTTCAAAAAGGTGAAATATATTTAGCCAAACTTAACCCTAAAAAAGGGAATGAAGTTGGTAAGATAAGACCTGTTTTAATTTATCAAACCAATATTTTAAATAAGTGTGAACATCCTACAACTATTATTTTACCAATCTCAACTATTTTAATAGATGATGCTTATCCTTTAAGATATAGAATTGCTAAAAGAGATAAATTAGATAAAACAAGTGATGTCCTATGTGACCAAATAAGAGCTTTAGACAATAAAAGAATCTTAGAGGGTTTACTCACTAAACTTACTTATCAAGAAATACTTGAGATAGATAAACAAGTGAAAATTGTACTAGATATTGAAATATGAAATACTAATCAGTCATTAGCAACTAGCCAAATAGATTCTTCATCTTCTCAAAGAAAATTGCAGACAGACCTTTTGGTTTTGCTAATTGTTCTATAAACTGGTCATAGTTCATATTTTTCTCTTCTAAGTAAGCATCAAGATATGCCATAGAAGCTTTTATATCATGCTCTTTTTCAATTGCCAATAACTTAACGTAAAGCTTCTCCATTACCTCTACAACATGCTTTGGTGCTGCTTGTCTAAAAGCAACGTAATACTGAATATTTCCTAAAGGATCACGTCTTATATCAAAGTCTGTTGTTACCCAATAATAATTCCCATTTTTAGACATATTTTTAACAACAGCCATTATGTTTCTACCTGAATTTAGATAATCCCACATAAGTTTAAAAACTGCTCTTGGCATATCTGGATGTCGCAATATACTATGTGGAGAAGATATCAATTCACTCTCTTTATATCCTGATAACTCACAAAAATACTCATTACCATAGATAATTTTTCCCGAAACATCTGTTTTACTTACAATCATTTTTTTACTATCTAATTTAATCTCTATATCTGTAGCTATTGGTCGTGTTATCGTTATTGACATCTTAAATCCTATATAATATTAATTAAGATAATTATATAATAATATTTCTTTATAAAAGTTTAAGATAATGGCTTTATTTCTTACTTAATAAAGAAATTTTTACCTGCTGTTTTAACCATTTTTTATGGTCTATTGCAGGGAAACCTGCATATGTTTTTCCACCTTGAAGTGACTTTGTTACCCCTGCTTTACCAGCTACAGTACAAAAGTCACCCAAATGCAAATGTCCTGCCGTAGCACTTTGACCACCCATTATAAGATTTCTACCTGTAGTGGTAGAACCAGCCATTCCAGACTGCCCTGCCATAAGTGAATGTTCTCCAACATCACAGTTATGTGCTATCTGTATAAGATTATCCAGCTTTGTACCTTTTCGAATATATGTTGTTCCAAAAACTGCTCTATCTATGACTGTGTTAGCACCTATCTCCACATCATCTTCTATAACAGCATTACCATTTTGATAAATCTTAACATGTTCACCCATTTTAGTATGAGCAAAACCATAACCATCTGAACCTATAACCGTTCCTGCATGTATTATACAATTTGAACCAATTAGAGAGTGATGATACAGGGTTACATTTGGGTAGATAAGTGTATTGGAGCCTATTACTACATTATCACCAACATATGCACCTGCCATTATTGTTACATTATCTCCTAAGGTTACATTTTTACCAAAGCGTACACGTTTATCTATATCACAACCCTCACCCATACTTGGGTGACTACCTTTAGTTTCTATCTTATGTGCAAAAAACTTTGAAGCCAATGCTAGTTTTAAATAAGCCTCATCTGTTACTAAAGCGACTGTTGTTTCAGGTAATAGACTAACATACTCTTCAGCAATAAGTACAGCTCCTGCTTGAGTGTTGGGTAATTGATCTAAATATTTTCTATCATTAAAAAAAGAGATTTGAATGGGAGTTGCTTCACTAAGAGTGTGAAGTCCAGTTATTTCTATATCGTCACCTGAAAAAGTAACATCTATTTCTTGACATATTTGACTTAATTTCATGTTTTTTCCTATTATAGGCAAGGGTAGAGATATCGCTCTGCCCCTACATTTTTTATCGCTCTATTGCAACCACTCCACCACGAACAACTTCTATAGGGTTATATCGCTCAATTGCTTCTATAAAATGTTTAACTCTACAAGGTTCATCAGCTACCATACCGATACATATGCTTACACCTACATTGACAATTCCACCATTATAAGCTGAACATAGAGCCTCTATATCAGCCAAACTCTCCTCTATAGGGAACTTAACCAATACCATCTCTTTTTCAACCATCTCTTCATGTTCTATTACTTTATAAACAGGAACAAGCTTATGAAGCTGTTTAGTAATCTGCTCTAATACTCTAGCACTACCTTTAGTAGCAATGGTTATATGAGATAAATTAGAGTTAGGAACAGGAGCCACGGTTAATGTCTCAATATTATATCCACGTCCAGCAAATAATCCAGAGATTCGAGAGAGTACAGAACTCTCATTTTCAACTAATACAGAAATAACTCTTCTAACATTATGTGAATTTTCCATCTCTACTCCTCCTCTTTTTTAGGTAACATCATATTGTACAATGCTCCAGCAGCAGGAACCATTGGTAAAACATTTTCAAATCGTGCTACTTGTACATTAATAAATGCTACTTTGTCTTGCTCTATAGCATCTTTAATAGCTGCATCAAACTCTGCTTTGCTTGTAACATCATACCCTATTCCATAACATGCCTCTGCTAATGCCTTATAGTTAGGCTGAAAGCTCAAATCGGTTTCAGAGTAACGCTCTTCATAGAAAAATGTCTGCCACTGTCGAACCATACCAAGGAAATGATTGTTCAAAATAATATTAATAACAGGAATCTTATACTCAGCAGCTGTTACCAACTCTTGCACATTCATTAAAATTGACCCATCACCTGTAATATTTATAACTGTCTTATCTGGAAATGCTTTTTTAGCACCTAAGGCTGCTGGAAAACCAAAGCCCATAGTTCCAAGCCCACCAGAATTTATCCATTGGCGAGGTCTATCAAATGGGTAGTGTTGAGCTGCCCACATCTGATGCTGACCAACATCAGAGGTTATAATAGCTTGTTCACCCACCAACTCACCTATTCTCTCTATCGCCCACTGTGGCTTAATGACTTCATCAGAATCTACATATGACTGAGGATGTAAATCATCATAACGCTCTAAAACCTCTCTCCAGTCGGCATATCGGTCAGGGTTTATTTTACCTTCAAGTCCCTCTATAAACTTTTCAAGTACACTTGATAAGTCACCAACTATAGGGTAATCAACATCTACCAGTTTACCTATATTTGCTGGGTCAATATCTACATGAATAACATCTGCATACTTAGCAAACTCAGAGAGTTTACCTGTAACTCTATCATCAAACCTAGCACCTAAAGAGATAACCAAATCCGTCTCTGACATTGCCATATTTGAAGAGTAGTTTCCATGCATTCCCAACATACCTTGAAGCAGTGGATTTTTAGCACCCATTGCACCACGTGCCATAAGTGTCTCAACAGCAGGTATCTGACCCATATCAGCCAACTTACGAACCAAGTCACTAGAGTCAGATAAGGTAACCCCACCACCTATATAAAGCAGAGGCTTCTTAGCTTTTAAAATTGCCTCAACAGCTTTCTCAATTTGACGTTTATTACCTTTAACAGTAGGCTTAAAACTTGGTATATTCACCTCATCAGGATAGATAAACTCTCCAAACTCAGCTGTAATATCTTTAGGAATATCTACAAGTACAGGCCCGGGTCTTCCTGTACGTGCTATGTGAAATGCTTCTTTCATAATACGAGGTAACTCAGAAAGCTCACGTACCAAGTAGTTATGCTTGGTACAAGGTCTTGAAATACCAACAGCATCTATCTCTTGAAATCCATCTGTCCCTATTAAAGACAATGGAACCTGACCAGAGATAACAACCATAGGTATTGAGTCCATATAGGCAGTAGCCAAACCCGTTACAGCATTGGTAAACCCAGGTCCAGAGGTTACCATAGCAACACCGACTTCACCAGTAGCTCTAGCATAACCATCTGCTGCATGGACAGAAGCTTGTTCATGTCTATTTAAGATGTGTTCAAACCCATCTTGCTTATATATCTCATCATATACGTTCATGATAGCACCACCAGGGTAACCAAAAACGGTCTTTACGCCCTCGGCTATCAGTGCCTCACAAACCATTTGTGCACCGTTCATCTTCATGAATTCAGCTCCAATCGTCTTGTAATTTTGTGGTGGATTTTAGCTAAATTCGGATAAGAGTGGTCTGAAAAGCAATAATTAAGATAGATGTAGTAGCTATTTCTAAACTCGTCATAATAGTTTGTATGTTCTATACTAATGTATTCTCAAATCTATTTTGATATTTAGTTTTTTAGAGATTTTTTCAGAGTATTTTTTTGCCTCATTATAGCTCGTGGTTGACTTAACTATGAGAAACTCCTTTTTTACATAGGGAGATATGCTCTCTTCAGTGATATTGCTATCACTGAAGAGTTAATTTTTTTAGCATCTTTTTTCCTTTTAAATTAATTTCTCTCTACAATAAGTTTTTTATCATGAACACTTGCCGATACTCCATTACTACTGCTTTGAGGTTCATGTCCTACTAGAGTATAGTTTAATCCATCGTCATTTGATAAATTCATATTTGAAGTATCGCTTATATCTAATAATTTCACTTCCTTTTGAGGGTTAGAAGAGGTATACTTTTTAATATAAGATAAAAAATATACTTTGCTTTCATCTTCTGAAAAACCTTTTATCTCACTCATAAGATTATAAGAGAAGTAACTATTATCTATATAACTTTTATATCTTCCTAATATGTTTAAACTTGAAGGGGTACTAATATCTGTTATAGAAAAAATATTTTCTCCATATCTAACATCTGTAATTAATGTGTATAGTTTAGTTTTATCTTTAGAGAGGTAAATACCTGCATATACATCACGATAATTACCACCTACTAAAAACTGAGTATCTAATAACTGAATAGCATTAGGATTTGAGATATCATAACTATAAAGATAGAAATTTCCTTCCATATAATCTTTCGTTAAAACAAAGGCTATTTGTGTATCTTTTGATAAAAATACAAAGTTTAGGTCCCCTGCTGTATTTGGGAGAGCGATGCTTCCTTTTATCGGAGTTATAGCATTAGTAATAACATTAACTTTAATACTATCACTTACACTAGCACCATTATCATCCGTAACCCTCAACGTTAAGGTCTCTTCTCCTAAAAGTATAGGTGTATATGTAAATGAAGCCTCAGTAGATAAAACTGTACCAGCTTCATTTGTCCATTCATTATGATGTACCCCAAAACTTAGACAGCTAAATCAGAAATAAATTCCTAAAAGAGTAAAATACGAAAGTAGGAGAAAAAGATTATGGCAAAAAGAGGCGAACATTTTAAAGCAGAATTTAAATTTA
>JALUKQ010000108.1:8107-9380 GCA_027056485.1 Campylobacteraceae bacterium | reverse complement strand
AGTTTGAAAAAGTATCAGGATTAAGTAACGAGATTGTGGAGAAATTAAATGATATTAACCCTCCGACCCTTTTTAATGCATCGGAGATTTCAGGAGTAACCCCTGCTGCTTTAGAGATTTTGCATATTTACATCAAAATGGCTCAAAAAGCAAGGTAGGTTCGGTAACACCGAACGTTTATATAAAAGGGCTTATTTTTTTAAGGCTCTCTTATAGTAAAACTTAATCTCTTTATCATCTTTTAGTTTATTGATTATAAAGAGCTGATTCTCTTTTGTCTGCTTAAGCTTTTTTGTATCATCTACTATGTAGTTTCCATGTTTATTGTATCTCCAAGAAGATTCATTGTTACTCTCTATTTTCCCATCTTTAAGAAATGTTATTTTATAGTTAGAACTTAATGCTTCGACTACTTCATCAATCTCAGTATCATTAAGTTTGTTTTCTGCTTTTGTTTTTGTAAGGTCAGCTGTCCAATCACCCACTATAGAGGTTGCTGTAACGGTAACTCTTTTTGATTTACTATTTACAAGGTCATCATGTGCAAGAAAATCAAGATAGTAGGTTCCAGCTTTATCTGCTTTAATGGAGATAGTTGTTTTTTCTGTATCATCTTCTTTTAAAGTAAGTTTACTCCCCTCTGGTTTTGCAGCTATTCTCCAAAGGTAGGTTAGTTCATCTTCTTTGTCTATATCTGATGCAGTAGCTTTTAGTGTTAGTGATTCACCTGTATGAATGATTTGATCACTTGGTACTGTTACAGTAGGTTTATGATTACTTGCAGGATCTTTTGTACATCCTGGCAAACCTAATAGAGCCATACTGATAATAGCAACAGTTGCGTAGTCTTTCTTAAGTATATTCTTCATTTTCATCCTTTTGTAATGTTATTATAGTATAAAATAAAATTATTAGATACAAATGAGACAAAATATAAAGCAAGGAAAAAAGTAATGTTATATTATTATGCATTTACAGGACATAAGCATGGACTTGATAGGGTTAAAAAAGCAGCAGTTATTTTAAATAAACTGAGAGCTAAAGGTATAGAGACGGTACTTTTAGTAAACGATTTTAGAGCAGGGTTGGTTGCACGGGAGTTTGGTGTGCCAGAATCGGTGACTATTGAGACTATTCAAGACATAGATGCCATTGCAGAAGTAGGGGATTCTATTATTATAGATTCTCCTGAAGATGATCATGGACGTTTGGTTAAATATTGTTCAGATTTTAAAGAGGTGTTTCGTTTTGCACAGAGTTCTGAAGATAAAAG
>JALUKQ010000108.1:0-8007 GCA_027056485.1 Campylobacteraceae bacterium | reverse complement strand
ATGCCATTGCAGAAGTAGGGGATTCTATTATTATAGATTCTCCTGAAGATGATCATGGACGTTTGGTTAAATATTGTTCAGATTTTAAAGAGGTGTTTCGTTTTGCACAGAGTTCTGAAGATAAAAGTATTCATGGAGAGACCATGTTACGTATAAATTGTGATGATACAGAGTGTATCTCCTCTATAATAGTAGATGATGTCTATTTTGAAGAGCATAAAAAAGAGGAGAGAACACTTTTCTTTTTAGGTGATTCTGATGCAGATAAAATAATATTAAACAATGCTGACTTCTTTAAAGATAACAATATGGAACTGCTTTTAGGTCACTATTTTTATGTAAAATATGAAGATGATTTGGCAAAAATATTTAATACATTGTATGAACCAGAGGAGTATACTGACTTAATTTGTTCTTCAAGCAGAGTTGTTACAGCATCTTTTCAAACAGCCTTAGAAGCAAGTGTTTCTGGAGCAGAGGTTCTGTTTATAGATATAAACAAAATATCTAATGAAGAAAAAGAATTACTTAAATTACTTAAAGTTATGTTAATTATTTCTTTTGATAAACATGAATACCAACAGATTATAATAGAGGATGTTTTAAGAATCACCACTACAGTAGGGAGAAGTGACACAATTGTAACAAAAATTATAAATCGGTTATAAATTATTAAGAGGATTAAACTCATTTGCCTTATAATAAGTTAAATTTATTATAAAGGATGAGTATGAGTAGTAGACGTGATTTCATGGGTATGGCTCTGGGTGGTTTTACTGCCTTAGGTGGTATCGGTGCTTTAATGGCGATGAAAAAAACTTGGGATCCACTTCCAAGTGTAAAAGCTGCAGGTTTTACAACCATTGACTTGAAAGATGCACAAGAGAATGTTCTTGTGACAGAGAAATGGAGAGGTAAACCTATCTTTGTTTTGAAACAATCTAAAGAGATGGTTGAAAAAGCAAAAAAAGCCAAAGAGATGGATAGACTTATCAAAATCGAAGATGCTCACTATATGGTAGCTGTAGGTTTATGTACGCACCTTGGGTGTATTCCTGGTTATGATGCAGCTAATGAAAGTTTTTTATGTGCTTGTCATGGTGGAATGTATGATGGAACAGCAATGGTAACTAAAGCTCCACCACCAAGAGGACTTGATGTCCCTCCATTTAAGATTGATGGAACAAAACTTGTACTTGGTGAACAAGGACCTGAATATAAAAAGATGTTGGCTGATGGCACAACACTACCAGTATAGGAGGGGTTAGATGGCACATTTTGAAAAAGCAAACAGCTTAAACGAGTGGTTAGATCAGCGTATTGGGCTAAATACCCTTAAAAAAGTAATGCAATCAGAGTATTGGATTCCAAAAGACATTAACTTCTTATGGGCAATGGGTATGGTTCTCGCTGCTACATTTGGTATTCTTTTAGTTTCAGGGATTTTCCTATTAATGTACTACAATCCAAGTACAGATTTGGCATTTGATAGTGTAAACTACACCATTATGACAGAAGTTGGGTATGGTTGGTTGTGGAGACATATTCATGGTGTTGGTGCATCATTGGTCTTCTTAATCATTTATATTCACATGTTTACAGGTATCTACTATGGTTCATACAAAAAAGGTAGAGAGCTTATCTGGATTTCAGGTATGTTACTTTTTGTACTTTTTTCTGCTGAAGCATTCTCTGGATACATGTTACCATGGGGACAAATGAGTTACTGGGCTGGTATGGTTATTACAAACCTATTCTCTGGTGGTTCACTTCATGCAGATGGTTTAGTTGAGTGGATTAGAGGGGATTATGTTCCTGCACAAGCTTACCTTAGCCGTTTCTTTATGTTGCATGTTCTTCTTATGCCATTAGCAATTATTGGTGCTATTGTATTCCACTTTGGAACACTTAGACTTCCACACGTTAACAATCAAGAAGGTAAAGAGGTTGACTTTGAAGAGTCTGCACGATTATGGAAAGAGGGTAAAAGAGCTGAATCAGAAGTGATTCCATTCTCTCCTGTATTCTTAAGTAAAGATGTATTTGTAATGGGTGTCTATTTCATTATGTTCTTCTATTTGGTATTCTACCACTTTGAGTTCGCAATGGATCCAGTTAACTTTGACCCAGCTAATGGTTTAAGTACACCAACTCATATTTATCCTGAGTGGTACTTCTTATGGTCTTATGAGATTTTACGACCGTTCCCAACTGATCCAGGTCTTATTGCTTTTGCATTTGCACAGGTGATTTTCTTTACACTTCCATTCTTAGATAGAAGTCCAAACGTTGCACCTGCAAATAAAAGAGGAGCATTCCACATTTGGTTCTGGGCAATGTTAGCAGATATGCTAGTCTTAACATTTATGGGTAAATTACCTCCACAAGGTATTTGGAGTACCATTGGTTTAGTTGCAGCAATAACATTCTTTGTTCTTTGGATTGCACTACCAATTATTACAAAATTAGAAAAAAAGCTGTAAGGAGTCTAGGATGAATAAAGAATTAAAAATACTTGGTATTGTAGCAGCTTTTACACTTGTACTATATTGGGGAGTTGAGCCATTTGCTCACTCTCAAATGCATAAACATGTGGAAGGTCATAACTTTGTTTATGATGGAACTGCTGATATAGAAGAGGCTTCAAAAGATAAAAAAGAGGCTAAAAAGAAATTTTGGTCAGAAGTAAAAGAGATAGCTAAACTTAAAGGTGATGCTACTGCTGGTGAAGCTACTTTTGGTATGTGTGCAGGGTGTCACATGGATGGTGCAGCAAATATGGGTGGTGTTACACCACCTAGTCTTGAGCATGCAGGTGCGATTTATGACAAAAACTTCTTGATTGCACTTATTAAAGACCCAGCAATGGCAACCAATGTTGACCATAAGTATCCAAATGGAACCATGACTCACCCAATGGGTAGTATTAGTTCTATGGTATCTGCTCCACAAGATATTGCAAACGTTGTTGCATACTTAAAAGCTAAAAAAGCTGGAGAAGTAACATCAAAAGAGGCATTTAAAGAGGCTTGTGGTAGATGTCACGCTAACCGTTATGGTAAATTGACTCAATTAGGAGAGATTCCTAAAACTAAGTCAAACATTAAAACAGGTCAAGATGTAGATAAAATTAAGTATGACCAAAAAGTGGCAGAAGAGCAAAATGCTTTAGCTGACTACCTTGGTAAACTTCCACCAGATTTATCTATTATCTACAGAGCTAGAAGTGAACACTTCTTAGAGACATTTATTGAAAACCCTCAAGCTCAGCTTAAAGGTACAGCAATGCCTAGAACAGGTTTAAATGAAGAGGGATATGAGAAAGTTATGGAATACTTAGCCCAAACAGGTGACCCATCTGCACCAGCAAGAGCTATGGCTGGACCATGGGTTCTTGGTTTCTTCTTCCTATTTACAATTTTAGCGTATCTTTGGAAACAATCTCAATGGAGAGATTTACACTAAAAGGAATGTGATTTGAGCAAAAGCTCAAATTCACTATCTTAACAGATGGTTTCCTTCAGCAGGAGGCTCATGCAACTGGTTGCATTGAGTCTCCTCTAAACTTCTTACTTTTTTCTTGACACACCTCATCACACTTTTATCTACTTTTAGTTAATCTAAGCAAAAATTATTATATGGATTATTATGCTTATAGATGGACACGGTAGAACCGTTAATTACCTCCGAGTTTCTGTTACTGAACGTTGTAACTTTAGATGCCAATACTGTATGCCAGAGAAACCTTTCTCTTGGGTTCCACGTGAAAACTTACTCTCTTTTGAAGAGCTATTTGTTTTTATGAAAGTAGCCATAGATGAGGGTGTTACAAAAATTCGTATTACAGGTGGAGAACCACTTCTGCGTGAGGGTTTGGACAAGTTTATTAAAATGATTCACGACTACAAGCCTGACATTGATTTGGCACTAACCACCAATGCCTATCTGCTTCCCCAAACAGCACAAGCACTTAAAGACGCAGGGCTGAAACGACTCAACATCTCACTAGATTCACTCAAACCAGAAATTGCTCATAAAATAGCTCAAAAAGATGTTTTAGCTCAAGTTCTTAAAGGTATAGATAAAGCTTTAGAGGTAGGCTTAGGGGTTAAAATAAATATGGTTCCTCTTAAAGGAATAAATGATGATGAAATTTTAGACATTATCAACTACTGTAGAGATAGAAAAATAAAAGTCCGTTTCATAGAGTATATGGAAAATGCACATGCAAGTAAAGCCATAGAAGGAATGCACGGTAGAGAGATACTTGAAAAAGTAAAAGAGGGTCACACCATCAGAGCCTTAGGACGTGAAGGTGCAAGTCCATCGTTTAACTACTTACTTGATGAAGAGTATGAGTTTGGACTCATAGACCCCCACAAACATGACTTCTGTGAAAACTGTAACCGTATTAGACTAACAGCCGAGGGTAATTTAATTCCATGTTTGTATTTTGACGAGGCAATGAGCATAGCCAAAGCTGTCAAAGAGGGAGACATAGAGGCTGCGAGTGAAGTTCTCGCTACCGTACTTAGAGACAAGCCAAAAGAGAACCGTTGGAGTGAAGAGAATCCTACGGAAGAGAAAGAGGTTTCGACAAGGGCTTTTTATGAGACTGGTGGGTGATATTTTATAGTAATGTGGGTTACTATAATTTTTTGTCATAATGCTAAAAACCCGTAGGTGTGACCATGTCACACGACAAAACCAAACTTGCATAAAATTATATTTCTGCCGAAAGGCTTAATAATATTTTTTTGCTATAATTACCACAAGAAACAGACAAAAGGCTCTAAATGGCAATGGCTAAAGATGAGATAGAAAAATATATATTTGACCCTGAGAATCCGAAGCAGTGTAAGTCGTATGATTTACTTTTAAAGATTGCTAAAAAAAATAAAGGACTCTTTATATCTAAAGATTTTCTTGTAGAGATTTTTTTATCCGATAACTTTACAAAAAAAATAAAAGATGAATTATGGGATATACCATCTTCCTATGAACAGTTATCAAAATGTGAAAAAGTAGATTTATATATAGAACAATTATCAAAAAATGATTTTATTGATTTATTACGACATAATATTGAACTTATATATAATTCTAAATTAAATGAAATTAGTCAAAATGCTATAAATGTAGAAATTAATTCTTTTAATGAAAATATATTTGAAGAAATACAAGATGGATTTTTATCACTATCATCTAAAAAAATTAAAAAAGAAATTAAGAAAAAAAAATTAGATTTTTTTGAATCATCAATACAAAATATTATAATACTATTTGATAATTTATTTGAAACTAAATTGGAATATGACTTTATTGAATTTAATCATTTAGATGAAGCTAATAAAATATTTTTTTATAATTTTGATGGCTTTAATTATTTGAAATTAGACTTTTTTAAAAGAGCAACTATTTTAATTACAACATTAGATAAATGGGATACTAGTGATATGTATTGGAAGGTACAACAGTCACGTATGTCTTCTAATAATATTAAACCGTTAATACTTAAAAAAATAGAAGACGTAGAAATCTTACTAAACGTCCTAGAACAAGACCTAAAAAAAGAAAACAAAAAAAACATCCCACAAGAAAACATCTCAACTTTAAATAAAATAAGTATAAAAAACTTTTTTAGCATAAAAGAAATAAGCCTAAATAACCTAAAAGATAAAAAAGAAATCTACATAGTAGGCGAAAATGGAGATGGTAAGTCTCTTTTACTTCAAAGTATAGCAGTAGGCTTAAAAGGTACACAAGAAGATGGACTAAAAGAGTTTAGAGCTAGAGAAGATAAATATAGTATAGAAATAGAAAATAGTGAAGATTGTCAAAATAACTTTTTAGCTTATGGTTCATCCCGAAATAACTCTTGTCAATTAAAAGAAGATACCACAGGATATTTAACGCTGTTTTCTGGAGAGTATGATTTGAAATCTCCTACAAAATGGCTACAATATCTTGACTATAGTGAGCAAAAAGAGAATAATAATGTGATAACCGTTGCAGAAGCTAAAAAGCTTTTACAAGAACTTTTAAATTCAGATATTCAAATAGATATATCTCCTAATAAAGTTACTTTTACAGAGAAAGGTTCAGAGGTCTCTTTTGAACAACTCTCAGCAGGTTACAGAGGTGTTATAACCATTATTTGTGACATCCTTGCAAGACTTTCGGAAAAACAACAAGTAGAACAGATAAAAGACTTTCAAGGAGTTGTACTCATAGATGAGGTTGAACTTCATCTACACCCTAAGTGGAAATACAACTTCATGAAAAAATTACGTGACACATTCCCTCTTATACAATTTATTGTAACCACCCATAGCCCTACCGTGCTACTTGGTGCGAGTAAAGAGGCTGTCTTTTATAAAATTTATAAAGAGGATGGAAAAGTTACTATCTCAAATCAGATTGCTAATGAGGGGTATACCAATAATTCATTGGTCTCTTCTCCTCTTTTTGATATGGAGACCATTACTTCACGAGATTATGATAAAGCTGTGAGTAGTGATGATTATATCTATGAGAAGATACATCAGCAAGTAGCCCAGAAAATAAAAGAGCATGTCAATATAGATGAAGAAGAGCTTCTAAAACTAATAGATGAAGAGTTAGACAAAATATGATAAAAGTTGAAAAAAACTTTACAGATATTCCAACCATACTTACAAAAAAAATACGGGAGGATGCTTTTGATACTAATATAGCTTCCTCCTCCTATTGTGATGATAAAAATCGGTATAAAGTTGGCTCTGTGCAAAAAAGACTAAATGAGATTTATCATCTTAAATGTGCCTATTGTGAGCAAAAACTTTTGGATGCTCCTAAACATATAGAGCATTATAGACCCAAAGACACCTATTATTGGTTGGCGTATAGTTGGGATAATTTATTGCTTTGCTGTGGTGCTTGTAACAGTGCAAAAGGCAACCGATTTGCTATTCAAAAAAGTAAGATAACTTACGATAATGAAGAATTTTGTGATATACACGCTCTTGGGAATAATTATGACTTAATAGAAGAACCTAAAATTATCAATCCTGAAAAAGAGGATGTTTTAGATTTAATTTTCTTTGATAGTGATGCAAAAATATATTCAGATGATGAACGAGTAAATCATACTATTAAAAAGGCTTGTAATTTAAATAGAGATGAGTTGATAGAACTTCGTAAAGAAATTATTACAGACTTTATTAATCGGATGAACAAGCACTATCTTCACTTTTTACATGATAAAAATATAAATGCTTTTTTCCCCGATATTGAAAACTTTAGAGAAAATTGTAAAAAAGAGAATGACTTTTATGCTTTTAGGTACTTTGTTTTAAATAATAGTGAAATATTTTTTGAAAATAGAGTACTGCAGAAGATAGTTAAAAGTTTATTTCTCAACTTAAAAGGCAAAAAATAAAATGTTCTACCTAACCGAACAATTCTTCTCTATTCAAGGAGAAGGTAAATACGCAGGAATCCCATCGTACTTTTTACGCACAGGTGGGTGTAATTTGTCTTGTCCAGGGTTTGGGGCGAGTTATGATGTGAATGGTCAAGAAAAAATGGGGTGTGATACCTATTTTGCTGTTGATGGTCACTTTGCTTCTTCTTGGCAGAAAGTGGAAGAGGCTTCGACACTTATTGCTCATTTAGAAGAGGAGTTTGCTACCATTGGCTATTTGCCTCAGGTGGTGATTACTGGGGGTGAACCGTTGATGTACCATAGAGATGAGGCTTTTTATGCTGTGGTTACTTGGTTGGTAGAGAAAGGTATTCGCATTACTTTTGAGACCAATGGAACGGTGGAGATTGATTTTGAGGCTTACCCCAGTTATAAGCAAACTATTTTTGCTTTGTCTATAAAACTTGCTAACTCAGGTGAGCCAAAAGCCAAACGGATTAAACCACAAGCCATTGCCAATATGGTGAACTACTCTTTGGACAGCTTTTTTAAGTTTACCATTGATAAAAAGCTCACGCAAACAACAGCATTTAAAGAGATAA
>JALUKQ010000107.1 GCA_027056485.1 Campylobacteraceae bacterium | reverse complement strand
AAGCGATAACTGGTTTAGTAATTTGACCATTTTTAATAGCTTCAATTACTTTGTACTCTTCTGTACCACCAACTTCTCCAAGAAGAATCATGTATTTAACATCTGGATTCTTTTCCATTCTAAGAAGGTTATCAATAAATACTGAACCAACAAATCTGTCTCCACCAATCGCAACACCCTCTGCAATACCATCAGCATTGATAGAGATAATGTTAGAAAGTTCGTTGAAAAGTCCACCTGAACGTGTTACAAGTCCACAAGAACCTGCTCTGTGAAGTTTAGAGTTTACAATGTTGGTAATCGTACCACCAATGTTCGCTACTTTAAATGCACCTGGAGTGATTGCACCAACCGTTGCAGGTCCAATTACAGTTACATTTTTTTCTCTAGCTGTTTGGTTCATTTTACGAGCAAGTCTTTCAGGAATACCTTCAGCAGTAATCATCATAGATGAGAAACCACCAATTTCAAGTGCTTCCATAGTTACTTCGTAAGCAGTTCTAAACGATGCAAAGTTTAAAAGTACGTCAGCTTGTGGCTGTGCTTCTTTTGCATCTGCTGTGTTTTTGAAAAGTGGAATCATCACTTCATCTGGTCCAAAGAAGAATTTCTCAAACTTGTTAGAACTTGTTGGTGCAACTATCGCTGCTACCGATGGAGTTTCTCTTTTAATTGTATAGTCATAATCCAACATTCTTTGAATAGCAGTTTTGTTGTTATTCCAAAAAATCGCTTGTGTGTCTTTTGTATATAATCTTTCCATATCTTCTCCTTACTTCTCTAATGCCATACGCACGATGTCTGTAACGTGTGTTTCTGGTCCATAAACTTCGATGTAAAGACCCATTTTATCTGCTGCTTCTTTAATATCTCTAAGACCTTTTTCATAGTTTGGTCCACCACGTCTAACGTAGATTTTAACGCCTACTTCTTTTAACTTGTCTTGGTAGTTTTCAAACGCTTGGATAATCCCTGTAAATGTTTTTGCAACATCTGTAAAGTTCGCAATCGCTCCACCAATAATAAGAACTTTTCCTCTACCTTGTGCATCTTTTTCTCTTGTCATAAGGTCAAAAAGTGTCTCAGCGTAGAATTTAGTCTCACCAGTAGTTGGACCACCAGAGTACTCACCATAGTTAGCAAGGTCATCAATACCAGCCATGTCTGCAATAGTATCAGCGTAAACAACTGAAGCACCACCACCTGCAACCATAGTCCAGATTCTAGCTTCTGGCTTAAGAATTGTAAGTTTTAAAGAGGCACCTGTTTTAGAGTCAGCAAGTTCTACTGCTTCTTCTTCTGGAGATTTGTTCTCCATACCAAATGCTGTTGGGTACTCAACATCTCCCCACTCATTAACCATCATAAATCCAGCAGTATCATCAAGTTTAGCAACCATATCAAGAAGCTCAACTTTGTTACCTTGAAGTACAAATGGGTTGATTTCAAGATATGCGAAGTTTAACTCACGGTACGCTTTAAAGAAACCAATACAGAACTCTGCAAAGTTTGCTTTGTCTGCTTCTGCAACATCAGCAGGAACATTTGCTCTAATCGCTTCAGCAATCTCATCTTCAGTTGCAGTAATAGGGAATGCTACTTCAGTAACTTTTTCGTCCCAACCCTCTTCAACTTCCATTCCACCTTCAGCAGACATATAGATAACATCGTTGTCACCTACACAAGTAGCTGAAACATAGTACTCTTCTTCTTGAGTGTGAGGCATAAATGGCTCAACAAGGAAATGTGTTAACATATCTACACTTGGCTCACCTGTAGGCTCGTCACCATCAAATGAAAAGAAAACTTCTTGCTTCTCTCCACCTTTTTCATCAATCCATGAAGCTGCTTTTTCTAAAGAGACATCTCCTGGCTTTTGGTCTTTAAAAAGAACCAATCCATTTTTCCCTCTTTTCCCAAAAAGCATATCTGGTTTTGCTACCAAAGTCTTTTCATTTAACCATGCATTTTCTTTTGCAGCATCTTTTAATTCAGCTCCATTTTGAACCAATACTGTTTCATAAGAATAAGTAAAATCTGGAAAGTACTTATCCCAATGTCGAGCTAAAATCGACTTTGCGTCGTATTCTCTAATCGCTTTTTGAGCCATCGAGTTCTCCTTATATAAATTGTGTTGGTGTAAGTTTACCATTAGGAGGATTGATTTTATACAGTTGTTACTTATTGTCTCTCTAACTTTTCTTTAGTTGTGTATTTTAGGAACATCTCTATCTTCACACCTATATACACCATAATATTTAAATTGATACTGAACCTTTTTATTTCTTGCAGTGTAACAATCTTGCTCAATCTCCTTTAGCTCTTTAACCTTCCAGTAGGGTTCATAGAAATCATAAGCAAAATGTTTTGTTTTATCATCTAAAAAATAAAAAAATGATTTATGAAACAGTATAACAAAGGATGAAAGAAACAAAGAAAGAAGAACGAATAAGAAGCCTCGTTTATACCATTTTTGGAACTGTGGCAAACGAATTTTTAATGTTTTTTGATAAGTGACGATCATAAGAATAACAGAGACAATCACATAGGGAGCAAAATCTGTCATATTAACCTGTTGACGAAGAGATAAGAGTATAGATAATACAAATGCAGTAAATGAAATATACCATAAAATATCTTTCTTTTCTCGTAACCATATTCTATAAATTGCATAAAAAAAATATAGAAAAACAAAAGGAGAAAAAAGAGCAATATAGAGACCAAACAGTTCTAAAAATTCACCTTTTGGTCTCCCCTCGATAGTTAGTCCATTAAAATATAAAAGACTAACTGCTGTTAAGATAATCGAGATAGTAAAAAGTGCCTTATCCCTTCTAAAAGCAGAAAAAATTGCTAATGATATAAAAAAGATAACCGATGCATCATGAATAAGAAGTAATGCAACCATAGTAACTCCTTGCCAAAAGAGTTTTTTCTTTTCATAAAAAATAATAAAACCTAAAACAAAGGTAATTACTACCA
>JALUKQ010000106.1 GCA_027056485.1 Campylobacteraceae bacterium | reverse complement strand
ATGATAGCAAACTCCCAATCTTATTGGGGTTTGTCTTCTTTTTTAATTATTTCTAATCAGATTTATTTTAACTACCCTTTTCTTAGGTTGACGTGTATGTGACCATGTCACACGTCAAAACCAAATTGACATAATTTAACATTTCATTCAAACCGTGGGTGTGACCACGTCACACACCAAAACCAAATTGGCATAATTCAACATTTCACATCAACCGTAGGTGTGACCATGTCATACGTCAAAACCAAATATCGCGTAAATAAAAATCATAAACATCCATTTAATTCAAACCGAGATTTGGCGTGTGACACGGTCACACCTACGAAAAGAAAAAAGTAAAAACCCCAAAGGTTAAAAACATCCAAAATCTAAGGTAAAGTTCTGAGAAGACGAAACCCATCGTAACTGTTCCGAAGAGCAGGCGACCCATCGCCACGATAAGCCGACCGAGTATCAGAAGCATTATTGTTCCACGAACCACCACGAAGAACTTTCTCTTTTTCTTCTTTATCGTACCAATCTTCACACCACTCCCATACATTTCCATGCATGTCAAAAAGCCCCCAAAAATTTTTCTTTTTTTCTCCTACAAGGTGTGTTGTTCCATATGAGTTATCATCATACCAAGCATATTTATCCAACTCTTTTTCATCATCTCCAAAACTCCACTTGGTTGTCGTTCCTGCTCTACAAGCATATTCCCACTCTTTTTCAGTTGGTAATTTATAGTTTTGATTGCTTTTTTTACTTAACCATTGACAAAAAGCCATAGCATCATGCCAACTTACCCCTACTATGGGTGCTTTAGCATTTTGATTTATGTTTTTATAATGCTCATCTGTTCCAGTTTTTAAATTATATTTACTATCTTTCTCTAACCATTCGGGGTAATGTGCTTTTGTCTCTTCTACAAATGTCATGTACTCACCTATGGTTACAGGGTATTTCCCCATCTCAAACTCATAGTCAATGCTTACTTTCTTTTTAGTATCACCCTCACCAAACATAAACTCACCTTTAGGTAGATGCACCATCTCAATGGTCATGGTCTTTTCAGGTTTTTGGTGGATGATTTTTACCATTTGTGGTTCTATGAATTTTTGCATTAAATTTTCCTTTTTTAGGATGGTGCTGATTATTAGAACCAACACCACCATCTCTGTATACGGCTATGCCGAGGAGGTAGTGAACTTAAAAAGGCACACTCTAAAACATTACTGCTTTAAACTCTGGCACATCAAGTTTTGAGAAGACGAAACCCATTGTTATTGTTTCGATTAGTAGGTGTCCTATTGTTACGATAAGCCGACCGAGTATTAGTAGCATTATTGTTCCACGAACCACCACGAAGAAAAAGGTACTACCTCCACAAACAATTTACACTCGATATAATTTAACCTTTTATATCATCCGTAGGTGTGACCGTGTCACACGTCAAAACCAAATATCGCATAAATAAAAATTTATAATTTTCATATTATTCAAACCGAAATTTGGCGTGTGACATCGTCACACCTACGTAAAACTGTTTGGGCAAGTAACTCATCTATCACTTTTCCATTGCTTCCCATTTTGAAGAAACCAATACTTCCAAATATTTTATTTTTTGCCTCTTCTAAATTTATTTTACCATAAGCATAAGTATATCTCACTTTTTTTAGTTTTTTTCTTCCTCTTCTTATTGCTTTTGAGGTCAATCTAAAATGTGTTTTAAAAACTTTATGACCCAAGAAAACAAAACCTCTTTGTGTCAGTAAAAGTTTAACTTTAAGAGGATGAACTTTAAGTCTATAACCCTCTAAAAACATTTCAACCTTTTTAAGTAAACGCTCTAACTCCTCCTTAGAATTAGAAAAATAAAGTGTATCATCGACATAACGAATGTATCCTTTTACTTTTAGTTCTTCTTTTACAAAGTGGTCAAAAGGATTCAAATAGAGATTTCCAAAAAATTGAGATGTCAAGTTACCAAGAGGAATGCCTTTTCTTTGCTCATAAGGTGTAAAAAGATTATCATTTTTAAAATAGAAGAAAGCATCATCTTGACGGTTTGAATTTTCTATGAGTTGTTCTAATAGTTGCATGGTCTCCTTACATTCTATCTTGTTTTGTAAAAGTTCTAAAAGTATGACATGGTCAATAGAGGGAAAAAACTTCTTAATGTCAAGTTGCAGTACATATTTATATTTATTTGCATAGTATTTTGCACGTTTTAAAGCACCTAAAGTTCCTTTACCTTTTCGGTTAGCATAAGAGTCATAAATGAAACTCTTTTCAAAAAGTGGCTCTATGTTTTGCATGATTGCATGGTGTAAAACCCTGTCTCTAAACGGTGCTACTGAAATACGTCGTTCAACTCCTTGGTCATTGAGTATAAACGAACTATAAACACCCCACTCATAACACTTCTCTTTTAGCTCATGATGCATTCGTAACAATTCCTTGTCTTCATAAAGCCAAAATTTTGCAGGAGAGTGTTTTGATTTTTTGTTTTTTAAAGCATTATGTGAAGCTTTATAAAGATTTTCCAAATCATAAATATTTTCATACATCGTAGGTGTGACCATGTCACACATCAAAACCAAATTGGCATAATTCAACATTTCATCCCAACCGTAGGTGTGACCATGTCACACATCAAAAGCAAACATCGCATAAATTAAAATTTATAATTTCCATATTATTCAAACCGAGATTAAGCGTGTGACACGGTCACACCTACCCAACCACCAAGCATCTTACCTATTTCATCTATGGACGATGAAACAAAACGATAACTATCATGAGGTAAAAGGTTTAAATCTTTCATAAGACGACTCAAAATCCTAAGTTTTTCTAACTCTTTGTTGGCTTCTTGCAAAATGGGTTTTTTATTTTTGGAGTAAATGGCATCACTTAAAAGCATGAGCAAATTTAAAAGAGAGTTCTGTAGCTTTTCTCCCAAGGTAAATCTGTGATTTCTAGGTAATTTAGAGAGTTTTTCTATATACCATTTTGTAAGGTTATATGTTTTAACAATAATCGGGTAATTTTCATTCATCTTATGCTCCAATACATCTTTTCCGTAGGTGTGACCATGTCACACATCAAAAGCAAACATCGCATAAATAAAAATCACAAACATCCATTTAACCTAAACCGATATTTGGCGTGTGACATGGTCACACCTACGAGTTTATGATATTTAATTATAGCAAAATTTATCGCGTCCCTACGGGGTCTTTTTAAGCATTAAAATGCAATACAGTGAGGCACTAAATGCCGAATCGTACAAAAATAAAAAGTAAAAATCCCAAAGGTTAAAAGCGACCAAAATCTAAGGTAAAGTTCTGAGAAGACGAAACCCATCGACATCGTCTCGACTAGTAGGTGACCTAAAGTAACGATAAGCCGACCGAGTAAGAGTAGCATTATAGATCCACGAACCACCACGAAGAACTTTACTAGAATTTTTACTTTTTTTATAAGCTGTTCCATCTCTAGGAGTATTCTCATAATTATCTACCCAATCATCTTGACACCATTCCCTAACATTCCCATGCATATCATGTAAACCCCAAGAATTCTCTTTTTTAGTAGCTACTTCATGTGTTTTACTATTTGAATTTTCACTATACCAAGCATACTTACCCAACTCTTTTTCATCATCTCCAAAACTCCACTTAGTACTTGTTCCTGCTCTACAAGCATACTCCCATTCTGCTTCTGTGGGTAGTCTGTACTCTTTGCTTGTTTCTTTACTCAACCATTTACAATAAGCTTGTGTATCATCCCAACTCACATTGATAACTGGTCGTTTTCCTCTACCCCAACCCTCATCAGATGGTTTTTCTGCCTCTGTATCTTCACAATACAAATCATACTCTTCAAAGGTTACTTGGGTTTTGGCTATTTCAAAGTCGTGGTCAAAGGTTATGCTGTGGACTGGTTTTTCATCATCGTAACCATCGTTTGAACCCATTTGGTAGGTGTTGGTTTTTGGGTAAATAACATCAATCTTCTCTCGAAGAGCATTAACATCTTGTTTGTATATTTTTCCTTTCTCTTTAAGAACGGACATTAACAACTTGGCTAATTTTTTCTCTTTATCACCCAATATTTTTAGAGATTTATTTTCGGCATATAGAATCTCTTGAATACTACATTTTAAACCTAAACTTTGAGCAATGACATCAGACAAAAGCTTCCAAAGTAGCATCATCTCTTCATCTGAAATGTATTCCCATAACAGCTCTCTTATGCCATCATAAAACTCATAACTTCCCAAGTTTACTTTGATGTTTTTGTCTAACAAACCACCAAAATAGAACTCTGAAAAAGCATCAAGACTTCGGTCTAATCTTTTTACTTTTATGACTTCATCTATAATCTCTTTATTTAAAGGCAAAACAGAACTGTAGATTGCTAACTCCCATGTTTCAGGTAAAACAGAAGCAAAAAAAGCATCAACTCGCTCTTTTGCTGTGAAGTTGTTTTGTTGTTCTTGAACAACTTTTTCTTTTTGTGTTAGTACTCTTTTTTTAAATACCCTTGCATCAATCCAACTTCCTTTTTTTGCAATTAAAATATTGGACAAAGAAGAAAATGATTGACCATCAAATGGTAAGATTGGGATTTTACTATGGTTTAGTACACGCTTTTGAACGAAAGAAATTTGCTCTTGTAAATCAGAATTTTTAGCTAAGAACTTATGGCTTGTTAAAAAGGTATTTAAACCCTTTTTCAAAGGGGTACGTTGCCACATACGTTTGGGTAACATAGACACAATGGCAACAAAAGAGTTTTTTGACCACGCATCAAGTGTTTGAAACATCACGTTAGATTTCCATGACTGACCAATAACATCTGAGAAAACCAAGGTAAGTGCGTTCTTTTCATAAAAAACAGAAGAGTTAGAGGAGAAGTGCCTTTTTTTATTTTTAGCATAAAACAGAGGTTCATCTTGGCTACTGTCCATGTAGAACAGTTTGACATTGGTAAAAACGCTAGAAAAACCAATGCTTTTTAAAAAGTGATTCATCAACGCTTCCCACAAAAAGTAAGCGTCACTCCTGTCAACAATAATATGCAAAGAAAAATAACGTTCACGAGAAGTCTCTTCTTTGAAGATAGGATTAAAAAAACCTGTATTACTTAAATATTCGGATGTTTTGACCTCATCTAATATTTTTGTACTTAGCTTTTTCTGCTTAACTTTTAAAGCATAAAACTGCTTTTCAATTTTTGGTAGCACCATCTCTTCTAAAATATCAACCGTATAAAAAGAGTGGCATTCTTGAAACTTGGTAAAGCCATAGTTCAACTCTTCTTCATTAGTTTTAGGTTTTTCTTTCTCTTTTTTAGAAGCAGGTTCAATCACTACTTTATGGCTTACATCTTTTGGTAAAGTAGATGTTCTTACTGTTTTTAATTTCTCTTCTATGGGTTTAGGTTCAACAAAAGGCGACTTATCCATAAACTGTGACAACCACAATATCTCTGCAATTTGAGTGGCATCTATCTCTTTTTTATAAGTCCTTAGTCCTTTTATTAACGCTTTCATCAACCTTACCTATGCATCCAATGCTTTTAGTAAAATGGGTTCACACTCTTTTTTAAATGCTTCATAATCCATAGATGAATTTAGTACAAGATGTATGGCATTTAAAAGTTGGTCGTTTGCAAGTAGCTTGTCATTTCCTTTTTCATTGACAAAACTTTGAATAATCTTTGTAATGTCTTCATCTATCCCTTTTGCTCCAAAATGGGCTGTTACCATTTGGGTTAACTGTTCTATTTGTTTGTCTTTATTGTCATCTAATTTCATCTCAACAGAGATACAACGTCTTAAAAAGGCAGGAGGAAACTCTCTTTCTCCATTACTGGTCATAATAATAATGGGGAAATGCTTACATGGTACTTTTCCATTTTTAACTTTTCGTGGAACACCAAAGGCATCTTCTATTTTGGGTTCTTTCCCTTCTTCAAACTTCATTCTTTTTAGCTCATCTATCTCAAAGGCTTGTTCTTCAAAGATATGTAGTAAATCATTGGGTAAATCAATATCGCTCTTGTCAATCTCATCTATTAACACTACCATTGGTTCTTCTGTAGAACAAAATGCTGTACCTAAGGTTGTTAACTTTAAATAGTTTTCAATACCAGTTGGAATATTGCCATAAGCTTCTACCTCTTTGTCATGTTCTTTTAAATCATAATAAAGCTTTTTCATCTGAATATCATGCAGACGTGCCAAAGCATCGTAGGAATAAAGAGCATCTTTAAGAACACTTTTACTGGTAATCTGCCAAACCAATGGCTCTGTGTTTAACAGTCTATGAGCAATGGACTTAGCCAAAGAAGATTTACCAATGCCAGGGTCGCCTGTGACCAAGAGAGGACGACGCAAATAAATAGCACTGTTCACAGCATGTAGTAGCTCATCACTCAAAGGAACAAATGCTTCTGCATTATGTGTACGATTCTTTTCGCTTTTGTCTCTCCATTTTGGAATATTTTTTAAAACTGTTTCTAAACTTGTAGTGGCTTTCTTTTTGGTTCCATTATAAACCCACCAATTGTTTGGCTCTTTTGTATTTGGCATCTCTATCCTTTTATATATCTGTATTTGGTAAAAAATCTACATCGTTATAGTCATCGTAAATAAAATGTGTTGCATTACTCGCTAGAAATTCATCTGACATAAACTTTGACATTTCATTTTTGACATTGGCAACAACACAATCATTCAAATTTAACCTTTCTATCATTTCATAAGCATTATGAGGATAAAACAATATAGGCACACCCCAATCATACATCTCTTTAATTTGCGAAGAGAGTGATTCATTATAAAGCATGGCAATGTTCTTTTCATGCTTATTATATTGTGAAACATGCCCTCTGTTATCTATATGATTCATCACTCTATTCTTTTTCATCTCATCAATAAGCTGTGAATTTTCTTCCCAATAATCAATTTCATCTTCTATATTAATCAAATGATGGTTATTAAGACGACGTACCAATCTTTTTAAAATATCAAAACGAGTATTCATTGCTTCTGTTTGGTAATTTAAAGGAAGCAATACATCAGGAAGTATTAACTGTAGTTCAATGGTACGAGCTTTTTTCCCAATTAAAACTTCTTCTATGTATTTTGGAATTTCAACTAAACTTTTTTCACTGCTTAAATCCAAACCTGTTAGGGTTTTAGTAGGCGAATAAGCTCCTGAACTATAACCATAATAACCACTGATTGTAGCAGAAACAAGGTTTTTCTCGGTGTCTTCATCTACTTTAATAATGAGTTTATCAATTTTATTTTCTTCTGAAGCTTTTCGTCTTAAATCTTCACAATCAACAGTTTCATCCTCAGAAAGAAGAGGAGATTCAAAATTTAACTGTTTTAAAATACATGTTAAACACTCTTTTTCATTAAACAAAATAGAAAAAAGTTCCTTAAAACTATCAGTATGACGGATTTTATAATGATTTGAACCTCTTCTAGGATAAAAGGTTAAGAGAGACTCTTTGAGTGCTTTTAATGTATGGTTTTCTTTTAAAAAGTTTGTGAGTTTATTTAGTTCTTTGTTATGACCGATAACACTCCTCTCTCTACTTTTTATCTCAACGTAGTCAGGCTCTTGTTTTGGAAGTTTACCTTCCATCTCAGCATAGATATCTTTAAGTTTAAATGTTTTTTTAGCTATAGTTTGAAAAGCTTCATAAAAACAGTGAGAAAAGTCACTCATCTCACTTAAATTATCCTCATAAGCAAGTCCTGTTTTGGTAGCAACCAAGAGTTCATAAGGTCTTTCATTTTCCCATAGATTAATAAGTGTATGACTCTCACAAGCATCTATAACAACAGATACTTTTTGAGTGTAAGTATCATGTAGAGAAAAAGCATCTAAAAGATTTATTCTTGATTCATTTTCTCCGATTAGGTAATAGGTATCTTGTTCACATTTTCCATGACCTGTATAGTAAAAAAGAAACTCCTCTATGCCTTTTACTTCCATAACATTATTTAAGGCATCTTTTAAAGTTTGTGCATTGTCTAGGTCAAAATATTTTACATCCCAAGCACCATTGTTTTTAAGGACTTCTTCTATCTTCTCAACATTATTAGTAAGATGCTCTAAGGGTTTAGGATTTACACCATCAGAAGCAGAACCTTTAAAGATATAAGCAATACGTTTTGACATAGAGAATTATCTCTCTTTGTATTCTATTTCAAGTACTGTATCTTTGTTTATATTTAACTCTTTTACTTTTTCTTTATCTGTTAATATTTCAACATCAATAATCTCTTCTGTTTTGTCTTCTACTTCATTTTTAACCAATACACTTTTTATTAGCCTATACTCTAGGTACGATTTAAACATATCTGCTAACAATTCATAAATATCAAAATTGAGTACAATATCAGCATTCACAATAAGTTCAACCTCAAAACCCATTGCTCCATCTACTGGTATCTTATTTAAATCGAACTTATCAGATTTACCATCTTTTCTTAGTGAGGTATATACCTTTTCCAATTTACTTGCATTGTTTGATACTATTTTCATCCTATTCCCCAATTTATTTTAATATTTTAAAGTATATCTAAATAATTTTAAATTTTAATCTGTGCTATGTTTGGTTTTGGCGTGTGACATGGTCACACCTACGACGAACAACTCAACTTCCGATTCTTAAACTCATTAGGTGTAACCCCTGCCCATCGCTCAAATGCTTCATGTTCAGCGTAAGGGTTTTGAGCTATTTTAAAGAGTTCATCTACCAATTTATAGTCACCCTTTTCTGCTTCGTCTATTGCCTCTTGTAACATATAATTTTTAAGTACATACTTAGGATTGCTCTTTAACATTCTCTCATGTCGCTCATCTTGTGAAGTGCTGTTTTGCTTTAAACGCATATCATACGCATCTAACCACTCATTCATTGGGGTATGAAGTAGTCCCAATTTCAATAGAGCTTTTCGCTCTCCATCATAACGGCTTAAGGTTCTGAAAAAGAGTGTGTAGTCCACATTTAACGACTGTAACATTCCAAACATCTGTGTCATAAAGTCAAAATCTTTGTCGCTTACCTCATCTAAGCCTAACTTTTTACCCATAAGGTACAAAAAGTGTCTACTGTAGAGTCGTCCGTAATGTTCCATGATTTTTTCTAAACGCTCTTGTGCGACTAAGGGTTCAAATGCCAACATTAAAGCTCGTAGATTCCACTCACCAATGCGTGGTTGGTTTCCAAAGGAGTAGCGTCCATTTTGGTCGGTATGGTTGCAGATGAAGTTACTGTCATAGTCATCTAAAAAGGCGAAAGGTCCATAGTCTATGGTGAGTCCAAGCACGGACATATTGTCAGTGTTCATTACTCCGTGGTTAAAGCCTACCACTTGCCACTCTGCCATGAGTCTTGCTGTTT
>JALUKQ010000105.1 GCA_027056485.1 Campylobacteraceae bacterium | reverse complement strand
AATCTGCCAAGATACCACACAACACACTAAATGCCAAAAACCACGCCAGTGAAGCAGAGATTATTATGGAAGCTGGTAAAAAAGGTGCTGTTACCGTTGCAACCAACATGGCAGGACGTGGGGTTGATATTAAACTTACCGATGAAATTAAAGAGCTTGGTGGTCTCTATATTTTAGGAACAGAAAGACATGAGAGTAGACGTATAGATAACCAGCTACGTGGTCGTTCAGGTCGTCAAGGTGACCCAGGGGCTTCTCAGTTCTACCTTAGTCTTGATGATAATCTCTTAAGGATTTTTGGTGGTGAAAAAATCAGAAACATTATGAATAAATTAGGTGTTGAAGAGGGAGAGTACATTGACTCTAAAATCGTAACACGTTCAGTAGAGAAAGCTCAAACAAAAGTTGAGAATATGCACTATGAGTCAAGAAAGCACATCTTAGAGTATGATGATATTGCAAATGAGCAGCGTAAAGTCATCTACAATTTTAGAAACCAACTACTTGATGAAAGCTATGATATTGACTCAAAAATCAAAGAGAATAGAATAGAATATATTGATAACATGTTATCTAATGCAGATATCTATGATGGAGCATCTGAAGAGGACTTCAACATAGAAAAACTTGAAAATCAAATCAAAGAAGAGTTAAACATTCAACTTGAAGGTGAAGTTTTTAAAGACAAAGATTATGATGCTATAAAAGAGTTGGTTACAGATATTTTAACACAAACATATGAAACAAAAATGGAACCATTAACTCCAGAACAGAGATCTGAAGTACAACGTATTTTATACCTACAAGTTCTCGACCCACAATGGCGTAACCACCTCTATGAGATGGATGTTATGAAAACAGGTATCGGGCTAAGAGGATACAACCAAAAAGACCCTCTTACAGAGTATAAAAAAGACTCATATAACTTATTTATGAATCTCATAGAACGTATTAAATTTGAAGCTATAAAAGTCCTTCAAGTAGTTCAATTTAACTTTGAAGACCCTGCTGTAGAAGAGGCAAAAATGGAAGCAATGAGACAACAACTAGAAGATGAAATTGCTCAAGCACATACTAATGAAGATGAAATGGTAGAAGCAGAATTTGAAGAAGCTACAGTACAAAATCTTGAGAAAAAACCAAAAAGAAATGAGCCTTGTCCTTGTGGATCAGGAGAAAAATACAAAAACTGTTGTGGAAAAAGTGGACCTAAAAAAGGGCTACTTGCATAATGACAACAACTATAAACTCTAAGTTTGTAAATAAGATAATAAAACATTATCTTAAATACGATAAAGATAATCCTTTTATCTTTATCTCTTCTATTATGGCATTTTTAAGTATTGCTGTTGGTATTGCAGTACTTATGATTGCAATGGGTATGATGAATGGTACTGAAAATGAATTTAAAAAACGTCTTTTTCAAATGGACTACCCTTTAACCCTTATTCCCCTTGGACAAAACATAGCTACAGATGAACTAACCTCTAAACTTAGTGTAGAATTTCCTACTTTAAAATTTAGCCCTTATTATAGAACACAAATTATTACTAAAAGTGGATCAAATATAAAAGGTTCTATGCTATATGGAGTTAATTTTGAAAAAGAGAAAGAGCTTAATGAAATTTTTAAAAAAGCTTATGATGACTCTCTTTTAACAAAAAGTAAATTTAAAATTGTTGCTGGTAAAAAACTTGTAGAAGAGATGTTTATAAAAAAAGGTGACAAACTTACACTCTACTTTTCAGAGATGCAAGCCATTGGTTTTGGAAGTATGCCACTTCAAAAACGTTTTACGGTTGATGCTACTTACAGCTCAGGTATTTCAACGTATGATGATTTTATCATGTATACTACACATGAAGCATTTCATAAAATACTAAAACGTAAAGTCTCTGTTTATGATGGTATACATATTTTTTCTAATAATGCAATGGAAGATGCCAATAAGATTAATGCTTTCCTAAAAAAAGAGGGTTATGAAAATAAAACACGTATTATTGGATGGTGGGAACAACATGCTAACTTTTTTGCAGCTATGGAAATGGAGAAAAATGCTCTTTTCTTAGCACTATTACTTATTATTATTGTTGCTTCTCTAAACATTATCTCTTCTTTACTAATGACCGTTATGAGTCGAAGACCAGAAATTGCACTTATGAAAACACTTGGTGCCACCAATACTGAAATTAAAAGTATTTTTCTAAAATTAGGAGCCATTATTGGTGTAGGAGGAATTATCGGTGGAACCATATTAGGATTCTTCTCTATATGGGTACTAACAACTTTTGATATTATTACCCTCTCTGCAGATGTATATGGTTTCTCTAAATTACCTATTGATTTAACTGTAACAGATTTTTTCTCTATTATTATAGGTGCTATCATAATAGTACTTGCATCATCAAGATATCCAGCTAAAAAAGCTGCATCTACTGATCCATTAATCGTATTAAGAAATGAATAATATTAATCTCTAATCTGTTGTACTCTTTGATCTACAACAGATTAGTAAAGCTTTTCAAAATCTTTTTCTTCTATCTTATTTAAATTTTTCTCAAATACATTTAAATAAGCTATTAACTCTTCTGAAATTGCTTCAAGGTATGTCAACTCTTCATGTGCTAACACTTTTTCTTTCTCTGAAACTTTTTTACGTTGATTCAAAAGTTTTGCAAAAAATGATTGATTACTTGTATCAAAGTAAATTTTAAATATTTTCATATATACTGAATGTAACTCTTTATGCTTAGACTCTAACTTTTTAACTGAACCTACACTAAATACAGCCAATAATATCTGCCCATCACTATAAAACCAGTGACCAAAATCACAAGATGTTGCTTCAACAGGAATTTCATCTTCTGTTATTTTACCACCTTCAACCAATTTTCTTGCTCTATCAATCCATTTTACATGAGCCAATCTTGCTGCACGTATGTTATCTAATACTTTCTGTTTTTTCATTATAATATCCTCTTATAAAAAATTCTAAATTATACATTTGAAAATTATATATAGTTTATTTTAAAGCTTTTTGAATAATCCTAATAGATAGATAATTGCATCTTCTTTATTAACAAGCTTACCTTCTATCTGTTCTTTATAAACACTATCTAATAAAATTTTATATTTTTTAGAGGGTTCTATTCCTAGAGCTATTAAATCACGCCCTTTAAGTAAAGGAGTTGGTGGCATGTTATAAACATCAAGCTCTTCTGCTTTAGCAAGTAACCAATCTCCAGCTTTATAAATACCACTTAAAGACTCTTTAGTAGTACGTCCTAAAAAATCTGCTCGTGCCACTGTTACTAACTCTTCTATATTTACTTTTGTTGAGAGTCGCCGTATGGTGCTATTTTTAGCTTTACCTCTGTAGTAAATAGAGGGAGCCAAATGGTGTTCTACTAAAGGAAGAATAGAGTTTATAAAATCATGCTCATCTGTTAAGCGATAAAGAAACTTTTTAGTAGGCTCTAATCCTGCTAACTCATGACCTATCGCAGAGATTTTTTCAGGAGTTATCTGTGTATGTGTAGCTTTTCCCAAATCATGGCAGAGTATAGCAAACATCATTTTTAAGTCATGTTTTTCATCTCCTCTCTTTAAATTAACCATTTTATCTACAGACATCAAAGTATGAACCCACACATCACCTTCTGGGTGCCAGATAGGAGATTGAGGTACATCTACAATAGCTTCTAGCTCTGGATAGTATTTCAATATACCCAGCTTACGCATAAGTTCAAAACCAATGGATGGTTTAGGTGACTTTAAAAGTAGTTTTTTAAATTCTACATAAACTCTCTCTTTTGCTAACTCTTCAAGCATCCCCTGCTCTACCATATTTTTACAAAGTTTAAAGGTATCATCTGCTAAAACATAATTAAATCTAGCACAAAACTGAACGGCTCTATAGACTCTTAATGGGTCTTCTATAAAAGTCTCATCATTTATATGTCGCAAAGTTTTTGTTTCTATGTCATATTTAGCTCTATATGGGTCTATAAAGGCTTTTTCTTCAATATCATACCCCATGGCATTAACTGTAAAGTCACGACGTAAAGAGGCCTCTTTAAAGCTTAATGCTCCATCACATGTAATATCAAACCCTCTATGACCTTTTGCTACTTTTTGCTCAATGCGGGGGAAAGAGAAGTCATACTCCTCACCCTCATAAACAAATTTTAAAACACCAAAACTTTTACCTACCAAATTTACAGAGCCATATTGAGCTAAAATAGTCTCTAGCTCCTCTATTTTTTTTAAACCATACACTTCAACATCATAATCTTTTATAGGAAGCCCTAAAAAATGGTCACGTACCGAGCCACCTACTACGATGGCTTTTGCATTTTTTTTTAATAACTTTTTAGATATGGTCTCTATTATTTTTGGTAGTTTCATTTTTTTAATACCTTATGGCAATGCTCTTATAGCTTCATAGGCTGTATCTATCATTTTGTCTATCTCTTCATAGGTTATAATATAAGGTGGCATAAAATAGATAATATGTCCCAATGGACGTAAAAGTACGCCATTGTCTAAACCATATTGATAAACTTTTAAACCTATACGCTCTTCTGCTATATAACCTTTTAACTCTATGGCTGCCACCATTCCTGTTTGTCTTACCTCTTTTACATTTGGAAGTGTTTTGAATTTCTCTAACTTTTCTAAAATGTAAACAGATTTTTTTCTATTATCCCCAAGTACATCTGAAGCTTCAAAAAGCTCTAACGTTGCCAAAGCAGCAGAACAAGCTAAAGGATTTCCAGTATAGGAATGAGAGTGTAAAAAAGCTTTATGTTCATTATAGTCACAATAAAACGCATTATATACATCATTGGTTGTCATTACAACTGCAAGAGGCAAATACCCACCTGTTAGACCTTTTGAGAGTGTCATAAAGTCTGGCGTAACTTCTGCTTGTTCGCAACCAAACATCGTTCCTGTTCGTCCAAAGCCTGTCATAATTTCATCTGCAATAAGATGCAGCCCATATTTTTCACAAACTTTTTTAGCCTTTGCAATGTAGAGAGGATGATACATATGCATACTACCAGCACCTTGAATAAGAGGTTCTATAATAAATGCAGAGATTTCACTACCTCGTTCTTCTAATATTTTTTCTAACTCTACAATAGCTTCTTTTGCAGAGAGTTCACTTTGGTCTTTTGGTACAGGAGTTTGAATACAAGAGATAAGAAGTGGTGCATAAGTTTCTTTATAAAGTTCAACATCTCCCACACTCAAAGCACCTATAGTCTCACCATGGTAGGAGTTTGTCAACGAAAGAAAAAGAGGGCGATTTTCACCACGATTACGATGATAGTGAAAACTCATCTTAAGTGCTACTTCTACGGCACTTGAACCATTATCTGCAAAAAAAACTTTATCTAAACCTTTAGGAGTTAAGTTGACAAGTTTATCTGCCAAGTTGACAGCTGGTTTATGTGTGAACCCTGCTAATAGCACATGTTCTAATGTATCTAATTGCTCTTTTACTCGATTAGATATATATTTGTTTGTATGCCCAAAAATATTTACCCACCATGAACTTATGGCATCAATATAAGATTTATTATCAAAATCATACAGATAAACACCTTCTCCCCTATTTATAGGTATTAATGGTAAAGTTTCATGGTCTTTCATCTGTGTACAAGGGTGCCATATATTTTTTAAATCCTCTGTTACTATTTGAGCATTCCTATGATTCATTATGCACCTTCTTTTTTTTGTGCTGAATATACTATATATAAAGTAATTATTTCATTAATAATTAATCACAAGTAGACTAAAATTATGCAATTTTAAAACTAAGGCAATAAAAGATGATAAGTTGGATGCAAAAAAACAACAAATTTTTAATAGTTACTATGTGGATAGCAACTGTTTCATTTATATTTACAGGAGCGACCTATGGTTTTTCGTATGGATTACGAAGTAACAGTATAGGTCAAGTTGGTGACATAGAGTTAAAGCAAGATAGATTCAATATGAATTATAATAATCTTTTCAATAGATACAACCAAGCATATCAAGGTAAATTTGATAAAGACCAAGCTAAACAGATGGGCTTAGAACAACAAGTTCTAAACTCTATGGCAACAGAAGCAAAATTACTAAACCTTGCTCAAGATTTTGGTATTATTGTAACAGAGAAAGAGACAGCAGAAAAACTGGCTTCCATCCCTGCTTTTCAAACAGATGGTAAATTTGATAGAAAAGTATATGATACATTTATCCAAAATAGTGGTTTTGACAACACAACATTTGAAGAGAGTATTAAAGATCAACTTACTATAGAAAAAACCTTAGCTATGTTAAGTTCTGATCATGCTTTAAAAAATGAATATAAAGCATTTGCTTTAGCATTTGAAGTTGCAGATAAACTCAAATACTCTATTCTTTCAGAAAAAGATGTAAACGTAACAGCAGATAATACAAAACTCAAAGAGTTTTGGGAAACAAGAAAAGAGCAGTACAAAACAGCTAAAAAGTATACATTAGATATACAATGGACAGAGACAAAAGATACTAATGTAACTGATGCTGATGTAGAAGCCTTTTATAATGAAAATAAATTTAAATATACCGATACAGAGGGGAAAATATTACCATTAGAAGATATTAAAAATACGCTTATTGCTGATGTTAAAATTAAAAACACCAATAAAATTGCCTATAAACGTTATTTAAAACTTAAAAAAGGTGATTTGTCTAAAAATGAAACTTTGACTTTAGATATAAATAGTCCCAAATTATCTAAAGTACTATGGCAAGAGATATCAAATAGTAAAGTAGACTCTCTTTTAAAACCAAAAGTTGTTGGAGACAAATATGCCTCTGTAAAGATAGTTAACATTGTTGAACCAGTGATAAAAACATTTGATGAAGTAAAAAAAGAGATAACCCCTCTATATACGCAAGAAGCAAGTAAAGAAGCCCTATCTGCTTTAGCTGATAAGAGGTTGACAACTATTGACAATGATGAAACAAATGTATCAAATTTTATCACTCTTCATAACGCAGAAAAACAAAAAATCGGTCTAAATGCACAAGAAACATCAGATTTTGTATCAAAACTCTTTACTTCTAACAAAGAAAAAGGTATTATACCTATAGGAAGTAAAGTAATAGTTTACAAAATAGTTGAACAAAAATTGATTACGCTTGAAGATAATGAAACTAAAGTTTTGTATAAAAATGCAGATTTAGTTAAGAAACAAAGTTTTCAAACAAGTTTAATAAAAAAGTTAGATGAAATGTATCCTACAAAACTTTATAAATAACACCTAAGGATTAAAATTGAATACCCCAATCTTAGCTATTGATATTGGCTCAACAAAAATCTGTGCAATCATTGGTGAAGTCAAAGATGGGTCTGTTGATATCTCTGGACATGGGATTGTAAAATCTCAAGGTATTAAAAAAGGGATAATAACAAATATACAATTAGCATCAAAAGCTATTAAAAAGTCTGTTGATGATGCAAAACGTGTTGCAGGTCTAAATCTATCACTAGCAAATATTTCAATGTCTGGAGCCTATACTAAAAGTATTAATGCTACAGGTGTTGTCAATATCCCATCTGGTGAAATTTCAATTACTGAAATTAATCGTGTTATGCAAACTGCACTTTACAATGCAAATATTCCTAATGAATTTGAGATACTGCACGTACTACCATATAAATTTAAAATAGATGAACAAGATTTTATTGATGACCCCAATGGTATGAATGCAAATCGTATGGAAGTTGACGTACATATTATTATGACAGCAAAATCAAACCTTGGAAATCTTAAAAAAGCTGTTAATGCAGCTGGAATTGAGATTAACAAAGTAGTACTCTCTGGTTATGCATCGGCTATTGCAGTAGTATCAGATGCAGATAAAGCTAGAGGTGTTGCTGTTATAGACTTGGGTGGAGAGACATCAAATCTAATTGTACATGTAGGGAACTCTATTCAATACAATGACTTTTTATCAGTTGGTTCAAATCATATAACCAATGACTTATCTATCGCTCTTCATACACCTTTAGATTCAGCAGAAACTCTTAAAATTACAGAGGGAACGCTCCTAGAATCAGAAGGTGGAGAAATTGAACTACCAATTATTGGTGATGAAAACAATATGAATGTTGTTTCATTAGATATTGCACAAAATATTATCTATAGCCGTATGGAAGAGACTCTGAATATTTTAGCAAATTCATTGGCAAAAAGTGAATTGGCAGACCAGCTTGGCTCAGGTATTGTTCTAACTGGTGGGATGACAAAAATCCCAGGAACAAGAGAGTTAGCACAAGCACTTATTCCCAATATACCTATCCGAGTAGGTCAACCAGAAAACATATTAAATGTCATTGATGATCTAAATTCACCTGAATTTTCAACAGCGATAGGACTACTACATTATGGAGCAGGTAGGCACACAGAATATGAACTAGATGGAGCTAAAAACATGCTCCATTCAAAAGAGTATAAGCCAAAAAACTCTTTACAAGATATAGCCAACTATAATTCAGATAAACCTAAGGTGACTGTATCTACACCATCATTCAGTGATGAAGTAGATAATGATCTATTTAAAGATCTTAGCAAAGAACCTAAAAAAGATCAAAATAATCCATTGCAAAATTTTGTGCAGTGGGCATCGAAAATATTTTAAACAAAACAAAGGAGGAAGAGATGGAAGATTTTAACATAACAGAATCAACTGCAGGCGTTCATGGAGCCAAGATTAAAGCAATCGGTGTAGGTGGTGGTGGTGGAAACATGATTAACCATATGATAAGAGAAGGAATAGAGGGTATCGATCTTATCGTAGCCAACACTGATGCACAAGCATTAGATGCTTCTATCGCACCTTACAAAATGCAAATTGGTCTTCAAGTAACTAAAGGTCTTGGAGCAGGTATGAAACCAGATGTAGGAAAAGAAGCTGCTCAAGAGAGTTTTGACAGTATCAAAACCATGCTTGATGGAGCAGATTTGGTATTTATTTCTGCTGGTCTTGGTGGTGGTACAGGAACAGGTGCTGCACCTGTAATTGCCCAAGCTGCTAAAGAAGTTGGTGCATTAACTGTTGCTATTGTTACTAGTCCATTTGCATTTGAAGGTCGTAAAAGAAAAAGATTAGCAAAAGAGGGTCTAGAAGCACTTAAAAGAGAATCTGACTCAATCATTGTTGTTCCTAACGAAAGACTTCTTTCAATTGTTGAAAAAAATCTTGGTATGAGAGACAGCTTTAGACTCGTTGACAATGTTCTTTCTCAAGCTGTTGGAGGAATTTCAAACGTTATTCTTTCACATGGAGCAAATGATATTAACCTTGACTTTGCCGATGTTAAAACAGTTATGAGTCATAGAGGTCTTGCACTTATGGGTGTGGGTGAATCTCAAGGTA
>JALUKQ010000104.1 GCA_027056485.1 Campylobacteraceae bacterium | reverse complement strand
AAAAATTAAAAAAGGATATAAAATGCGTATGCAAAGAAAAGAGGTTAAAATTAACCGTTACAAGTATTTTAACACAAAAAGATTAGAGCACGTTGAAACTCTTAATGGAAGAACTGTTGTTGAATACAGAGGAGTAGCTAAAGTTGATATTAGTGGAATGTATAAAGTCAAAGGAGAAAGCATGATTAATGAGCTAATGGATCTCATTCCTAATGGAGCAAAAAAAGAGATATTACTTACATTGTACACAGGTGATAGAAAAAACATCATCTTTGATACTACTGAGTTAAAATTAAGTGTTACTACGCATTTAAGCACTGAATGGGGTATTAGCGGTGAAGCTGCTAGAAAGGCTTTAAGATATTTTGTTAACAAAGGTTGGATTAAAAAACTAAACAAATACCAATATATGAGTAACCCATACTACATAGTTCGTAATGACCTATCTTCAAAGAGAATAGGTGAGTTACAAGAGTATTGGCTAAATGATCCTAAGAAGCCTATTGAATGGGACGATGAGAATGTCGATGATATAGTCACGAGAGACTTAACTAAAATACAAAAAAATATAAAACTTAGACAAAAAGAAGTAATACAAAACAAGGCCTTAAAGAGCAAACTGCTCAAAGAGGATGAAGAGGTCATACGAAGCAACTTAAAGGCTTTCACGGCCATTCTAGACGCATTCATGATGTACAATGAATATACTGTGTTTGATTCTAAAGCAAAGACTCACTTTAGAGCATATCTTAGAAAAATGTACAAGACAAACAATGCAGTAGTGAGTGATTTAGATGAGTTGTACTTAACAAGTATTAAACCGTTAAACTTACTGAGAACTAAAGAGAACGAGAAGGAGAAGAATGAACCTGTATGAACATTATCAAACCGTAGCGTAAAACCACCTCATTCATGGGGTGGAGTATCAGGTTTTTACCATTTAGAAGTGATGGAGCACTGCTACAAAGAGAGTGGAACGAATTAATTAAACTAAAAGGAGAATAAATGACGAGAAAAGGTGACAAAGAGAGATTTAAATCTAGAAATTTAACTAGATTTGTTGACTGGCTGTACACACACAAAAATGACTATACTTTGATAGAAAGCAACTTAGAATTCGAGGTACTTGTGAGACTTGCTTCACTATCCATTGGGGAGCTTAACAAATCAACTGACTTCTATTCATTAAAAGAGCTTGTTGCGGAGTTTGATGGCTTGATAGAGCAAAAACTTCTTAGAAAAACAATTAAACAATTAATCTATAAAAATCTCATCAACTGCGTAAAAGATGGAGAGAGGACTTCTTACCAATTGAACTTCTCTCTGCCAAAATTTCCATCTGTGGTAGTGGAAAGAATGGAGACTGATCATGGGATATTGTAATATTGGAAAATATGTAGTATTTTTGAGAGAGAATGACTACAAGATACCACCAACGGACTATATGGTGCTGATAGAGATAGTTAGAATGACCTGTGGTCAACGATCTCTGATGACTGAATGGTTTAGCATTGTCGAGCTATCAAAAGCCATTAAACTCGACGTGAGAACAAGTAGTAATTGCGTTAGACATCTAATTAACAACAACTTCATCCGCAAGGTAGGCACTAATGGTGGAATGATAAGACTTGCTATCAATCACAATCTACTAAATTTTCCAACAATGGACTTAGAGTAAAACTAAACTAAAAGGATAACCAATGATTAAAACTAAATTAAAAGACATATGTACAAATGATGTGAAAGTGTGCACAAACTGTAAAATACTAAATTATCGTATTAATGAGAAATGTGTGAATCCTCATTGCAGGTCTACGTCATTTTCATTTGATGAGCATGCAGTGAGGGATGTGCTAAATGACGAGTATAGACTTCTTAAGAAACTTAATAAATTACCAGATGTTGGTGATAATGAGCTGGAAATATGAGCAGTAACAACGAACAAGAGCCTTACTTACTAACAGAAGAGCAAGAAGACATTGTTACAGCTGTAGAGAATGCTGCTGATGCTAATGCTTCTTCTAATCTGGTAAAGGTAGAGGCTGTGGCAGGGAGCTCCAAGAGCTTTACGAGCACTGTATGCTCAAATGAGGTCGGAGGTAGACAATTGTATCTAGTATTCTCCAAGAGCCTTCAGGAGGAGGCTAGGACGTTACTAAGAAGTGATGTAGATGTGAGGACTACGCATAGCTATGCATACGGCTATGTGATTACCAAAAATCTGAGGTTGGATAATCATAAACAAAATATGTCTAAAAGAAAAGTGGGATATTTAAAACCTGCAGATATTCCTGGTGGAGGTACCTCATTAAATATAGAAGGGTTGAGGTTGGCAGATAAGTACTTTAACAGTACCTATTTAACACTAGATGATATGATAAAATCTGAAAATCTGACAGTAGTAGTACCAATTGTAGTACATAAAGCTGCAGAGATAGTGGATATGATGTTTAACAACACACTACCAATGACTCATTCGGGATACTTGAAATACTTCCACCTACTACTCTACTATGATAAGATACCCAATAAGCCGTTATATGATCTTGTAACATTAGACGAATGCCTGCCTGGGTATATGCATATAATCACATACGAAAAAAATGTAGAAAAAAGAAGAACTATAAAATCTGTAGTCAACTCTTTAAAAAGAGGAGAAGAGGTCATAGTGAAATCTTATAACAGGAAATTAGATAAGTTTGAAGCTAAGAAAGCTAAGAACCCGCTAGTATCTAAAGATAGAGAAACTTTAGTAATTTCTACTGAGGGGCGAAATAAGCTACACTGTACACCTAATCATAAAGTATTAACCCAGAGAGGGTATGTAGAAGCTGCAAACCTGAAGATAGGTAAAGACAGGTTGATACTAGATAAGCCAAAAAACCAAAAAACTAATACTGATTTTATATCTAATATAGAAAAAGGAGAAACTGAAACAGTATACGATTTTGAAGTAGAAGATAATCATAATTTTATAACAACCAAAACTAAAAAAGCTACAGGTATAGTTGTGCATAATTGCCAGGATGTTGCTGGAGTGACATTTGAGATATTCAAATTATTAGATTCTTATAGGTATCTTCTATTAGGAGATAGCTGTTTTCCTGGCACTACTAGAGTTAAAACAAAAAGTGGTTGGTTAAAACTAAGTACAGTAATACGCCAGTTTAAGAAGGGGGAGCAAATAGAAGTAGAATCTTATAATGAAACCTCTAAAAGATTTGAATACAAACCAGTAGTACATACTTTTGAGAGAGGAGTGAAAGAGACTGCTAAACTGGTATTAGACAGAAATGCAGTAAGAGCTACACTAGATCACAAATTTCTAACTGACAATAGGGGGTGGGTAGAGATGAAAGATCTTAAAGTAACTGATAGTGTTGTAGTATCTTCTCCTAAAGAAAGGAAGCTACCTTCAATAATGAGAGTGATTAAAATGACTGACTACACAAAAGAAAAGGTGTATGACATAGAAGTAGAGGATAACCATAATTTTATAGTATCTGCTACATCACAACTTATGAATAGTGCTACAGGAATAGTTGCACACAATTGCCAGAACATATACAGCTCTTTCGCTGACACAATCAATGCGTTCGATTACCTAAAAGAGACAGGGCAAGAGCTACGACTAACTAAGTCATTTAGAGTATCAAATAAATTAGCACCAACTATACAGCAGTTTTGCAGATCATATATAGATAGGAATTTTAAATTTGAAGGATTTGACTACCCTGAGACGGTTGAACCTAAAACTCATATGTACATAGCCAGAACTAATGCCACTCTTATAAGTAAAATGGCAAAACTCGTAAAGAAAGGGGTTAAATTTAACTGCCCCAGAGATCCTCTTAGGATATTTGAATTACCAATATTACTGATGAACTTAGGTAAGAATAGTAAAGTCTTTAATAGGTCGTATAAATTCTTAGAGGAGGACATTAGTACATTTTTTAATAGTGATAGCCTGATTAAGGAATACAAAACCTTTAGGAAGTACTTAACATATGTACATAAAGATAATGAAGAAATATCATCAGCTTTAAAGCTGATCCGAAACGTAAACAAAAAAGACATCGAAGAGGCGTATGATGCTTCTATTTTGGCCTATAAGAGCAAATCTAAGTATGATGTGACATGTTGTACTGTTTTCACCTCAAAAGGGCTTACAGTCGATTCTGTGACTATTATGGATTGCATGAATAAAGCTACAGGAAGGGCTATACAGGATTTAGAGAATGGTGAACTAACTGATGACACTAAAGTAGAATTTCTATGTTACTATGTGGCGTCCACTAGAGCAAGGTATAAGATCAACAATGCCATATGGCTAAATGTCGACTCTAACCTTGATGATGAACTTCTAAGTGCGTACAACACAAACGAGCAAAGCAAGTTTTTGGAGTACTTAAATTAGAAGCAATACTACCAACCTCGGATGAGCTGCCAAGCAGGAATATCTGTACCTCCATCAACTAACGACATGAAATTATCAAATGGATTTAAACGGTTATTCCCTGCTCCAAAAATAATAGAGCTATCTAATACATCCGTACCTACAACAGATCCAACAGCACCTTGCTCTAGCTGGGTCAAGGCTAATGTGATAGCTTTTTTTCTGATAAGCTTTGTAACTACTCTTTGTATGCCACTGAAATATTTATAGAATGCTTCAGGACCCATATTATTAAACCACGCTATTGGTTTGTTTTTGATGACTTTAGAGTAGTTGATGAAATTATCAGTAACTTCTCTTAAAGCATCTTTATGGCTAGAACCAGTATCTAGCATGTGCCAGTATATGGCTGCCCTAAAATGAAAATCACTTTGCTGTGTAATCTCAGTCAGAGTTTTACCTAATGTACTATTCCTAGTAGCAAAAACAGTGTCAATAACCTCTTTAATCTTTGGTGATTGCTGTAACACTTTAGAGCTATTTAGCTTCTCTTCAATTTTTGCGGATATTACATTGTTATCTTCATACATATCAACACCTTCCACAACAACCTGGTACACACCAGCATCCATTAGTGGCTTTAACGGGTTAGTGTTTAAAAGACGGGTATAGTGAGAAATCCCAAACTCAGCTTTCTTCTTAGCCTCAGGTGTGACAGCCTTTCGTAAGTTAAGTCTAGCTAGTTCTAAATTCTTCTTATCCGCTGACCATTTAGACAGGTACTTCTTACTTTTATATAAATACTCCCCAGACTTTTTCATACTCATACCACTATAGACAAGAAACCAGGCATTACTTTTAATATTATTCAACACTGTACGAGGTAGTTTAATAACAACATTCGTCTTAATGATACTCATAAAATCTTTAAGGTACTTTTCACCCTTTCTTATTTGTCGTTGCCGTTTGGGGCTGATTAAGTCTTTAGCATGTATGCCGAGTATATTTATATCTAATATGGAAGGCTCATCATAACCGAAAGCTTGTAACAATAAATCATTTCTGATGACCAGTTCAGGTCCATTCTTAGGATCCTTGCCGTTATTAGCTATTCTATTCTTTTTTAGGATATAATTTCTAGCATCTGACGGCAACATACCCCATAACACCTCACCCTTAGTCATATACCCATATGCACCATTTTTAACTAAACCATACTTATGTCGCTCTTCAGCGGTAAGTTCTTCTCTTTCTTCTTGAGTTAGATCCAGAGAGTTAGGAGAAATAACAGTATAATGTCTCGAATTATCAAAATCTAAACCTAGAATAGGCTCAATCTTATCTCTAACTAGTGTATTCTCTGTATCTTTCATTATTAAATTTATCAATTTTCTATTATTCTTATCCGTAATTGTCTGAGTACCAACATGCCCATATGTTGCTGATAGATTCTCTACACCACGGGTATCTGCGTTAAGATACTTTATCTTATCGTCTTTGTTGTAAGTAAGAACAAAATTAATTATCTTACCTTCAAAATTATACACAGGCTGAAAGTTACCAGGTAGTTCTCCAGTGTTGCTGTACTGCTCTAGCATTTTAACTCTTTCTGCATCAACTATGCTCATTAACTCTGCTTCTTTAAGTTTAGGGTACATCAACCTAAGTATATCTGATAGATAATCTCCATCTACAGAATCTTTTTGGTATCCAAATGCTCCATCAACCTTATCTGTGATAGGTATATCATTAGAATGGAACAGCCCAAACTTTACACTTTTATTAGATAAGCCGATGTCCTCTTCTCGAATTAGCACAAACCCTTCTTCAGCTAAGGAGTTAGCTTTAGACAACGGAGCATAAAGTATTCTTGAGTTTTTATCAGTCTGCATTCGTATACTACCTTTAGTATATTTGTGAGGAAAGGTGTCCTCTCTAACTGATTTTTGTACTGCTCTAGATTGAGCAATAAATTCATTAACTCCGTTTGGGTCTTTTTCAATAAGATCCACAATTTCAGTCAGACCTAATTTTGTATCTTTAAGGGCATATAGTGATGTCAAAGAGTCAATAACTTTTATGTATTTAAGTTCATCTTTAGTTGGTTTAATATCTTTAACATTAGTAAAAGAAAAAGGTCTACCAAATCTTTTATAGATATTTACACTATTGGTCTGTAAGCCTACACCAGTAGTTAGAAATTTACTAGCTAGAAAAGCATCATGAACCATATCTTCACCAATAGTAGTTTCATCAGTATTAGAAGTCTTAATGCTAAAAACAGCTTTTAGAGTATCCTCAGCTACTCTTATTTTTGTCTGTAAGTGCTTAGGATCAGTTATTAACTTCTTTAATTCAGTAGAGTCTATACCTTCAATACTTTGAATATCAGTACTAGATATAACGGAATGTAAAGCCTCATTATACTTTAAATTATTTGTAGACAGGATATTTATGTTCTTAAACATATCGGATATGCTATCTCTAATTACTTCAGTGCCCAACTCTCTAGTTTGACCTATCTTGGTCCTGAATTCCATAGTTTGATCTGTAACAGCTACTAAACTATCCCTACCTGCTGTGAAATCTGATATGAAAGATCCTAGCATAGAATTTGCCTCTAGGTGTGTTGCTTTCATGAAGTTATCAATTAAAGCTGTTGCTTTCTTCTGGTCATACTTAACACCTTTATCCCTGATTATTTTTAATTTGGCAATTGCAGCAATGAGCTTAGGTGTATTAATGAGCTTACTTAGTTTACTAGATTTAGGATCTAAAAAATAAGATAAAACTCCAAAAAGCTGAGGCATTTGTTTAACAAGGGCATCAATGTCTGATTTTGTTATTTCGTTAACAGAGGATACTCCAAGAGCTGATGATGTTTTTTTAGTAATAAGGCTATTTACTGATATATCAGATTTTTTCAAGAAAGAGTAAACTGCTTTACTCATCTTATCTACAGAAGCCAAAAAGCTAGTATCTTTCTTTGTGGCTATTGCTGATTCAGTACTGTAGACTAGTTGCAACAGCTCTTTTTGTACAGTAGTATCAGTGCTATTATTAGAAGAATGTATAAAAGCAATTTTAAGACCCTTCAAAAGTTGATCGTTTATATAATCAACAAACTTGCCTATTCTGCCTCTATCTTTATTACGAGAATAAGAAGGGTCTGTATATGGAAGCGTATTTAACGCCTCCATAACTAATTTATTGGTTGTACCTATAGCAGCAAACTCTTTGATCCCTACAGCGTATCCTCTACTGTTATTAAACATATAGTTATATAAATCCTTGGCTCGTTGCTCTTCTCTCTCTTTATGAATAGAGCGAGCTTCGGTATTAATAAAGTCCTTCCATGTCAAACTTTCTTTAGCTGCCTTAAAGAGATGAGTTATTCTTCTTCTCTGGTCAGCAGTAGCTAATGCATTAACAGGGGAAAATACCCATTCAACCATACTATGTACGACTTCGTGGGCTAAAGTCTCTTCATGGGACATGGTAAATATGTTACTAACACTTTTAGCTATTAGCACATTATTAGTAGTTGGAGAAAATGCACCCAATGCACCATCGAGAGATCTTATAATTTCTTTACTTATTCTTATTGGCATATTTTTTATATCTGTATTTATACCTTGTAGTGTACTGAGAAGTGAGTGTAGATAAGAGCTATGAACACTATCATAACTTTTACCGAGTTGTTGCTTATCAAGTGCCTGTAACTCAGTTAACGCATCATCAATATTAGTATCTGTAGCCTCTATCTTACCTTCTAACATATCCTTGATAGGGTTGTTTTCTGTATTTGCTTCTTTATTAAAAGGTATATTCAGTTCTGCTTCAGTAAAATAGGTATCATCATAGTCATCCTCAGAGTTATCAACCTCTTCTACTACAGTATCTGCATTGGAATTGTCAACTTCTTCTACTACAGTATCTGCATTGGAATTGCCATCTCGGAAATTAGCAACTTTATCAGCATACTCTTGTATAGTCATATACCCAGTCAGATATTGCAAGGTAGTCTTAATATTTTTTGATTTAGAGTTTTTAGATGCTTGCAGCTTATTTATTTCATCTTGTATAGCTTCAATATCAGTTTTAGTACTAGGTTTGTCTTTTAGTACCTTAATAATTCTATTTCTAATAGCAGCTGGTACAACGTTACCTTTAAGACTTCTAATACCGACCTTAACACCTTTAGTGGTAAACGCACTAATGGAGTACTGTAGTTGGTCTATAGCTTTATCGTATAGATGTTCATTAATAAGATTATTGAATGTCTCAGGGTTGATGAATAGGTCTAAATCCGTCTCTGTAGGCATTACTAGATCAGTTAGAGAGGATTCTGATGCATAATGAAACATACTGTCTTCACCAGAATAATCATTGTAGAATTTCATAGTACCATATATCATAGTATGTAGATTGAAATACTGCTTTAAGAAATTAGATAGCTCTACATCAGCCTCAGTGGCATCTTTGTTAGCTTTTACGCTGTCTATAGCTTCTTTCATTTCTGCTCTACTTTTACCAGAGTTTGCAGCTAAGAATGTTCTAATAGCCTTAACACCTTTTTTAGAAACAGCCATAGCTAAATCTTCACTGGTGGTATCTCTGATACCAGTGTCAATCAACTCAAATGCCTCTTTAAACTTACCAGTTCTAACCAGCTGTCTGACACTATCAAGACTTACAAAAGGAGAGAGAGTTTTACTGAGCTTCTTAAATTCAACATCATTATTTATAGGAGCATCTTCGCTGGTATAAGACTTAGTAGGTTCAAGAACAGTATTACCAAATATGTTATGTGAAGATTCTTTAGAAAGCTCAACTTCTGGGTTTTTAATTTCATACTCTTCCTGTGGCTTGTATAAGTATGCTGCTCCATCTATAGGCATTGGTGCGTGTTCTACTTGTAGGTTTTCATTAAATAGCACTTTTCTGCCTTTCTCACTCTTAGTATGTAGTGTTGACATATCGGAATACACATCACTTAGAGATCTGATACCTGTAATAGCATTAGCAAACTCAAGATTTAAATAACGCTTTTCACCCTCGTAGTCATTACGCTGTCGTAAGAATGCAATAAGTGTTGGCATCTTTTCTTTTGCATTAACGCCCATTCCATCTGTTGTAGCTTTAATAATAGTAGCTATTTCTTTATTCTTCTCCGCAGCACTCAAGTCATTGTTTTCTAATACAGCCAATAGTTGACCTTTATTACGGACCATAAGACTATAGACAAAGTCAAGTTCGACATTGTTAAGTGGAGTGTTTATTGATCTTGCGCTTTTATTTTCCTTACTTGCCTGCCTTCGTAGTGCTGTAAATGGTTCGTTTCTAATAGCGTCCATATGGAAATCTACTACTTCTTGAGGGCTAAGGTTGTTAAAAGAAATATTAAGCCTATTAAGAATCTCAACAGTGACACTATAATCTCGAGCTAAATTTATAACTGCTTTATTGTGAGCATTGGTTCCTTTAACTACACTATCTAAACTATGAACATTAGCATCATGGATACCAATAACATTATCAAATCTTGACAATACTTCTGACTGTGCTGCTGCATCCAGTAGATGTGCCATAGTAGGTGCTGTAAGGGTATATGCCCCAACTAGCTTACTAGTGGTGGTATTTATAGTTAACTCAAACCCTGCAATGTTATTACCTTCACCCATTTCTTGAATACTCTGTTTTACACCAAACTTAAAGCCTAAACCAGTATCATATTCACCTTTTTCACTTTTAAGCATTAAGGCATAAGCATCTTTTTCAGAAGGATTACTTCCAGGTATTCTCATGATAGGAAGAAGTTCACGATTATCTTTTACTATCTGATCTACTTCTTGTTTTGATAATGGAGTGATCTTATCTACACCATTGTACTTAGTACCTGTCATTTCTTCGTGTTTAGCGATAGCAGCATCACGGAGGATACTACTTAGTTTTTTTAGGCCTATCTTAGCTACAGTATCCATAGACTCATTTACTGTCTTAGCAGCTTCAATATACTCGCCATATGCTTCAGACATAGTAGACTGCATAGCTGGGTTTATTGTATTAAATATCATATCCGCTAAGGCTTCATTAGTACCTTTAGACAGTTTTACATTTAATATAGGATGCACTCCGTTGGCGTCTGCTGCTTGTGAAAATGCATGTTTTATTTTAGCTATATCACTCTTTACAGCAGCAACTAACTTCTTATTTTTTGTATTTTTTAATGCAGTGTTTAATGTAAATATTAAACTCTCATCTGCTTTTTTCATTTCCGCAATATCATTATTCATACTGCCTTTAGCAAAATCTTCCATATATTGATACACATTCTCAGAACCTGCTTTACTGATACTTTTTGATATGTTAAATATAGCTGATCCATAATGTAGAATCATGAATGGGTTTTTCATGAAATTTCTACTGATGTTAATAATACCATCTTTAGCTGCCTCACCTACAAGGGTTAATGCTATAGTAATAACGTCTTTAGTTTTAGGATCCTCTTTTATTATATTATTAAACTCCTGAGTCAAAAGTAAAGCTGGTGCTTGATATGAATCTAGATTTTTTGTACTACCATCTTTATTTTTTTCGGAAGCAAAATCTCCATAAGTAGTACCATCAGAACTTCTAAATATACCACCTTTTCGTAACTCTCCATACACCTTTTCAATACCTAGGATAGGCATCTGCAATATCTTAAGTATATAACCACTAGTCTTATCGTCCGTTTCAATACTCAAGGTGGACGTAAATACAGGGTCACTTTTATCAACAGCTTCAAAGTATTTTATAGCCTCAGTTAGTCCTAATAAGGCATGAGAAGGTTCTTTAGTAAGTTCTTGTGACTGTAAGTACTTATACCCAGTAGCTATCTTATCCTTATACTCAGTACTGCCATCCAATACCTTCTTTAACCCCTTTAAGACAGGTATGACTTCATCTAAAGTGGCATCAAGAGTTTTATTATCAAAAGATATGTCAAAAGCAGCACCTAAACCAAGAAGGAATGTATTAAACTTAGTATCATCCTTATAATCCTCTCTGGCAGAAATATCTTTATATACAACAACTTTACTTTTTTCAGTAACAACTGAAAATCTATGTAGTTTTTTATCTTGAATGTTGAAGGTGTTAGATCTAATACCAAATCTCATATTAGGCATAACATAGTATTTAAAGAAGAATTTAGCCTTACCGCTAACGGAGTTAATGTGATTAAAATAGTGAGTTAATTCAGAATCAATACCAGTATTCCTACCTTTAGCACCCTCTATACGACCTTTAGACACCGTTTGCTCTATATTGTCATTATACCCCATATCCTTCTTGAAAGCAGCATATAACTCTGCATCTTCACTTATGATATTCATAGCTTCTGTAAACTTACGATTTAAAGTCCATCCGACACTTTCTAACTTTTGAATAGCCTTAGCAGTTACACTAGATACTTTGCCTATAGTTCTACTTACACCAGTAGATTGTATCTTACTAGGAGGTGTAGCAGCCTCTTCTGCAGAAGTATAAGGACCAGTGAGTTGTGATGCAGTGTTACCTATAGCTTTATTAAACTCAGAAACTCCACGATAAGAAACTTCTTTTATTAGCATCTTTCTTCCAGCCTCTGTAAACGTGAAGGTATTGATGTACGCACCTTCGTCAGCTGCAGTAGTTGTAAGATCTCCTGCTTTAGTAGCAAATCCAGGGTTAAAGGTCTTATTTTTATCGTAGTTGGCTATGTCTATAACATCTTGTGTAATTTTCACATTATTAGTTCTAGCTGACTCTATTTTTCTTTGGGCAGCAGCTACGTCTGCATCAGACGGTGCTCGTTTGTTATTAAATCTAATATAGCCTTTTCTATGGAGTGTGTATAGGGCAATAAGCCCTAGTTGAGCCTTTAAGCCAGCCACAAACTTGTCACCTGCTACCACATCCTTTTTCACCTTAAGACCTAGTAGAGACCAAGCTACGTTACCTAAGTTGTTACTTTCTGTGGTAACAAAACCGTCAATATTTTCTACTAAATTTCTTTGCTCTTCAGTCAATTCGGTTTTTTTATCAATATGTAACATAGCTTTTATAGCACTATCATCTCTACGACCACTAAGTTGAGAAATAGCTGTACCAGCAAACCAATCTATTAAACTAGCACTAATACTGTTAGCCACTCCTGGTAATAATCTGGCTTTAAACTTGCCTCCGATTTTTACTGTAGTAGAGAATAATTTCCAACTCTCTAAGAAGCTACCAGCAACATCTTGATTACGGACACTACCATTTAAGAATGCAGATACATAGTCAGTTATACTTTTATTAAAAGCCAAAAACATACTTGCTGTCAAAGATAGCCTAGCTGAAGCATCTAAAGCATCTAAATCATTCTTAGTATCAGCTAGCTCATTAATTCTGTCACTTAGGTCTTGAACATCAGTGCTTAGGTTATTTTTAGAATCAACAGCTTCAAAATAGTCAGTAAGATCTTCTGTTCGTTCTTTAATTACACTATCACCTTCTTTTTTATTTCTACTAAATGTAGATCTACCAAAAGCTAAACTGAAGGCGAGTAGTTTTCCACCTACATCATGAATATGGTCGATAATATTTCTAGATGTGCTTTTATTTAACTCATATCTAGCTGATGTTATATCTTTAGCTATATCTGAAACATCATTTGTTATATCCAGTGCTTTATTATATTTAGCAACTTCTTCTTCAAAACTAGATAATTCCTCCTTAGCCTTAGCGAGTTTCCCCTGCAGAGATTCTTTTGTACTCTCTGAAGATTCAGGTTTATTATCCACATCAACTATCTCAGACTCTAAATCTTGGATATTCTTTTTAACTTTAGGAATTTTAGTGTTGAACTCTTTTTTAAGAGTAGTGAATTTTTTTCTGATGTTAGCTACCCCTTCTTTAGATAAGTCAGTTTCTAGTAAAGAAAAGTTTTCGTCAGTAAGCCCTTCTAATTCTGATAGCAGTCCCTCTAGTTCATTCTCTAATTCAGTTACATCGTCAGATAGTTCATTTACTTTTTTCTCTTGTTCTTCTACGATACTGTCTATTTTTTCGTCTTGGCTTTTACGTACTTCACTAGTCTCTGTAAGTTCTTCTTGTACTCTTTCATTAACTTCTCTTGGGTTTTTAAGTCTTTTATTTTTTGAATTTTCTCCAACCTGCTCATCTTCACTGTTTTGTTCATCTTCATTATTTCCATCCTTAAGGGTTTTTCTGTAATTAGCTATCTCTTCTGCTTGTTTAAGCACAGCCAAATGTTCCAACATTAGTTTTTTGGTACTATCATCAAGGGTATTTTTTGATGATGATAAAAGCATTTCTAATTTTTTGATAGATGATTTCTCACTGTTATAAGCCTCTAACATACCGCTATCTTTAAGGACAGCTATATCGGCAGTGTTTAGATTGTTAAGATTTTTAACAGTATCTAAGACTTTAGGTAAAATAACTGTATTGTACTCATTAATACTAGCTTCTTCTTCTTGAGTGAGTGCATACTTATTGTGCAACTTAAGGAAAGCATCTTTAATAGCCTTAGTATTAAAAGATGTAGTACTATCAGTACTATCAGTGCTATCAGTACTATCAGTACTATCAGTGCTACCTATGCTGCCATCATTAGCTTCATACTTGGAACTAGCTTCTAAAGCAATATTTGATTCTTGAAGTATGTTATTAATGGTATTCTGCTCGTCTATTAGTGTACCTAAAAAATGTTCACTTCGTTTGCCATCATATGTAAGGACATCGTTCGTTTTTGTTGTAGTAGCGGCAGCCTTGCCTGTAGAATCATACTCCTCTTTAAGTCTCAGTAGCGTGTTTATTTTTTCTTGCTGAGTGGCTGCAAACTTTTGCATGTTATTGAATGCTATTTCTTTAAAAGCAAAATTTGCAGTAGGATCAACAATAACTCTAGCATATTCTAAAATACCTGGCTTATAGTTGCCTCTGCTATCGTAACCGCCGTTAAACTTATTTATTCTAGTCTGAATCTGCTTATAATTCTTATCGGCATTTTTAACATTACTTTTTGCAAAATCAGCATTTCCAATATTAACATACTTAGATAGTGCTTTCTCTATCTTAAGCTTAGACATATGCAGTAGATTGCTATACGCTGCTTTAAGTGTAGAAGGGCTTGTATCTCCATTTTTAACTTTGGAATTTACAGCAGCTAACTCCTCGCCACTTTTAGCAATATCTGCTTCTACATCACTCAACTCTCTATTATTGGATATGGTGTTGATATTAGGATCATACTCAGCATTTATATTCCGTAACTTGATGAACTTATGCATCAAAGAATCCAGTCTATCCTCATACTCTTCTTGCGGCAGTTTATGCTCAGTAATTAATGCTTTTACTTCTTGTACTTTTTTAGCAATATTACCCATAGCTTGTGCAGCACCAAAATGAGATGGAAGAGTTACTTCCTCTCCGTTTTGTATGACTGATCGTTCTTCATGCCCATTTAGTACAGAATTCTTAATATCTTCCTGAGTTACACCCTCACTATTTTTTAATGCATCTATACTAGATAGTACTTCATCAGCATAAGAACCAAGTTCTACAAAGTTGTTGTCAATATTTGTTTTTACTTCATCAAGATTAACTGCTGTAGCAGCAGGTGTGGTAGGTATGGTAGGTGTGGTAGGTGTAGTGTCATTGACTGAATTTTTAAAATCAGAAAGATTTGCATTAAGGCTATTTGAAGCACTTGTGCCAATCTTAGTAAAAGGATGAGCTGCAGCAGATAATGTACCTCTAATAGCTTTACCAGCACCCATATGGCTACCTGATACTGCTCCTACAATACCTTGTTTTAGAGAGTCATTAGCAGTTTCAACAACGATATCTAATATAGATTTATCTTCATACCCTTTTTGTCCAACTCTCGTATTCAGGTTAGAGATTATGCCTTGAAATGTTTCTTGTGGAAACTCTAAGAGACCCGCCATAGGTATGGCTGCAATCGCAGATGTTACTTTTTTAATAAATGTATCACCTGCTTTTGCTGGTGCAAAGTGAAGTTTCGTTAATGCTCTCTCTGGTAAAGCTACAGCCAAGTAATTTGTCAATAGTCTAGCAAAGGTACCTCCAGCAGTAACTTCACCACCATTGGCTAGTATCTTAGCGTTATCTTGATTGGTTATAAACATCGAGTAACCTAAAGCTTTAGCTGACTGCTGTCCTATACTTCTAGCTTTTCTTAAAAGTTGTACGTCCTTCATAGCTGCAGTTACAGCAGCTTCCTTAGTAGCCGCATCCATAGTCTTATCGGCTGCTAGTGCAGCTAGTTTACTTTCAGCCTTTGCAACTTTCTCTGTAGCAGATTTGTAAGAAGTTTTTAATACCTCATCAGTAAATTTTTTAGCAGCTTTATTGCCCATACCGCTTACTATTTCTTCAGCAGCTCCCCTAGCAACTTTGTTAGTGCCATTCAATATAGCTTTACCTACTACTTTTTCACCTATCTTTGAGCCTACTTTACCAACGCCCAAACCTGTACCAACAAGGTTACCTAGAGACTCAGCAGCTAATTCTGGGTGCTGAAACATTATCTTACCTATACGTCCAATATTACTCCAGTTAATTGTTGCTTTCTTGTCCCCGAAAGTAAGAACATCCATATCCTCTATTTTACGAGAGTCTGCTAATACATCTGAATCATCGTACCCGACTAGATTACCTAAAGCACTAGAGATGCCGTGTATAGTGTCTTGATCTATAATCCCTGATGGAGTTATATTTGTATCAAAAGCAGCATTAATACCTAGTTCACCAAGCACAACACCTAAATTTACCATATTTAACACACCAGCAGTAGCACCTTGAACTAGTGCACCTGGCAGGTTTGTGTAAGTATCTAGTTCAGTAAAGGCGTTAACGCCACTACCAGCAGCAGAGGCTATAGAGTTAGCTTCTTCATCACTTAAGAATGTACTTGATACATAATCATTTAAACTATAAGGATTATATGTTTTAGTGTTGCTTAGGGTAGATTGCTTACCTTCTAAACCTGTAATTAATGCAGCTTCATCAAGCTTTTTTACATAGTTGGTATTAATATCTGGGTCATTAGCTAGGTCTAACGCAACATTACGACCATTATTCATATTCATCATAGAAACTAAATCTCTATCGCCCTGACCTTTAGCTTTAGCCTCTAAATCCCTTACTAAAACAGGTATGCCTAGCGGAGTGTCTACTCTTTTACCGTTTTCATCATAAGCATACCCTGATGTATTAACAGGTTCAGAGTTTCTGATAAGAGGTGCTTTCCATCTCTCCTCATTAACATCTCTGGTAGATGCTGCATCAGCTAACATCTGCACTTTAGCTTGATTACCGACATCATTTATGTCTTGATTAGTTACTTGATCGACAGGCTTATTAAGAAGTCTGGCAGTTGTAATGAGTTGGTTTTGTTTAAATTTATTACTCTTAACGTAATCTAATGCTTCATGATTTTTACCGCCATAGTAATGATCTACTTCAGCTGCATCAAAATATACATTAGTGCCTGGGGTGAGTCTTGTAGAGCCACGGTCCCTACCTCTAAAGTTAGGACCATCTCCATCACCAATACTATCTAAAACAGCAGGTTTCCACTCAGTAACTGTGTCATTATTTGTCTGTTGTGATGCACTATTATAAAACTGATTTACAGAAGTTGCATTGTTCTTCTTGTTATCTATATTAACTATCTCTTCATTAATACTGCGTATAGTATCTTCCATACTTTTTAAAGGGTCAAAAGCCAAAATTAGTTCCTTTCATATGTAAAAGGTGGTGTGGTTTGTGGGAGCATAATATTTCTAAGTGTATAATAACCAAAAGGTTTAGGTAGTTTATCCTCTACTTTAGCAGCTAAGTTTTTTACGCTGCCTAAACTTACAGAAGACGTTGAATCTGCACGTTTAGGTGGTGGGAGTGTGCCATTAACGCTGTTTAAATATTTAGTCATTGCAGACGATACAACTTTTGGACTCACATCAATCCCGTGTTGTCTACTCTGATTTACATACGCATTGACTAACATTGAGGTAAGTTTTTTGCTGTTATTGCCACTTGCATATTCTGCTTCCTCATCAATCACACTATTAACAATAGCCTTAGCTGGACCAGGATTCAACCCAATAGCTTGGATGCCTTGCAATATATTAGTTATAGTATGGGCATCACCACTGCCAACAAGATTGTTGTTATAGCCTTTTTTAGAGATGCCTTCATAGATCTTACTCCAACCTTCATAATATCCCTTAGATCCTGGCACCATATCATCTTCTTTTTTGTATTTAAGTTTAGCTTTCTGTGCAGCAATTTCTTTCCCCTGTTTAAATTTTGCTAAATCTAATGCTAACATGCCACTCTTATAAGAAGCATTTGCTTCATTTCTGAACTTGGCGTTGCTAAGAGTCATATAGTCTTGATCTTCCACAACCTTTTGATGCCTCCTAGCGTCCTCAGCTGCTTTTAACATGGCATCATTAGTATCCTTGTAGTGCTGGTCAGCTACCTTATCTCTGTCTAATTTGTAAGCTACATCCTCTAACCTATTGCTTTTTGCTATTTGTTGTTTCTTTCTGAGATTATCCTGATCTTGCTTATTTTTCATTAAAGCAGATATGCTATTTAGAGCTCCTGTAAACCCAGCTGTAGGGTCTTGATAGGCTCCACGAGTAAAGTTCATTGTTGAATTGCCACTTGCATCATAAGCACCCATGTTAACCTACTCTCGCTGGTTTAGCTGTAGGTACTTTTGGTGCAGATGAGAAGAAGCTAGTTACTGCAGCATTCTCTTTTTGATTACGAGCCATAATATCTTTATTGTTTTGTATTTGCTGTCTCTGTAGCTCTCTATTAAGTTTATTATTCTTTTTGCTCTCTTTATAGCTCAAGTATCCTAAACCAGCCTGAGCTAACCCTAACCCAACACCCCCTTTACCTTCTATCCCCCAATCACCTTTTGTGAAGAAGTCCTTACCAAAATCAAGGAGTTTGTTTGTAAGCCCTTTATAATCAAAAATATCGCTACCTTGAGGTGGTACTCCTATACCGTTAGGGGTGGTAGAGCCTGTAAGAACAGACTGGCTGCTAACTGGTGCAGCTGAAGTGTCATAAGCATTTGCCACATCAGCATCACTGCTATACAGGTTATACCCTGTAGATTCTTCAAATGTGTCTGGTGTGAAACCGTAGTTTTTTACTGACATAAAATATCCTTTCTTTTTCTTTTAATATACCGAAAAACTCCTTCACAGCAAATCAAGACTTCACGCAATAAAATACTTATCTAAAGTTCTTCGCATAAGTCCTGGAGCTGATAGCTCATCTACAATACCATCCATAGCCTCACTAAGCTCACACCACTGATTATTATACATTGCTGAAGAAATTATGTCTACTTCCTGTGCGTTTGTAGCAACACCTTCAAGCTCAGTCGTATCAGCTATATCAGAAGCCTCTGATGGATTAGTTGCAGTAGTAAAACTCATATATATGTTCAACCCTTCGTTTAAGAAAGATAGCCCTGAAGATACAACTTCTCCTGTAGAGGAGGTTGTAAGTGCGGTAAAGCTTTCTACTAGATTATCTTTAATAATGTCTGTAGTAGCCTCCACTAACTCTGAAACAGAAGCATCTACAACAGACTGAGCTACTATTTCTGTGCCTGCATTTGTTGCTATATTTTCTAACCTATTTAATGCAACCCTTTTGAGGACCTGTTGTTTTATGGATTGTATAGCAGCCCCTATGCCAGCTAAGTAGCTAGCATATCCTGAGATTTCTGATAACTTATTAACTACAACCACGCAATGTTGCAAGCTATAGCTAAGTCCGTATTGACCTCTTTTTTGTAGTTCACTGGCTACAAGAGACACTGTTATAGCACCAATAGCTAAATATGCAGATAACTCAGCTAAGAAGGAGGCAGCAGCACTTATTGTTGTTATAGAGGCACCACCAGTAGGAGCAGCAAGCATCACAGCAGCAACTACTACAGCAATAAGTAGCACTGGAGCTACCACACACTCCCAACCACTACAGGGTATTTTTTTATACCCACTATCTAGCATAGCACTAAACATTGTGTAGAAGTCTTTGGCTGTCAACTCTTCTGCCGCATCTACCCTAACATATCTGCGTAATGAGTTGTCACTGGCAGTGAAAGGAATAGTAGAATAGTCAGCATACTTTGCTCCACTAGATAAAGGCCTTAACTCATCCACCATAGCCTCTATTTGAGTAGCAAAACTGAATCTATCAGTAACTTTTTGGTTTGCCAAAGTAGTAATCTCTCTACCTATAAACGTGTATGATAGCAGTGCTGTATTGCTAGGAGGATCTTTATACCTAGTAAATGTAAATTCTACTCTAGCCTTTATCGTGTATACAGTAGCAGTAAAACCATCATTATACACAGTACTTAATGGTGTGACTGTTTTAGATTTAACAATAGCACTACGGTGAAAAAAATCTTCATCCTTATCTGATAAAGCTAAGAATGTGGCAGGGTTAGCAACATCTGTATCATAAGACACTAGACTAGACCTAAAAGCAGGCAATGTGTCATTAGAGCCTGGGAACATACTATAATGTCCAGCTAAGACCATGTCTTTAAGTTGATCATTGGTGAGTTGTTGGGTTATATGATACCAGTTATTACTGAATCTCTGGTTATAATCTAAAGTAACTTTGTACTCTTCATTAAGTGCTGTCTTGTTGACCATAAATGATGCAATGTCATTGCTAGTTAACGGATTTTCACTAGCATCTGTAATTTTGAACTCAAGCCAGACCCGTTTTATGCCTTCGTAGTCTGTTTCCTCCAACTCGTCTACAGTAGTCCCTATTATCTTATATATGTCAATGTTATCATCAGTTTTTACCACTTCATCGTGTTCGTATATTATTAACCTGTCAAACACTTCAACACCATTAACCTCTAGTCGAGGCCAAACTCTTAAAACAGTGTTTTTTATATAGAGAAGGCGAACAAATGCCTCTCTTACAGGGGTATAAAGGTCAAATACAAAATACATAAGAATCTAGTGACCATTACTCACTACACTCATTGTGTAATTATACATTGACTCTAAGTGGGCTTCTGGATCCTGATCATATGTATCATCGTATATAGCTTGTAAGTATAAACCTAAGTATGTAGCTCCTGAATAGTTAGTGAGCTTTATAAACCCATAAGGCAGTCTCACGTTTATTAACCAAGTGTGCATAATAGGGTCAAATCTACATTCAAATGTAACATCGGCAGACTGAATTGGAATATTAGCAGGAAATACCATACTTTTATAGATAATCAAAGTGTACCTGTTTGCTGCATTAGCTGTAGAAGGATCTAAAGTCAGTGTAGAATTCAAACCTTCAGTTGTTCCTGAGTCATTGTCATAGTATGTTATTCTGAAAGTAACGTCAAAAATAGCATTATTGTCATGCCAAACCCTATATGCACCTAAAATATCACTATTTAAAAAACCAATGTGAAAATCAGGTCCAGAAAGCCTATCTCCTTCTTCTGCGTTAGCATGTAATGCACTAGTATCGTAAGAAGATAAATACCAATTACGAGTTATGGTGCCTTGCAGTCTGTGGGTAACAGTGTCATATGTATACACAGTATACGGGGTAGTATGATCTGTTATGATTTTTGGCTTATAAAATAAGTTATTGGCATTTTTAAAAAACAACTTATTTACTACTATAGTACTAGCTTCAAACACACCATTAACAGTATCAAACACAAACGGTTGAGCAGAATTGGTGGAGTCTGATAGTATGAACTTATTTGCGTTTATCTTAAACTCACTAGTGACATTAGTACCATCACTAAAACTCCAACCTGTAATTTCGTCATTAGGACCTGTTATGAGTTTACTGGATGACGCAGCCCAAGAGTTGGCAGTAGCAGCTACACTCTCAGTAGAAGTTAATCTGACATCTATATCCCCAACAGACGCTGCCATGGTTGTTAAAGATGAAGTGTTAGCATTGATGTTGTCAGCATAAGACTGTATTCTGCTATTAAACCAGGCAGAAGATGTAGCACCTCCATTAGTAAATTCAGCACTTATGACATTTTCTGCTATTGCTGTAGCATCTGCATCAGTTATTTTGGTTATAAGAATATCACCTATAGCAGCTAACTCTGTATCTGTGGAGACTTTATTAGACTGTATAAGTACACTCATTTGAGAATCAGCAGTAACCAAACTACTTATATCTTGGTTTACTCCATTTTCAAAATTAAGCACATAAGTCTGTAAGTTACCGACATCTGTATTAACAGTAGCAACTTTAGGATCGACTATCTGATCTATAACCTCAGACATCCAACTAGGAACAGTACCTGGTATATGACCAGAAGAATACATACCAGTAGAACTGACAACGTAAGATGCAGGGGAAATATCTACTTCTTTAGACACAAGTAACTCCTTTCGGTGCTACATACACCTCATATTCCATAGTATCAATAGGGGAAGTACCATCATCAAAGGTTATATTAATAGTACCAATATACCCAGATTTTAAATAATATCCATCTTCAACACCACCTCGCATAACATCCAGCTTATCTGTATCTACAGCTGCAATTACACCACTAAGAACTCCGCCTATAGCATTAGTTACAGTTAGTGGTGCAGTAAACATAGTACATAAATCTGATTTCCTAATTATTGTTAGTGATGCAGAATTAGCATGAGTGAGATCTTGAGCTAAAAAGCTATTTTGATCTAATACAGTAACAGTAAAGTGAAATTCTCTATTCTTTGGTATAGTAAACTCATTAGAATGTGACATTTTAGTGAATCTCCCTATCGTTAAGATATTCCATAGCACTACGCCAACCGTCTTTAAGTGTTTCATTGTTACCGTTATTTAGGGCATCAAGCTTGCCAGCACTCATAAGCATGCCAAACAGAGTAGAAGAAGAGTTCATTACATGCTGAGCCATATTATCATCAAATGTTTTTTCTTGGCGAATGGCAACATCAGTTTGTGCTTTAATGAGTCCATTTAAGTTTGGATGACCGTTAGGGTTTATTTCTCGTATTTGTACTATCTTTCCTGTTATAGGATCTTCAGTCCATTTAATAGCACCACAGGATCTATAACTTTTAGCAAACGTAGCATAGACAGAACTTTTAACTTGTTGCATTTGTTCATACTTAGTGCCTTTATCTTGCACAGCTACAGAAGGAAGTATTGGATCCTCTATTGCAGGAAGGCTATCAAGATTTACACCATCTTCAATACGCATAGCTGCTTGTAGTCTCCACCCTTCGATGACAGAAGATACAATCTTAGCATTAATTAGTTTTTTATTAGCCTCAACAAGGTCCTTATCCTCATCCATCTTATCTCGTTGAGCATGGATATACTCTATCTCTTCTCTCAATTTAGTGTGGTTTAGCACAGCGTCTCTATCCTCTATGGATATTTTTATAGCAGCATCTAAGGCCTTTGATGCCATAGCTGTAGCAATAGTGCTCACTGTGTTAACCATAGCATCAGCTTTCTCCCTATTGGTGAGATTGGCTCTTTCAGCATATGCTTCTATAGTTTCCTTAGCTTTTAAGTAAATACTCCCACTGTCCGTAGAAGCTTTCATTATTTCTTTATACTTATCAACAACCTCAAGATTACCTACTACTTCTAAAGGAACAGGCATAGTACCTCCTCTTTACTGTAATTTAGCTAATGTAGCAGCGTAAACACTCTCTAAATTAGTTTTATCTGTTATTTTATCTGATATATCATCAGCTTGTTTTTTAGTATACAGATCTATAATAGATCTCATATGCAACTCTAGTAGCTTCAAAGTCTCCATATATTTAATATCTTCTATTTGTACTTTAATCCTATCAACCTCAGCCTCTGTTTGGTCTATTTGAGCTTCTGACACCTTTTCTTGTAATACAAATCTTATACTCTCGGCTAGTGTAGACTGTAAAGCCCCTAAGTATACTGTAGCATAGTCACCAGCATCAATCCTACCTAGGTTGAATTGTGCCTCTATGTTCTTATTAACTGCAAATATTAGCTTATCAAATATACCAGTTCCAGTCCATACATTCTGACCACCTAAGCCTGGGTCTGCAAGAGACCCATCCGTAACATCTACTATTCTTATATCAGCAGCCATGACTATTCATCATTAGGATTTGCTAATGACTCATAACTGACAGAGTATCTTCTTCTAGTAGTAACACTAGCTAGTTTAGTTTTCTGATCCAGGATATGCTGAGGTATCATAATCTCCTTAAGAACACCTATATGCCCAACACTGACTTCCACAGGGACATTAAGTGGCAGTGTTATTCTGCCAAGATCGAAATAGTTGTTACAACATTCTACGCTACACGTAGTGGTTTGGTTGTTGACTCTTTGATCATTATCAACAATAGTAACTACAGCTGTTCTCCTAGCCCTTTCTTCCATCTTTTTAGCAAGTTTGTTTACTCTAATCTGCTTAATCTCTGCAGGAGTGAGATGGCTAGTAGCAGCATCAGATAGTTCTGTAGAGGTATTGATTATAATAGGGTCAGAATTTTCACTAGTTTTATATGCTTTTTCGATCTTAGCTGAGAGAGAATTTATGTCATCACTTTTAAGAATAGTAACACCAAGCTCTTTAGCTTCTTGTCTTAATGTATTAAATTTATCATCATCTGTTTTTTCAGTTTCTAATTTAGCACAATGCTCTGCTATTTTAGCTTTGAGTTTTTCAGCTCCAATGTTTACGCTAAATTGAATTCCTAGCTCTTTAGCTTCTTCTTTAAGGTCTTTTAGTTCTTGTGACATTATTAATGTTCCTTTATTTTGAAATATTAGTGTCTAATAGGCACCTTCACTATTTTAACATAGTACGTATTAATTGAAACTTGGACAAATTTAATTGGGAATTTGAAAATTAGAACGGTGAGAGTAGTTTTCTTTAAGACCCATATGAGGGTCTTAAAGTTGTCAAAGCTTAATTTTAGTTCACACGACTATTTAGAAGCTGCAACATAGCAAGCCAGTAACGCTTCTTCTTTTAAGATTAAACCGCTATAGAAGAACGAATAAGAAAAGAAACCATTAGTACTATAAGGGTTATTCAATTCAATTTTTTCTGGAGATTGACTATTAAACTTAATTTTACCTCTACCTTTTAAACCGATAGTAGCAAAAGAGTCTTCTGTAGGGAATAAGATAGGGAAAACATCGAAGTTTGCACCATCATTAGATAGTGTACCAGTATACCCACCAGGAATAGCAGCACCAGCACCAGCGTACACAACAGCACCTTCACTCTCAATGAATCTAACTTCATGCATAGCACCTACCTCACCTTGAGCTGCCTTAGAAGCATCACCATACTTATGGAAAGGAACATATACAAATTCTTTTTCAGTACCAGCACCTCTAGTAAGATTCTCAAGATCAGATTTTACATCAGCACCAATAATAGCGTAGTAAGCACTAGCAATAGTTCTAGTGTCAACTTTAGTAGACCCTACTACAATTTTACCATTTCTTTTAGCTCTATTTCTAACTAGTTTTTTAACTGCTTTTCTGATAAGATCATAAGATACTTTATAGATATCATCATCAGATCCGTCAACAGCTACACCAGCACCAACTGTTGCTTTAGACACAGCAGCACCAGAATACATAGTAGTAGGAGTTCCTAACATATCTAATTGAATAAGATCTTCAACTCTAGAGTTAGCTAACTCACCTAACTCTTCTCGGTATCTGACTTGTATAGTATCTTCACTGAATAGTTCAACTTCATCAGTATAATCAATCATCTCGCCATATCTAGCGAAAGTAGACTCTACTGTAATCTTATGAATACTTCTTTTATTCACAGCACCTGCACCTTCTGCAAGAGCGGCATTTGTTAAAGCAGCAGACACATCAGCTGCAGTTCTATTAGTTAAGTAACCTTTAGTAGCAAAATCAGCATCTAAAACAGATCTGTCATACATACGCTCAAATCTACTAATTTTAAAAGTTTTACCTCTTTTTTGTGGCATAAACTTTTTAGACGCAAATTGTCCGTAGATGTTCATTCTAGTTGAAGCTTTAATACCAGCGATGTCATAAAAATGTACAATTGTATTTTCACCTGCGGTGCTATTAACACCATTACCATATAAATT
>JALUKQ010000103.1 GCA_027056485.1 Campylobacteraceae bacterium | reverse complement strand
AGTAAATGATGGAACAGTAGATTCTGCACCAGCAACGGTAACGATTACGGTAACAGATGTGGCAGAGCCAATAGCATTAACCATACTAGCGAAAGATAATACAAATCATGATGTTACTCTTGTTAAGAGTATAGGTGGTACGGATTATACCTTTAAAGTTTATACCAATGGAACACCTACCTCTGAGACATCACAGGCAACCATAGCTGTATATGGTCAAGTGAATGGAGAAAATGTTGTTCTTTATGTAAATGATACTTATCCTGATACTGTTAAGTTTCAAATAAAAGTATTTGATGCAAGTGGTAATGAGGTAGGGCATAGTGCAGTTACTGACTATAGTACTTCTTCTATTAATGTTGGAGATATTGATATAGAAGTCAGTGTTGAACAAAAAATTGTAAATCGACATAATCTATATAGAAATTTGGACTTTCATGATAGTAATTTAACTTGGGATGCAACACTAGCTGACCATGCTCAGCAGTGGGCTGATTATCTAGCAACACACTATACACAAGCTCTTGCAGATGCAGGTCAGTCTCCACATGCAAGTCATTTTAATGAAGATTCTCATGGATTACCTTATTTAGGTGAAGGTGAAAATATTGCATGGGCAGAATCTGGATTAAAATATATACGTGATAATGCTGTAGATATTACAATTAAAGGTAGTTCTTTGGAGAACCAAGAGTTTGGTGCTGTAGATATGTGGGCAAATGAGAAAGCTGATTATGACTATGCATCAAATAGTGGTAATGGAAATACAGTAGGACACTATACTCAAGTTGTATGGCAAAAAACAACCAAAGTAGGATGTGCAAAAGCTCACTCTACAACAGATTATCCTGGTGACCATGTTGTTTGTCGATACTATATTCCTGGAAATATGACAGGTGAAAAACCATACTGTACAGAATACAGTGTAGGTCAATACTATAATGATTCTTCATTGGTATTTACAGATGCTCTGATTGATAACAAAACTTTTGCAAATACTAAAATACTTGAAGATAGAGCAAACTGTACAGTACGTGATATGACAAGTGAAAGTTTAGTGGTTAATGGTGATGGAACAGGTACATTCCAAAGTTTCGACTTCTTTAATGATGGAGGTTATGTTAGCAACTTTAATTTCACTAAGAATATAGATGCTCAAGGAGTATTGCATATGAGTGGTGATGTTAATGGAAATAATTCAGTGATGACTTTAAAGTTGATTGGTCAAGATGCAAACTATTACAATGTAGATGCAGAGTGGACACTTGATAGTAGTAATCCTGGTTATACGAGAAGAGCTATTTTTAGATTAGCTAAATAACTCTTTATAACTTACGCCTACACCCGTAGGCGTAATTATTTTTATTTTGTGATAGTTGTATCACAAAATAAAGATAAAGGTAAAAGCTAAGCTTTTACCTCATACTCTTCACGACCCATTTGGTAAAGGTCATTTCCTTGTGTGTCATTGACAACGGTTACAGGAAAGTCTTCAACGGTGATTTTACGAACAGCTTCTGGCCCTAACTCTGGGTAAGCGATAACTTCTGCAGATTTAATCTGTTTACCAAGTAATGCACCAGCTCCACCTGTAGCACCAAAGTAGATACCATCGTACGCTACACATGCCTCTTTTACCTCTTGGCTTCTACCCCCTTTTCCTATCATACCTTTTGAACCATTTTTAAGCATGGTTGGAGAGAATGAATCCATTCTGTATGAGGTTGTAGGTCCAGCACTTCCGATTGGGTCACCTGGTTTTGGAGGAGTAGGTCCTACAAAATAGATAACAGAACCTTCTAAATCGAAAGGTAACTCTTTACCCTCTTCAATAAGTTTTACAAGTCTGCTGTGTGCAGCATCTCTTGCCGTAAAAATAGTTCCATTAAGAAGAACAGTATCTCCAGCTTTTAGTTGTTTGGTATCTTCAGAAGTTAATGGTGTGGTTAATGAATAAGTTGCCATCTATTTTCCTTTATATAGTAATATGTGTATGTCTTGAACTGTGACACTGAACGTTTACAGAAACAGGAAGAGAAGCAATATGACAAGGGTTGGCTTCAATATGAACAGCAAGAGCAGTTTTTGTTCCACCCATTCCCATTGCACCAATTCCAAGATTGTTAATTTCAGTTAATATTCTCTCTTCTAACTCTGCCATTTCAGGGTCAGGATTTGTAGTTTCTAGGTCTCTAAATAGTGCATGTTTTGAGCTAATAACAGCCTTTTCAAAGGTTCCACCAATTCCTACACCCACAGTAATAGGAGGACAAGGGTTTCCACCTGCATCAGAGATAACCTCTTTGACATACTCAACAATTCCATCTTTACCAGCTGCTGGTGGGAAAACTCTAGCACGAGATACATTCTCAGACCCACCACCTTTTGCTGCGTACTCTATGTCTATCTTGTCACCTTTAACGATGTCAAAGTGAATGATTGCAGGTAAGTTATAGCCCACAGTATCTTTTAGGTTCAGACGGCTAAATGGCTCACACGTAGAAGCTCTTAAGAATCCTTCTGTGTAACCTTGCTCTGTACCTTTGTTTATGGCATCTCTAAGAAGACCACCGTTAATACGAACCTCTTCACCTACATAGACAAAAAATACAGCTAAACCAGTATCTTGACAGAGTGGTCTTTTTTCATTTTTAGCAATGGTTGCATTTTCAAGAAGTTGACGAATAACCTCTTTACTTACTGGTGATTTTTCATCTTCCATCGCTTTTTCCAAGGCATCATATGTATCTTGTGGTAAATCTGTACCACAGTGCATAATCATATCTTTAACAGCTTTGACAACAACGTCAAACTCAATTTCTCTCATAGCAGCTCCTATCTTGTATAATTTGTAATTATTCTACTCTATTAGGAGTTAATAGTCTATTAATGAATATCAGTAGTTAATAAAGTTGTAAGTTTATGGGAGGAATTGTAGTCAGTTTTTTTAAATCATAATATAAAATATAATTTTTTATTATGATTTATAAAATAAAAAACTATATATTTATTAT
>JALUKQ010000102.1 GCA_027056485.1 Campylobacteraceae bacterium | reverse complement strand
TTACCAAACTTCTATGTTTGGAGACCTGCTGATGCGACAGAAAATGTGGAAGCATGGAAAACTGCTCTTAGTATTAATGCACCTCATGGTTTTGTTCTCTCTCGTCAAAAGCTTCAGACACTTAAACCAAAAAGAGATTTTGGAGAAGTAGCAAATGGAGCATACATAGTAAAAGCACGTAAAGATGCAAACTTTACACTTATGGCATCTGGTTCTGAGCTTATGCTGACACTTCAAGCTGCTTGTCACTTGGAGATTTTGGGAATAAAAGCAAATGTTGTTTCTGTTCCTTGTCTTGACCTGTTTAATGAGCAAGATAAAGAGTATAGAGAAAAAGTAGTTAGCCCAGATACAAAAGTACTAGCAGTAGAAGCTGCAACAGCAACTGAGTATTATAGGTATGCAGACGATGTTTTAGGTATGGAAGGGTTTGGTGCTTCGGCTCCTGCTGACTTGCTTTTTGAGAAGTTTGGGTTTACTATTGAAAATGTTATGAGACGTGCTTGTGCATTGATGGATGTAGAGTATAAAAAAGTAAATTTAGGTAAATGTTAGGTTATTAATAATTCGTTTAGAATTATTAAATATAATTTTGAAAACAAAAAAAGTAAAAAATATATAAAGGTTATATAGATGATAAAAAAAACTATGACTATAGCATTGACATCGTTAATGCTTATGACAGCAGCTCAAGCAGAGAGTAAATATGGAACTGTAAATGGTCAAGATATTACTCAACTTGACATTGACATGACTATGGGGCCTTCGGGGATGACATATGATGCACTTGATCCTACTATGAAAAAGAGAGTACTTGACATGGTAGTAGAGAGAAAACTTTTAGCAGAAGAGGCCGAAAAGAGTGATGTCTCTAAATCAAAAGATTATCAAGAGCAGTTAGAAGAGCTTAAAAAAGGTTTGCTTTTAGATATCTGGATGAAACAGAAGATGAAAAAAATTGAAGATGGTATCTCTAAAACTAAAATAGAAGAGTTCTATAAAAAGAATAGTAGTCGCTATCCAATACCTAAAAAACTAAAAGCAAGACATATCTTGGTTAAAGGTGAAGATAATGCAACAGCTATTATAAAAGAGTTAAATGCAGCAAAAGATAAAAAAGCAGCATTTATTAAATTAGCAAAAGAGAAGTCAACAGGTCCTTCAGGCCCTAATGGTGGTGATTTAGGTTGGTTTGAGCTTGGAAGAATGGTTCCCGAGTTCTCAGCTGCTGCTGATAAGTTGAAAAAGGGTGAATATACTAAAGAACCAGTTAAGACACAGTTTGGTTTTCATATTATCTACTTGGATGATAGAAAAGATGCAGGTACTAAAAAACTTGAAGAGGTTGAAGATTCTATTAAAGAAGAGTTAGCCAATAAAGATTTTACAGAGCTTATAAAAGCAGAGACTGAAAAACTAAAAAAGTCAGCAAAAATAGAACTTAAATAATCTTTACCAGCCTGTCTGGTAGCCATAATCTTCCGATTGAGAGATTATGGTTAATAACTCCTCTTTCTTCTTTTTATTTTCTTTATACTTTACATATATTGCTACAGTTAATCTTCCTGGTCCATCTCCCATGGCTCCTTTTTCTACAAAAATATTGATAGGAATGGTTACACTCTTTTTACTATCTATAACAATAGAGTAGTCTAAGTTTAAATTTTTTTCATGATTCCAGTGAAGAGGAAAGTAGTTTTCTTTCGTTGCAGATGGAAAGTAAGCTCCTCCAGGTGAAGCTTCTCCTCCCGTAGTAAAGAGGGTTTTTGCATAAAACCCTGTGATTTCAATGGTGTTTTTAGAGTGGTTTATAATCTTGAAATTATAGCTAGGTATGGTAGCGATAGTACTATTAATGTAGTCAGCTAAGAGCATAGACCAGTCAAACTCTTCCCAGCCATCTTGTGCATGGTAGTTTTTAAAAAAATCACTCTCTTTGAGTTGCTTTTTTGTATTTGAAGATACTCTCCACATCTCATCACCTATGGTGCCTTTTTTTGCTATCCATTCAAGATTATAATATCCATTTTTTAAAAAGTTATTTTGATATAGTTTTTTTTGGAAGACTTCAATACCTTCCTCTTCAACATAGTAGGGAGATCTACTATGTTTTTGATTTTTAGTATCTATAAGGTTCCCTCTAAATCTATCATCAAGATTGTCTGCTGTTATATGTTGAAGTTTCCATGCTCCATAGGAGCTGTCATCATGATGAGCTAGTGAGATTTCTACACTTAAAGTTTGTGTAAAAGAGTAAATGGTTGTTAATATAAATAAAATCACTATCTTTTTCATATTTTGTCCTTATTTTATGATACAACTCTTTTGCTTAAAGAGTTGTGTCACATTTTGAGCACTAATGGAAGAGTAGTGAAAAATTAACTTAACAGTCCTCTAACTTCATCTTCATCTATCATATCTTTCTCATATTTTACTACTGCAATATTTTCAGTTTCATTTACATAAGACTCAACAATGGCTTCATGTTCTGTGAGTGCTGCTATTTTTTCACGGTCAAAAATATCAAGTGGGAGATAAACATTTCCACGGTTGTTTGGACTTGGCATGGTATAGACCCAAATAAACCAACCAATAGCTATGGCACCTACTACCATAGATAAGGTCTCTCTATTATAGTTTTGCATAAGCCAACCAGCTAAAAGACCACCTAAGGTAATACCAATGTAGCCAAAAGTATTGGCAACTCCAATAGCTGCTCCTTTTTGATGAACTTTTGCGAACTTAGAGACAAAACTTTGGAGAAGAGGTTCAAACATCATAAAACCTATCATAAAGAGAGATACGCCAATAGAAAACACCAATGCTGAAGTTGCAAAACCCATAGCCATAAATCCAGAGAATATAGAGATAACAGAGATCATAAATACCTCTCTACCTTTTCCATACTTTTCACCAAATATAGCTGAAGGTCCCATGGCTAAGATACCCAGTACAATAGCAGGTAGATAAACTTTCCAAAGTTCTACTTTTTCCCAACCAAAACCACCATCTGTTG
>JALUKQ010000101.1:1642-9530 GCA_027056485.1 Campylobacteraceae bacterium | reverse complement strand
CCTCTTTTAAAGCTCACAGTGATTATACTCTTTTTTGCAATAGCAACTTTAACAGTTATAGAGATGCAGAGACCTTATTATTTTGAGATGGAAGGTTAGTTTTTGAGTAATGAAATAAAGATTAGTATAGGTATTTTATCGGTTGGTTTAGTAGCGTTAGTAGCTTATTGGTTTATGGGTGAAGAGGGTGGCTCTAAGAGTCTATCTACCCATGAAAAAGTTGAAGAGAGAATTATACTGCCCCAATATTCTGCTCAAACCTATAGAGATATTCCTGAAGTTAAAGCGTATTTAAATGATTTAAAAAAAGTTATAGAGCAGGGTCAAGCTATTTTACCTTTAGAGCGTTCTGAACTTGATAGCAACGGAGTATTGGCACAAGATATTCTGCTTAAAGATAAAGCATTTTTAAAAGATACCATGCAAAATGGAAAGCTTCTACATAATGACATGATGCGTATACGTCCTGCTATTGTGAGTGTCTTGTCTGCTTCATCTCAAACTATTTGTAAAACGCATACTTGTTATCAAGCTGAAAAGTACAACTATGTAAGCAACACAACAAGCAGAGCTGTAGTCGATATAGAGAGTAAAAAGGTACTGGAAGTCACAAATCATGCAGGAATGCAACCCGATATATCTTTACGTTTAACCCATATAGCACAAGCCATAGCACTCAATGCTCCTGAAGTGGCTAAGGAGTTAAAGAAAACACCAAGAAGACAAGATATGAGTATGGCAAATGTTCGTGGTGCGTTGCAGGGATCGCCTTGTCAAAACTCTGAACACCTCTGTGTGGCTCCGACCTTTTCTGACCATGAAAAGGAAGAGGCTCTTTGGGCAATCGTTGACCTGACCGAAATGACGTTAGCAGCAGCTAAGTGGGCAGGATTGGGAAAGACTACCACTCCTGCTTGTATCTCTGAGCGTTCTTTGCAGAACCGTTATATTATGAAAAACTTTTGTGAGAAAGATACACACTTAGAGCAAAATGGTTGGAAGCTGGACTACCGATTAACAGGTTCGGATGGTTTAGAGATTATCAATGTAGAGTTTAATGGTCAAAAGGTCTTAAATACAGCAAAAATTGTAGACTGGCATGTGGCTTACGAGGGCAAAGGTGAGGCTGATGAGTCGGGTGATGTAGTGATGGCAGGTCGTCAGGTAGAGTTTGTAAAAGGTGATGAGGGGAAGTTCTTTTTTGGCTATAACGATGCGATGGGTTGCCCTATGTTTTCGACCTCGGTGGTACTTCCTTTTAATGGTCCTTTGGTAAAAGAGCTTTATGATGAACAGAAGAGAAAAGTAGGTTTCTATTTAACACAAGATTTCCGTAATCCTAAATGGCCTATGGCATGTAACTACCGTTATGAAAACCGTTTTGAGTTTTTTGATGATGGCTCATTTAGAGTAGTAGGTGTAAACAAGGGTAGAGGCTGTGGTGAAGAGGCAATCTATCGACCTGTGATGCGTATGGACATGGCGTTTTCTGATAAAGAGAACTTTTATAAGTATGATGGCTTTTGGAAAAAGTGGCTAACAGAGCAGAGTGACTTTCAAAAAGATGCAAAGCTGTATGACCAAAACAGATACCTCTATAAGATTACCAATGAAAATGAGAAAAAAGGTTACTACATCGAGCCAAATCGTGGACAGTTTCATGATGACAGCAGAGGTGACAATGCGACACTTTTTATAACAAAGTTTAAAGAGGGTGAAGGAGATAAAGACCTGCTTACTCTTGGTTCTTGTTGTAACCTAGAAGAAGATGGAGTAGAACGTTATGTCTCTAAAAATGAGTCTATTGATGGTGAGAATATTGTGCTTTGGTATGTACCACGTATTAAAAACGATGCACGAGCAGGGCATGAGTATTGTTGGGCTGATACGGTGATTGATAGTAATGGTAATATTGAGGTTAGAACGTTTCCTTGTGTGGTTGGTCCTAAATTTGTACCGATAAAATAGAAATTTGGATTGAATTTATGTTAAAAATTGCGTAGGTTTGACCATGTCAAGCGTCAAAATAAAAATGGCATAATTTTGTATTTGAAATAACCATAAAGTATAAATCTAGATTAGACGTGTGACATGGTCACACCTACGGATTTTATTTAATAATTAAGGAAAAAAATGTTAAAAAAATATCTACCAATTATAATATCGCTTCTAGTAGTATCAGCTGTGGCATTTGTTGTAATAAACAAAAAAAACAGTCAAACAACAGAGCCTAAAACAGAAGAAAAATTCATCATAGGAAATTTTAACAAACAAAAAAGCTGTGCAAGACACCCACAGTTTCTAAAGCAGTTAAAGGTAACACAACCCATAACTATTGACCTCTCTCAACAGCAGTTTAAAGGTTTGGCTTTTTTATGGGGTAAGAACTTCTCAAAGGTTATTCACCCAAAGGCTTGGGAGACCTATGAGCATTTTTCTACCTATGCCTTAGATGAGGTAGGTAATGCATATTTGGCTCCTATGCCGTTTATCTCCATAAAACCTACTACTTTTAATCTGCAAAAGAACATCTATAAGCTTGATAGTAAAACAGGTAAATTAGGTATTTTTATGAACTTTGATGATGTTCATCCAAGTGCTTCTAACCCTTATGGGATTATCTCTTTGGTTTATGATTGTGATGACCAAACTTTATGGGTGTCGGCAATAGATGAGAGTGACTATAAAAGCCAAAAGGGTGTGATTTACCATGTGGATGTGAAAAGTAAAAGAGTGCTTCAGCGTATAGAGGGTTTTGATGCGTTAACCATTACGCTACTCAAAAGTGAAAAGGGGAAGTTTTTATTGGCTGGGTCAGCTAGAGAGAATGCTCTTTATGCTTATGCTATAGAGAATAAAATATTGTCTAAAAATGCAGAGAAAATTTTAGAACTTCCATCTGCACAAGAGCATATTCGTAAAATTAAAGTACGTGGTCAAAACTTGCTAGAGCTACAGACCATTCCTTTTTCCTATACACTTATAGCCCAAACCTCTGCTAGTGATGAGAGAAATCATTATGATGCTAAGTGGAATAAAAAGATATATAAATGGACACTTACAATAAAATAGTTTATTTTTTATTAATATATTAAATAAAGTTTTAATTAAGATATTAGACTTTTATGATAAAATAAGAATATAAAATTAAATATAATATATAGGAAAAATAATGAAAAGAATACACTTATCTTTAATCGCATTGCTTGCAAGTTCTAATTTTATCATGGCTGGTGGAGATATTCTGCCAGTAGTATTTGAAGAAGAAGTTCTAGAAGTTGAAGCTGTACCAGTTGAACCAGTAGAAGAGGTGGCTGCTGTAACTGAAGAGGTTGTTCCAGTTCCAGTATCTATGCCTGTTGCTGATGTTTCTGGTCTCTATGCTGGTCTTGGTATTGTGGCTGCACAGTATGATACCAACTGTGGATGTACAGGTGATAAGAGTGGAACAGATAAAACAGCTGGTGTTATGGCAAGAGTTGGATATGACTTTAACAAGTATGTAGGTCTTGAAGCTAGAGGTATGTTAAGTAACCAAAAAGGTGATGGTGGAGAGATTAAACATGCAGGTTTGTTTGTTAAACCACAATACCCAATAGGTAAAGATGTTAATGCTTATGGTCTATTGGGTATGGCAAAAACTACAACTCAAGGAACTTTACGTCGTACAGATGTTGAAGGTTTAGCTTTTGGTGCAGGTGTGGAGTATGACCTATCTGATGATAAGAAAAAAGATGCTAAATATGACAGAGAGTTTGATGGCATTGCCGATCAGGAAAAAGGTTTGGGTCTTTTTGTAGATTATGAGAGACTTTACTATAAAAGTGGTTCTCCAGATTTAGATGCTGTAAGTGCTGGTGTTACTTACGACTTTTAATTATAAAGGGTAGACACATCAGTCTACCCCTACACGTTATCTTCTGGCAAAGTGATTCTTTGCTTCAATTCTTCTTCCCCACTTAAAATGTGTAATAACATAATTTGAGTTTATATTTGAAATAACTACTTTTCCTTTACTTGAACTGGCATGTATAAACTTTCCATTACCTATAAATATACCTACATGAGAAACTTTGCTACTATTGTTTGACTTGAAAAATATAAGGTCCCCCTTTTTTAGCTCTGAGTATCGAAGATATTTTCCCACTTTTGCTTGCTCTTTTGATGTTCTTGGAATAGTAATACCTTGGGAAGAGAAAACATGTTTTGTAAAGCCTGAACAGTCATATTGGTAAGGTCCTGTTGCTCCATATTTGTACTTGACACCCAAAAGTGATTTGGCTTCATGTTCGATTCTGTCAGGTAGTAGTCTACTTATATTAGCTTGATATGAAGATTTATTTGGTCTATAGCTTTTATTATATTTGTTATACTCTATATCTTTTTGTAAACTAGGGTTAGTAATTTTAATTTTATTGCCATAGTAGATATTTTTTTGAGGATTATGTTTGTTATAAGGGTGGTAACTATAACGACTGTTATATGTTCCATCTGCATTTTTAGGTACACAGCCTGTAGTAACAAAAATAGTAGTAAATGAAGCGATAATGCTGAGTGATAATTGTTTGTTAAATTGCATAAAGTTTCCTATTTGTTTAATTTTTAAATTAGTATATCTAATTAAGTTTAAATTAATAAATAGGAGAAGAAAAAACTCTTTATAAACTTAGAGGAGGAGGGGAATTTACATTCCCATACCACCCATTCCTCCCATACCACCCATGTCTGGCATAGCAGGAGTTGGAACATCTATATTTGGCTCTTTTACATCTGAAATAGTTGCCTCTGTTGTAAGAAGTAAACTAGATACAGAAGTTGCATTAAGTAGAGCCACACGTGCCACTTTAAGTGGGTCAATGATTCCTGCTTCAAGCATGTTTACATATTCACCTGTTGCTGCATTAAATCCTAATGTTGCATCTGATGTCTCCATTACTTTGTTGACAACAACACCTGCATCGTAACCTGCATTGATAGCAATCTGTTTCATAGGAGCTTGAATGGCTCTTAAGATGATTTCTGCACCTATTAGTTGGTCATCTTCAAGGTCAAGGTTGATTTTTGCTCCTGCTTTGATAAGAGCAGAACCACCACCAATGATGATACCTTCATCTACAGCAGCTTTGGTTGCAGATAGAGCATCGTCAACTCTGTCTTTTTTCTCTTTCATCTCTGTCTCTGTTGCAGCACCAACTTTAATAACAGCAACACCACCAGAGAGTTTTGCCAGACGCTCTTGAAGTTTCTCTTTGTCATACTCACTTGTAGTGTTTGACTCTTGAACTTTAATTTCAGCAACTCTTGCTTCAACAGCCTCTTTTGAACCTTTACCATCTACAACAACAGTGTTGTCTTTGTCAATAACCACTTTTGCACATTGACCAAGTTCAGCCAAAGTTGTCTTTTCAAGTGTTAGTCCAAGCTCATCGGTAATGAGTGTTGCACCAGTTAAAATAGCAATGTCATTTAACATCGCTTTTTTACGGTCACCAAAACCAGGAGCTTTAACAGCTGTGATGTTTAGAACACCTTTTAGTTTGTTAAGAACCAAAGTAGCCAATGCTTCACCCTCTAAATCATCAGCAATGATGACAAGTGGTCTTCCTGTTTGTTGAATCTGCTCTAAAACTGGAACCAAATCTTTTAAAGATGTAATCTTTGCATCAGTTAAAAGTAGAAGAGGGTTCTCTAGTTCACAAGTCATCTTTTCAGGGTTGGTTACAAAGTAAGGTGAAAGGTAACCACGGTCAAACTGCATACCTTCTACTACTTCTAGTTCATCATCTATCCCTTTTGCTTCCTCTACAGTAATAACACCGTCGTTACCAACAGCCTTCATAGCATCAGCGATTAGATTTCCGATGGTCTCATCAGAGTTAGCAGAGATGGTTGCTACTTGAGCTATCTCTTTTGTGTCATTAACCTCCTGGCTCATCGCTTTAAGCTCTTCAATAATAGCAGCAGAAGCTTTGTCCATACCACGTTTAACTTCTATAGGGTTAGCCCCTGCTGTGATGTTTCTAAGACCCTCTTTAAAGATAGAGTGAGCCAATACTGTAGCAGTAGTTGTACCATCACCAGCTTCGTCTGCTGTGTTGGCTGCAACCTCTTTTACCAGTTGAGCTCCCATGTTTTCTAATGAATCTTCTAGCTCTATCTCACGTGCAACCGAGACACCATCTTTTGTGATGTGTGGTGCTCCGTATGCCTTTTGAATAAGCACGTTACGCCCACGAGGTCCCATGGTTACTTTTACTGCGTCTGCTAATTTGCTAACACCTGTAAAAAGTCCTGTTCTTGCTTTGTCTGAAAAATATATATCTTTTGCCAATTATTATCCTTTTTTCGTTCTTTTGTATATCACTAATTGCTTTTGCTATTAGTTCATGATTCCTAAAATATCATCTGAACTCATAATAAGATAGTCTGTACCATCTATGTTCAGCTCTGTTCCACCAAACTTTGGAAACACGACGGTGTCACCTTCGTTGATACCAGCTTCTATAGCCTCTTTACCTAGAGCTATAACTTTACCATTGAGTGGTTTCTCTTTTGCAGAGTCTGGAATATAAAGACCAGATGCAGTTTGATTTGTTTGTTCTTCTCTTTGTATAAGAACACGATTACCTAATGGCTGAAATGACATTTGGTTTCTCCTTCATATAGTTTTTTTGGAATAATATTGTTTTTTTTGAAAAATGTCAACAACTTATAGTAAAAAAATCAATAAACTTTAGTCAATGTCACTAAAGTTTTGGTAAAAATAAAATAAAATATATAAAATTAAAAATATACTTGACATATAAGTCTTGTTTAGCTAAAATTTCGCCACTTCAAAACAAATGTGTGGTAAGGTAGCTCAGCCGGTTAGAGCGCTGGTCTCATAAGCCGGAGGTCGAGGGTTCGAGTCCCTCTCTTACTACCATCTAAAACCTATCCCCTTTAAAATATTAATTTTTATCATCTTTCCTCCTGAAATTTATTTATTTCAAGCAATGTTTAACATCCTTATCAAAACTAACAATTTCAAACCCTTCTACATTTCTTTTACTGAAATAGCTCTAGCATTGGCATAGTGCCAAGCATTTGCACTTCTTATGGATATATAAGAGGTTGTAGAAGTAGCTGTAAATTCATAGCTAACTCTTTGTTCAGTAGAACCCATAACACCGTTATGTTTAAGAGTAGGACTTCCAGTGGGATATGTAATAGGAAGAGTGCTTTCAACGGTTATGTATGATGGAGAGTTAAAGAGTTCATTTCTATTTACATCTGCTCCTAAAAGAATGGCTGAGACTAAGTATGTTTTGCCCACTTTTGTTGGAAAGCTTTGGTATAGACCTCCGAAGTACTCTTTTGGTGCAGAATAGATGTATTTCTTACCATTATAAGTTCTTGTTTGAGGATGATAAGTTTTTCCTACTGGTGACCACTCCCCTGCATAAACTTCCTCACCTTCAGTTCCTCCACCTCTTATTAGTTCTTGACCTAAATTTAAAGAGTTTGTATCAAGCCCAGCATCGTTAATAGTCCATCCAAAAGTATCTATGAGGCTTTGTCTAGCTTCACTAGACTCTTCACTGTATTTGATATCTTCGGCATCAAGTGTTACATTTGGTTGAAGATCTAGTTGGCTCCAACCTTGTAGAAGTGCATCGTAGTTAGGAGTTGATAAAGCTGAATAATTAAACATCAAAGACATATCTACAACATTAGAGACATCCCAAGAGCTTATATTTTGATTAAATTTTGAACCATAAAATATCCAAGACATATATGTAACATTTGAAACATTCCATGAACTAATATCTTGATTAAATGTTGAATCAATAAACATCCAAGACATATCTGTAACATTTGAAACATCCCACAAACTAATATCTTGATT
>JALUKQ010000101.1:0-1542 GCA_027056485.1 Campylobacteraceae bacterium | reverse complement strand
AACTAATATCTTGATTGAAATCATAGTTACGTTCAAATAGATTCCTCATATCAGTAATACAACTAGTATTAACTTGAGTAACGTCTTCACCATTTACTATTTTTGCTCTTAAATCACTTCGGGTAATACATGGGTTATTTTCTTCTTTTTCTTTCACTGAAATAGCTCTAGCATTAGCATAGTGCCATACTTTACTACTTCTTAAAGCAATGTATGAGGTAGTACTTGTGGCTACAAAAGAAAATATTTTTCTAACTTCTGTTCCTCCACTTACTTGCTCAGATGAAGCTATGATTGAGTCTCCGGTAGGAGTAGGAGTGGTTGAACTGATTGTAATGTAAGAATTTTTAGTAAATAGCTCATTTCTGTTTACATCAGCTCCTATAAGGTTGGCTGAAACTATATATGTTTTTCCTATTTCAGTTGAGAAGGCTTGGTATAGCCCAGAACCTTGTACTTTAGGTGCTGAGTATAGGAATTTTCCCCCATTGTAATTTCTAAGTTGACTTATATATGTACTGCCAAATGTACTCCATGCATTTCTGTTAATATCTTCTCCTGTGTTTGCTCCTCCACCTGTGAGAAGTTCAGTACTTGCTTGTAGTTGTGTTACAAAAAATAATAAACACATTGAGGCAATAATTTTTTTTACTAACATGATAATCCTTTTTATATTTTATTTTATTAATTATAACTTGTGATTGTTTCGTTAGTGTTTCGTTTAGGATGTTTTTAATATATTTTTAATTGTTAAAAAATATATTATTATATTATTTATAGTAAGTATATAAAAATGATTTCTTAAAAATTCATAAAGCATTAATCAAAAAAATAGTATTCTTAACTTTATATTAAAATAAAATATTAAAAGGATAAATTTATGCTTAATAAATTATTATTATCTTCTTTACTTATATTGACTTTATCAGAAGCAAAAGACTCTTTTTCTTCTGAGCGACTGTTAGGAATAGAAGTTGGCTATGCTGGGTTAGAAACTAAAGATGCCATAGGTTTAGATGAGAGTGTTAGTAGTGTTGAGTTTGGCTTTAGAATAGGTGCTCAAAACAGAGATTGGAGAACATCTATTATCGCCAATATGTCAAACTCTAAAGGGCATAAAACTCAAAAAGCAATGTTGTCATTTGACAAATTTGTATGGCAATCTCTTTATAAAAAGGATGATATTGTTTTTAAACCATACCTCAGTGGACATATAGGATACATAAAACATACAGCAGATAATTTAAGCGAAAAGGGTATGTTGTATGGTGGTGGATTAGGACTTGCTTGGAATGTTCTCGATGAAGTAGATTTTGATTTAGGGTATAGATACTCTTTTACTGAGTTAGATAATTTAGATAGTTTTGATGCCGTAACATTAGGCATTAACTATATATATTAAAGAGGGAAGTAGAGTATGAGAAGTTTTTTTAAAATAAGTAGTCTTTTCTTTTTAATATTTGCTTTAGCAGGTTGTGGAGAGAGTAGTTCAAGTAGTAACTCTTCAGATTTAACTATTGAGACACAAAAAAGTGAAATTAA
>JALUKQ010000100.1 GCA_027056485.1 Campylobacteraceae bacterium | reverse complement strand
CATCTCCATAATGGAGTTTTTACTATCAAGTATATTTAAAGTCTCTCTATTTAACAAATAGACAATAGATGCTGTAGCCCTACTCTCCCTACAAGTATCTTCTAAAGCAAAAAGTATAGACTGCCTCTTATGGTCTATGGAGTAATCATTATGATAAAGAGCTTTTTCTAATAATTTAATATATGAATGATACTCCTCTAAAACTATATCAAAATACATATCCTTCTCAAGAGTGTTGCTTTGTAAATAGTTATTAACATCTCGACTTAACTCATAAATCTTTTCTGAAAAATTTTCTAAAAAATACTCCTTTTCATAATAACAATTATGAGAAAAATCATCAGCTATCATAAAGTTAGAGAAGTTAAGTTTATGAGAAAAGTTTTTCTCCTCTTTATCGGTTAACATCTTAGAGGTTAACAGTGCCATATATGTCTTTGGTTCACGTGTCTTTGCATCAACACACTGTGCCACACCAAAGACTTTTAAATCTTTTCTATAAACATTTACATTATTCTTAAATAGATAGTTCATATAGTCAAACTGATTTTTCACTGTTATATAGGTCATGTTGTTATAGGTTACTATCTTACCTCTATAAACCATATCAGAAGTATAAATAGGAGAGTTTAACTCAATTACAGCGTGATTTTCACTCTCAGGATATGAGATTTCAAAATAAGAGAGTTTATGTTCTGACAAATTAAAAAAGTAGATATATCGCATCTCATTAGGAGTATCAAAGTTATCTTTCTCTGCTAAATAAATATCTAATCTTTTTTTAAACCTCTCAAAAGTCCACTTTTCAAATGAATCATAGTTAAAAAGCTGTGTCCCATTAAACTCATACTCTGAGATTTTAAACTTATGCAAGTGAAAGCCATTTGGTTTTTTAGTTTTTCCATCTAACCAATTTTCTATAGTCTTTTTACGACTCTTCTTTTTATTTGGAGATGATAAATCAGTAAAATATGTAATAAGTTTATCTACATCATTTTCAAATAACTTTTCATAAATATAAACAATCTTTTTACTAAAGTCCACCCAATTCCCAGCTGTTTTTACACCTGCCATACTTTTCCCTTTTTCTTAAATAATCAAAATTACCAATAATTCTCTATAAATTTCTCCAAATTTCTCTACTTTGGCTTGAATTATATTTAAATTTCATTAACAGATGATTTACCATAGATGAAATTATTATTTAAAGGAGAAAACTCATCTAGTTTGATTTCATTGATTCTCATGTAAAATTTAAACATATTAAATAGGGAGAAACAAAATGAAAAAGTTAATAATTATTCCAGTACTTTTAGGACTGACTCTTTTTTCTGTTTATCATTATAGAATAGAAGGGAAAAAGATTTATGAACAACCAAACATCATGGAAAAAATGGAACAAAATATCCTTATGGAACAAGGAGAGATATATACAGCAAAAAAAGAGCATAATAAAACAGAAATAAAAATCTTTACAGTAGAGCTACCAGCAGAAATCAATATTACCAGAGATAATGAAACAAGCATAAATACAAAAGTTAAAAATGCCAATCATGCAGAAGCTTGTAACTTCTTTTGGTATGAAGATGAAGAGTTCATAGGCATGGGGTCAACTCTTGAGAAAAGTTTCTCAAAAGGTGAGCATATTATTACAGTAATAGCAAAAGATGGTGAGGGACATGAGTCCAATGCTACAACAACAATAACTGCATGGAACTATCGTAAAATAGAGACTTTACACTTTGATTCAAATTATGGAGACCTAAAATATAAAGAGCTAGAAATCTATGACCATAAAGATCATTATCTTGTAATGGATGATGGTCAATATGAAAAATATACTAATGTTTATGATGAAAATGACAATCAAATTGAACACAAAGTTATCTATTATAATGATCCTATATATAATGAAAAATGGCTCTACACTTATGATGATAACCATAACCAATTAACCGTTAAAAGTATCAATCTTCATACAGGTAAAGTACAATACTACAATGCTAAAACATATGATGAAGAGGGAAATATCACCTCTTCAAAAAGTGGAACAAATGAAGATAACTTATATGATGACTATATTGAGTATGGAAATTCTTATGAAAATGAAGAATACTATGAATATAATGCAAGCCATAATACAGATGAGAATTATAAAGTTATTTTAAATGAAGCAGGAGCTGTAACCTATGAAGAGAGAAATTATGAGTATGCAAAGTTTATAGAAGAGTACAGTTATGATGACAACAATACTATGACACAACATATCTCAACCATGATAACTGATGAAATTAAGTATGACATTACTATCTACAACTATAATGACCAGCAAAATGTAAGCTCTTCAGAACAAATTTATAAAATAGGTGAAGAGGTTACATGTCACTATAAAACAACTACAACGTATAATGAAGATGGAATGCAAGATACAGAGAAACAAGAGACTATTGATGGTGTATGTTCAGAAGATGCAGATGATAATTCATTTAAAAAATATAGCTACGATAAAAATGGTAGAATAACCAATATTAGTTCATCTTTAGAAAAAGAGTCAGATGACAACATGACTACATTAAAGGTTATTAAAACTTATACCAATGAATTAAAGGGGTAAGGCTTACCCCTCTATCTAGCCTCATAGATTTTTCATTATATCAAAATTAACTAATTATTAACCAACTAATTAGTTAATTGTTAATCTTTTAGAGTTATACTTCTCTTATCAAAACATTAACTTAAAGGAAAAAAAATGAAAAAAACACTTTTACTCTCTACATTAACAGCTGGATTACTTTTTAGTACTACCATGTTACAAGCTAAAACAGATACTAAAACATTGGTAAAACAACAGGTAACACAAAACCAAAAAGAGTTTAAAAAAGCTCCTAAAGAGATTGATGAAGCACTAAACGCGAGTTCTATTGCTATACAAAGTTTAGAACATAAAAAAGTAGATGAAGCAAAAAAACAACTTCAGATAGCTACAGAAAAATTTGACTTAGCTCTTAAAAATGACCCTACTTTAAACATTGTACCCTTAGATGAACAAGTTTCTGTATTTGAAACCCTTGCTTCAACAAAAGAGATTCAGCACACTTTAACAAAAGCACAAGAGTTATTAACTCGATATAAATTAAATGAAGCAAGAGCAACCTTAGCTCCTCTAAGAGATGAGATGGAGATTAAAATCATCTCTTTACCAATGAAAGTTTTTCCATTAGCTACAAAAGATGCCTTAAAAGCACTCAATAAAGGTGATACAAAAGGAGCCATGGTCATTATGGCAGAAGCATACAACACCTTCCTTATTGAAAATGCTGTTATTCCATTGCCGTTGTTGAAAGCTCAAGATTTAATTACTGATGCAGCAAATTTAGACAAAAGTAAAAAAGAAGAAGCAACAAAACTCTTAAATGAAGCTAAAGAAGAGTTAGAAAGAGCACATGTTCTTGGCTATACAAGTAAACATTCACCTGAGTACAAAGCACTTGTCGATACTATTGATACTGTTAAAAAAGAGATTAAAGGTAAAAATATAGTTGAAAAACTTTATGACAAACTCAAAGAAGATTTTGTATCATTGGTGCATAAAAATAAAGCTGAAAAAGCTGTTAATAATTATGAAAAAAAAGAGGCTCTAGAAGCAAGTAAAGAGAGTGGTAAATTTCTAAATGAAGCAAAAAAAGATGAAAATAAAACTATCAAATAGACTCTTTGCTACTTTAGGGACATTTAAAACCTAACTTAGCAAGATATAATTTCTCAATGGATATAAAAAATATATATCCATAGATTAAAAAAAGGATAAATAATGTGGATTAATTCAACACTCAAAATGAATATAGACAAAGAGCTACTAGATACATTTAAAAAATATGCAAAAATAGGAGGCTTCCTCTTTATTATTTTAGGAGCCATTGGAATCTTTTTTCCAACCTTTATGACCTTAGGAACACTTGTTTTTGTCTCTTATCTTATGCTATTTGCAGGGGTAAGTTCGGCAACCTTGACATGGATGAGTAACCGTGGAGATTGGGCAGGATGGCTTAAGAGTCTACTTCTTATTGCTGTAGCACTCTATATGATATTTTACCCAATGGGTGGTGTAGCAACACTAGGATTACTCTTTAGCTTTTACTTCTTTATGGATGCTTTTGGAAGCTTTGGATTAGGATTTTCAGCTCAAGATAAAAAACATAAATGGGTATGGATTTTCAATGCCGTAACCTCATTTGTCTTAGCTGTTATTTTTCTTATTAATTGGCCATTTACCTCATTGTGGCTTATTGGATTCTTTGTAGGAATTAGCCTATTCTTTGATGGAATAGCCCTTATTGTTGGTAGTTATGCTGTTGATGAGTTAGAAGAAGAGACAACTAAAAAAGAGAAGGAGTAAAAAATGGATGCAGTAGAAAAAGAGTTAGAGGGTAGACGTAAAGCAATTTCTAAAGAGGTGGAACTCCTCTTTAAAGCCAATATGAAATTTACTGATTGGGATGTGCCTGAAGCTGACGATACAAAAGCTGCTAAACTTTTAATAAAAATTATTAAAGAAGAGATAGCAAATATTGAAGCTGATATTGAGGCAGGAAAGTACGAGAACTACTAATGGAAAACCCTAAAAAAGCCTTTGGCTTATGGAGTGCCGTCTTTTTAGGTATCGGCTCTATGGTAGGGGCTGGTATCTTTGTACTTTTAGGTGAAGCTGGTGCTATTGCAGGAAACTTAGTATGGATTTCCTTTATTTTTGGAGGAATTATTGCCCTACTTAGTGGTTATTCCTTAGCTAAACTTGCCTCTGCTTACCCCTCTCGTGGGGGTATTGTTGAGTACTTGGTACAATGTTATGGAGAAGGAGTCTTTTCAGGTTCTCTCTCGGTACTCTTCTACCTCTCTGCTATGGTAGCTATTGCTATGGTTGCAAAAACTTTTGGAACCTACTCCTCTATGATGATAGTTGGGGTCAACACTCCACTTTGGGCAAACGGCTTTGCCATAGGAATATTGATTATTTTTATGTTCATAAATCTTGCAGGAAGTTCCCTTATTGCAAAGAGTGAAAATATTATTGTTATCATAAAACTCTCTATAATTATACTCTTTACCATCGTTGTATTTTTTTACATTAAACCTGAACTACTTTCACTAAAAGATGCTCCACCTGTTCTAAATATTTTCTCCTCTATTGCTCTTACCTTTTTTGCCTTTGAAGGCTTTAGGGTCATTACCAATACAGCAGAAGATATGGAAAATCCAAGTCAAACAATGCTTAAAGCCATGACCATTGCTATTTTATTTGTTATGGCTCTTTATGTGGCTGTTACTTTTGCTGTTTTTGGAAATTTACCTCTTTCTGAAATTATCAAAGCTCAAGATTATGCCTTAGCAGAGGCTGCAAAACCTGCTTTTGGACAAGTTGGTTTTACTATTATGGCAATTGCAGCGTTAATCTCAACAGCCTCTTCCATTAATGCTAACCTCTATGCAGTTACTAATGTTACCTATCAGATGGCAAAAAATGGAGAACTTCCAAAAGTTTACCAACGAAATGTTTGGCACAGTAGTGAGGGGTTAATTGTTAGTACAGTTATTTTAATTGGTTTTGTTCTCTTTTTTGATTTAACAGAGATTGCAGCTATTGGGTCTATATCAATTTTGTTTATTCATGCTTTGGTACATATTGGACACTTTTTAAAAATCCATGAGACTAAAGCCTCTAAAGTTTTGGTAGCACTCTCTATTTTAACCATTGCGATTGCCATTGTTTTAGCTTTAAGCTACACCTCTAAACATATTCCTAATGTTGGATATTTTATTGCAGGTGGATTTGTTTTGGCATTTTTAATTGAAATTGGGCTTAGAGTTGTGACAAAAAGGGTGATAAGCCCTCAAACACATATAGGTTTTATTGACAAGATAGAAGATGAAATTAAACACTTTATAGAAGAAAAAAAATAAAAGTACAAGAAGTTTACTTCTCCTCTACCTTCTCTAAGTAAATACTCTGAGAAGGGAAAGCAAACTCCAAATTATTAGTCTCTAAAATAGTCCAAATCTTATAAAGTACATCTTGTTTTACCTCTAACCACTCTTGCCAATTGGTTGTCTTTGTAAAACAATAAATCAATATATCTATAGACGAATCCGAAAAACGGTCAAGATAGACCATAAGCGTACTTTTAATTCCCAATTTATTGTCTAATGAAACAAATTTATTACTCTTTTGATAATGTTTTTTTAATCTTCTTGTATCAATCTTCTCTGGAGTACTAATATCTTTATGTGCTATTAACATACTATTTATATCATTAATGGCATTTTGAATATCTTGTTGATTTGCACTGTAAGTAACTCCAATATGAAGCTTTATTCGTCGTCCTACCGTTCGTCTTGACCAATTTTTTAAAGAAGTGTTGGCAAGTTTTTCATTGGGTACGGTAATCATGGCATTATCAAAAGTACGAATTTTAGTTGAGATAAATCCAATCTCTACAACCGTTCCTTCAATATCTGATGTTTTTATCCAATCTCCTTGCGAAAATGATTCATCAAAGATAATTTTAATAAGACCAAAGAAGTTAGAGAGAGTATCTTTTGCTGCCAATGCTACAGCTAACCCACCAATCCCTAAAGAGGCAATAACCCCTGAGATATTTATATTCATTTTAACAAAAGCAATAAGTATAGCAACTAAAAAGATAATAAATTTACTCACAGATAGAATAAGATTAATAAGCTCTGTTCGTAATGTTAAATTTCTATTATTTGAGTGATGAAAATAGATAAAAAAGATATTTTCTATAATTTGCATAAGGATATAAGCAATAATTATAATAAAAAAGAGTGAAAAGTAAAGATAAGTCTTATCCTCTAAACTATTAGGATAGTGTAAAACTTCCAATGCTAATTGTAACCCTATACCATTAATCAAGAGTGAAACAGGAATACGTATCTTCTTTAAATTAATAAGTAAAATATCATCTATATCATCCTCTTCCTCTTCAATTTTAACTTTAAAATAGTTATATAGGCGTTTATATATCAGATAGTTAATAAATATAAAAAAGAGAATAACAATACAAAAGAGAGAGAGTCTACCCATATCTGTTTTAAGATAACGAAGATATAAAGTTGCTTCTCTAGCAAAGGATTGTTTATTAATGTAATTGATAAGATTGTCTAGTTGGAGTTGGTTACTCAAAGAACGATATTCAAAAAGATTATTATTAAGCTTTAGATAGTTTAACAAGCTATCAAAAAAGTAATAATCTTTAGATAAAACAAAAAAGTTATTTTGAATATTTTTAGCCATACTATTGGTTTGATTTTTTACAGAGTTATAGAGTTTAATACTTTTTTGAATCTTAATTATTGCATGAAACTGTTTTTGATTGTCTGCAATATATTTTTCAATAACCTCTTTATCTAGCAACGTCCAATTTTTTGCCAAATACTCAAAAAAGTTATAAATCTGTTTTTTAAGTTGAAGAGCATTTAGTTTAATGGTATCTCTTTGAACAGCTTGTTGATAATTGTATTTTTTATTTGTATCTATTTTTAGAGTAAGCCGTCTAATCTCTTGGTCTACTTTAACAAAATCAATAAAAAGAGTTCTATTAACATCTAAAGAGTAAGGGTCATTTTTCATAAGATGAATCAGCTCAGAAAAACTTTTAAATTGGGTATCTAATCTTGTTAAACGACTACTATTGTTATCAATAGAAATAGTTCTATTACTATCTTTATCAATAAGTTCTAAAATATTTTCTGTATTAAAATAGCTATCTTCTACCTCAATAAGCTTTTGCCAAAATGATTCAGAAGCAAAGAGTGAGGTTGTTAAAATAGTGATTATTAAGATAAATCGTTTTAAAAACATTAAGAATCTCCTTGTTTTTGAGAATTATATCCTATATTACATTTAGCAATAAGAGTAGTAGAAAAATTTGTAAAATTACTCTACTTTTAAGAAATAGTTTATTTTTAGCGAGTATAATCAACCAATTAGTTATTTAATTAATATAAAGTAGTACCTATTCAACACATCTTACTAAAACAGAGACAAATATTCTATTAAATCAAGTCTATCATTGGATGATGATAGGACTTTTAATTTCAGGATTTAGTGCTTTTATGGTTACAAATAGTACAGTACTACTTCATCTACTCTTTGGAAATCCATATATGATAGGGTTCTCTTTCTAATCGAATTAGGACTTGTTATTGCCATAACACGAGATAGCAATGCCTAGCCAACTTAGTGGAGGACAAAATTAAAGAGTAGCTATATCTAGAGCATTAATGAATAATCCTAAAATAATTTTAGCCGATGAACCTTACCATTATGTGATAGAACTCTTATGATTGAAGACAAAAAAGTAGTTCAAAAATCAAATATTAAGGAGATTGAATAATGCAAAATGAAGCCTGTCATACAATGAGTAATGGAGAAATTTTAAATGCTAATAAAACAGACTATCCTCTCTTTCATGCTATTTTGTATGGTGATAAAATAAGTACAGCAAAGTTTTCCAAGCGTTTAAGTTGTGCCATTAAACATCTGCCTTTGCGTGTGCAATTTACTTTTGAATATGACACACTTAAAGCAGTTGAAAAAGGCATTAGTAAAGACCCAACACTGGTACTTGATGGAGAGATATTTCTTGAAGGGCTTGTGGAGGCTGAGAGCATTACTGAAGCATTTGAAAAGTACTTGCTATATTTTGACAAAAAGAGGATTTAAATCTTTTTTGATATACTAAGATAAAAAAGGAGTCAATAGTGCAAACAATACAATTAAATGTTCATAGCAACCATATAGATTTTTTACTCTCTATGCTCCAAAATCTAAAAGATGGAATTGTTGAAAATATTATAGTAGATAAGCCAATTGCTAACAGTTCTATTTCAAATAGTACAATCTGTTTAACACCTAAAGACTCTGAACTATTTTTAGAAGCACTTGATAGACCACCTAAAATACATTCTAAACTAAAAGAGGCTTTTGAAGAGTATGAAAATGGTAAAATAAAGCTTTAATATGCAAACGGTTCAGCTTGATAAGAAAAGACATAATAGAAAAGCTTTTGATTGTGAAGTAGATGCTCTTAATAAGTATCTGCACTCAATGGCAAGTCAACACTCGGTAAAAGACAATACACGAACTTATATTTTAGAAAATAGTGAAAATCCATCGGATATTGTGGGTTACTACACACTAACAATGACTACCATAGAACTCTCTAAATTACCACCAAAATTACAAAAAAAGCATTTTAACAATCACTCCTCTGCTCTTATTGCTAGATTAGCTGTAGATAAAAAATATAAGCATAAGAAAATTGGCTCTTGGTTACTCATTGATGCACTCAAAAGAGTTTTGAATGCTAGTGATATTGTGGCTTTTCCCATAGTTATTGTTGACGCAAAAGATGGTGTTGTAGAGTTTTATGAAAAGTTTGGGTTTTCTCCGTTTTTGAATGAAGAGAATAAGTTGTATTTGCCTATTGCTACTATTCGGGCTAATTTTGGTGGGTAGT
>JALUKQ010000099.1 GCA_027056485.1 Campylobacteraceae bacterium | reverse complement strand
AAACGCCATGACAAATCATCGTTTGCACCATAGTAGGCAAGAGCTGTATGTCTTTCAACGTTAATTACACCATCTTGATGAGATATATCTGGATTATCTTGAAAGGTAAAAGAGAGAGAGTTCTCATCGTTTAGATTATATCTGTAGAGTAGTCCACAAGTTGCTTCGGGGAAAAAGTTTCCTACTGTATGAGGCTTGGTTGTGGTATTTTGTAAAATTAAAATAGGAGCTTGATTCCAGTAGCCAATGTCTGATTTGAAGCAACCTATTTGAAAACTTTGCTTATCGTTTAATGTATAGTTTAGTTGTAGACGCTCTACATTTAAATCTATATCTGAGCTGTTGTTACTCTTACCCTCTAAGGAGATATGTGAAAGTTCTACCTCTGCTAAGATATCAAAACGTTCACGTCTGCTTGAAAAAAGGAAGGCAATATCATTAAATAAAAACTTATCTTCTCTTTTCTCATCATAGGTCATATCTAAATAGCTATCAATATTTACAGAAGTGTTGGGGATGTCCCAGCCGTAATCATTAGCAGATAAAAAGTTAGAACATATTAAATAATAAATAAACAGATATCTCATAAAAACTCTTTTTTAATTAATTATAACCGAATTGTTACATACATTTATGAAAGTTTTATGAACTTCTTCATAAAAAATTCATAAAGCTAAACTAGAATACTCTTAATATATTTACAAAGGAATACTATGTTCAAAAAAACGATTTACTCATTACTACTCTCTAGTATAACACTCTTAGCTCTAGAGACTGGAGATAAGCTCCCTCAAAATATTCAAGATAATTTAAAATTAGAAAGAGATAAAGTTTATGTTATTGATTTCTTTGCATCTTGGTGTAAGTCATGTAAAAAAGAGTTGCCACTTGTCTCAAAAGTTTATAATGACAAAGTTGTTGAAGTTATTGGAATAAATGTTGACAAAAAACAAACAGATGGAGAGAAGTTAGTAGCTGATTTAGCACTTCCTTTTCCTGTCTATTATGACAGTGAGAAGTCAATGGTAGAGACCTTTGACCCTATGGGATTTCCTGCTATTTATTATGTGAAGAATGGTAAGGTTTTGCATATTATTTTTGGAGCAGTTGATGAGATAGATAAACAGATAGTTAAAGATATAAAGGAGATAAAATGATGAAACTTATAGCTATGAGCATAATGGCACTCTCTCTAATGGGCTGTTCTATGGTAAAAGAGGTCAAACCATGGGAAAAAGAGACTCTTGCAAGACCTATTATGCAGTTTGGTGGTATTCATCCTGAGGTGACCAAATTTGAGTCACATGTCTACTTTTCAAAAGAAGCATCACGTGGTGGGTCTGGTGTTGCTGGGGGAGGTTGTGGATGCAACTAAAAAATATAACAATTAAACTATCACAAGCTACAGCAATAGCGATTGTTGCTTCAAATGCACTCTATGCTGAGAACTATGTTGCTGTTGAGTTTTTACAATATGATGAGAACAATAATCGTGTTTCAGTATCAGCTCCAACTTTAAGTGCAAGTTATGACATAGGTACTGACTATACTATTAAAGCAGATTTCGTTCATGATGCTGTAAGTGGTGCAACCCCTGTTTGGCAATCAGACACAGCTTCTGGTGCTAGTGGGCGTGATGACTCTGGTGATTATGTTTATAAAAATCAAGAGTTTGAAGAGGGAAGAAATGCTGGTTCGATTATGCTTACCACACGTTTCGTAAATCGTGATGAACTCTATACTGGTATTGATGTTTCACGTGAGAGTGATTTTGACTCAAAATCTGTTTCAGCTGAGTATATGCACTATACTGATAAATCACACAATCAGTCTATAAACATAGGAGCATCTTTTGCGTACAATGAGATACTCGCTTATGATTATGATACAGGTTCTGGTGCATCAGCCAAAGAGACCTCGACTAGTATCAACCTTCAAGGTGGTATAGCTCAAGTACTTTCTGAGCATTCATCAGCCAAAGCAGAGGCTTTTGTTATAGTTGATGATGGCTATTTAACTAATCCACATGCAACAGTGGTACGTAATTATGGTACAGCCGAGCAGAGGCTTATAACTGAAAATCGACCTGATAAGAGAACAGCCTATGGAGCCAATTTGAAATATATTACCATGTTGGGTGATGATATAAGCTACCAAGCCAATTATCGTTTCTATACCGATGACTGGGATATCAATTCACATACTATAGATAACGACATATATTATGCCATGAATGATGATTTAATTTTAGGTTTGGGTTTACGATACTATACCCAAACAGAAGCATCATTTTATAACGAAAAGAAAGATTTCTTTAGCGATGAAGAGTTTGCTTCTAGTGATGAGCGTTTAAGTAGTTTTAATGCTTTAACCTATAAAGCAAGTGTTGATTATAAAATAAATGATAATATTAGCTATAATTTAGGAGCAGAGTTTTACTCACAGTCTACTGGACTCGATGCAACCATGATTACAACAGGATTTAAGTATAAATTTTAAAAAACATATCTATAAATTCACGGTGATGACCTCACCGTGTGAAGTTCATATATACTGTCAAGATGAGGTAAAGTCTCGTAATATTGCTAAAAAAATCTTAACCATGGCAAAGGAGTTGGAACAGAAGTATAACTTCTATAATCCAAACTCTTATCTCTCTGTGATAAACCAAAGAAAAGTAGAGAAGCTTGATGCTCAAACAAAAGATATACTTACACGCTCTAAACTTTTTTATACTAAGACCAGTGGAGTTTTTGATATTACAATGGGTACTCTAAGTAATGCTCGTAAACTATCTACTGTTGATGAGATAGAAAAAGCAACTAAAGAGCTGAAACCTTTTGTGGGTGTAGAGCATTTTAAAATTCAACGAAACAAAATCTATTTTGATAATCCCTATACACTTATAGACTTAGGTGGTGTGGTCAAAGAGTTTGCTGTTGACCAAGCTGTAAAGATTTTAAAAAAAGAGAAGATAGAGTCTGCTTTGGTTAATTTTGGTGGAGATATTTATGCTTTAGGATGTAAACCCAGTGGAGAAGCTTTTAGAGTAGGTATAAAAAATCCTCTTAATCCAGTAGAGTACCTTACTCATGCTGATATAACAAATCAAGCTTTAACTACCTCTGCATCTTATGAACGTAACCATCAAGTAGAAAATAAAAACTATTCACATATTATGAGCAGTAGTGATTTACAGCAAGATATTATCTCTACTACTGTCATCTCTTCATCTACTCTTGAATCTGGTATATTTTCAACTTCGCTTATGGTATGTCCTTCATTGAAAACAAATTTGAAAAAAATACTTGTTGGAAATCACTTAAAAATTATTTATTAATTAATTTACTTAATAAAATTTTAATATAAAGTATTTGTGGGTATAATTCAGTAAACAATATTATATAATTAAAAACAAGGTAATTTTATGAAAAAAATTAATAAACTATTTTTACCAATTTTACTACTGGTCTCAACTCTACATGCTGATGATAAGGTTTACTCTTTTATTGGAGTGCAAACATCTGCTGCAAAATTTGAAAATACTTCTACCCCAACAGTTGGTATAAAGTATGGTAAACAGACAAATAATATGCGAACTTCTTTATCTTATAACTATGGGGAAAAGGGAAGTAACTACTATCAAACATTACTTATGCAAATAGATACAGGAATTTTAACAAAAACATTTAGTGATATAGCACTTAAACCTTATGTTGGTGCAACCATAGGAGTAATGCAACAAAATGATGATGGTCTTGTTCCTAGTAGAGATAGAGGCTATGTTTATGGTGCCAATGCAGGATTTTCTTATATCTTAAATGATGCTATAGATCTTGATTTAGGATATAGATATTTAAAGACATCAAAGTTAGAGAATATTGATAAGCTCAGTGACTTAACTTTCTCAATGCACTACTTTTATTAGAAAGCAAGTATAATACCTCCATTAATTTATTGGAGTCAATCTTGTCACTTTTTTCTTATCAGACGATTAAAAGCGTCCTTTTTAAATTAGACCCTGAAACTGCTCACCTTATCGGTGGGTTAGGTCTAAAAGCTGCTGCTTATGCCCCTACTATTCTAAAACTTTTTAAAAACCACTATTTTATTCAAGACCCTATTTTAAAGCAAGAGCTTTTTGGAAGAACTTTTTACAATCCAGTAGGATTGGCTGCTGGTTTTGATAAAAATGGTGAGTATATTACAGCCATGCCAACTTTAGGTTTTGGTTATACTGAAATAGGAACCATTACTCCTAAACCACAAGCTGGTAACCCTAAACCTAGACTTTTTAGACTAAAAGAAGATCGTTCAATACAAAATGCAATGGGTTTCAACAACCTTGGTGCAGCGTACATGTTAAAGCGTCTGAACAAACTATACTTTTTTGACTATCCTATTGGAGTTAATATTGGTAAAAACAAGCTAACTCCTGAAGATGAAGCTTTAAATGACTATGAGTCACTACTCAATACTTTTAAAGACCATGGTGACTACATTGTTATAAATATCTCTTCACCTAACACCCCAGGTTTACGTGATTTACAAAATGAAAAGTTCATTACTGACCTTTTTACTATGGCAAAAACTATTACTGATCAACCTATTTTCCTAAAAATTGCTCCAGACATGACAGCAGACGATGCTATAGCTCTATGTACCACAGCTGTTAATGCTGGTGCAGCAGGTATTATCGCTACTAATACCACTATAGATTATTCTGTAACTAAACACGCAAAAGATTTTGGTGGTATCTCTGGTACATTAGTTCGCGAAAAGTCTTACGAGTTGTTTAAAGCCATAGGAAAAGAGCTGCATAACAAAACGATGCTCATCTCTGTAGGTGGTATAGAGACAGCTGAAGATGCTTACAGACGTATTAAAGCTGGTGCTACTCTTATTCAAGTCTACTCAATGCTTATCTACAATGGTCCGGTGATGATAAAAGAGATAAATGAAGGCTTAATTAAACTGCTTAAAGCTGATGGATATAATCATATTTCTGAGGCTGTTGGAGCTGATTGGAAGTAAGGTTATAGGTTTGAGTGAAATTATATCACTCTACCTTGCTAACAGTCTGTTAACTCCTAAAAACAGAAACAATGAAAAAGCAGAAATCAAAATAATAGAAGCCCCTGAAGCGATGTCATACTCATAAGAGACATAGAGTCCGAGTAGGGTGAAAACAGATGAGAAGATACCCGAGAGTATCATCATCATGTAAAGGGTAGTTGAGAGTTTTTCTGCGATGTAAACAGGTATGGTAAGTAAGGCAATGACCAAGATGAGTCCCACTACTTTTATGGCAACCACTACGGTTAGAGCCGATAAAATCAGTATAAGAGTGTAAAAGAAACGGACATTGATTCCCCTTAAATTGGCATACTCACTATCATATGAAACAGCTAAAATATCACGATACCAAAAGGTCATAATAAAAATTATTAAAGCCAAAAGTGAACCCATAAACCATAAGTCTTCTTGACTTACAGCCAAAATAGAGCCAAAAAGGTAGCTCATAAAATTAGCATTATAGCCTGGTGTCAAGTCTATAAGTACTACTCCTACAGCCATACCAACAGCCCACATAAGACCAATGAAAGTATCCATCCGTTCACGATGTTTTAGGGTAATCATGGCGATGATAAGTGCTGAACCAACGGCAAAAATGGAAGCTCCTAAAAAGATAGGAAGTCCTAAAAAAACAGCAACGCCAATTCCCCCATAAGCTGTATGGGCGATTCCACCTGCTAGAAAAACCATACGATTAACCACAATAAGAGAACCGATAATTCCTGAAGCCATAGAGACTAAGAGACCAGCCATAAGGGCATTTTGAATGAAGGGGTATGAAAGTGCTTCTAACATCTATTTATCCTCTCTTAACTGGTTAAACATCTCAACTTCACAGAAGTGATCACATTTATGTTTAAGGTCATTTTCTTGACTCATATGATGATGTGTAAGACGTTTATTGATGTGTGCTACTTTATTGGCATATTGCATAATGACTGAAATATCATGACTTACGACAATAATGGTAATGTAGTTATTTAGCTCTTGAAGTAGTTTATATATTTGCTTTTGACCATCGATATCTATGCTTGCTGTGGGTTCATCGAGTATGAGTATCTGAGGGTGAGCACATAAAGCACGGGCAATCATAACTCGTTGCCGTTGACCTCCTGAGAGAGAACCTATTTTTTCATTGGCAAACTTTTCCATACCAACTTGTTCCAAGGCTCCCATGGCACATAGTGTCTCCTCTTTGGCATAACCAAATAGAGGACGTTTGGTTCCGATGTGACCCATCAGTACTACTTCGATGACTTTAATAGGAAAGTCGATGTTGACATTGGTGTTTTGGGGAACATAACCTATTTTAGATAGATTTTTTTTGGGTGTCTCTCCAAAGGTTAAAATAGTTCCCTCTTGAGGTTTGTTGATACCTAAAATAAGTTTAAGCAGGGTCGATTTTCCTCCACCATTTGGTCCTATGATGGCTAAAAAGTCTTTCTCTTCTACACATAAGTTAATCTCTTCTAGGACTTTTTGCTTATGGTAAGAGAAGGAGAGGTTTTGTATCTCTATAATCGGTGACATGCTTACTCTTTATGAGCAATAGCTTTTGCTAAGTTTAGCAAATTTTTAGCCCAGTTTTGTGCAAGTGGTGAGGTTTTGATGACTTTGATACCTAAGTTGTTGGCGATGAGTTTGGCTGATTTGTCTGAAAACTCTGGTTGAGTAAAAATAGCTTGAACATTCTCTTCTTTTGCCTCTTTCATGAGTTTAATTAGTGCTTTCATCTTTGGCTCTTTCCCCTCTACCTCTACAGCTACTTGCTTAAGGTGATAACGCTTTGCAAAGTATCCCCAAGCAGGGTGAAAGACCATAAAAGTTGCCTCTTTGGGTACATCTTTTAAAATCTCTTTGATTTGACTGTCTAGTTCATCTAGCTCTTTGATGTAGCTCTTTAAATTCTTTTTATAGTAGTTACTGTTGTTATTGTCTACTTGGCTCAGAGTTGCGTAGATGTTTTGAGCAATATGTTTGACATTAACAGGGTCTACCCAGATATGTGGGTCAAGCGTACTATGAATATGGTTTTGAAGATGTTTTTCATCTGCTTCATCATCATGATGATGCTTTGAGATGGTACTTTTATTAAGGTCATAAACCACATCGGAGATAATAAGATTTTGGTTTTGGTTTTTAAACTTCTCTAGCCAAACCTTTTCAAACTCTACCTCTATTGCAAAGTAGATTTGAGCTTTAGTAATCTCTTTCATTTGAGAAGGTTTTGGTTCATAAGTATGAGGTGAGCTACCCTCAGGAACCATTACGGTGGTATTGATTTTATCTCCACCTATTTTTTCTACAAAAATTTGAAGTGGGGCAATGCTTACTACCACGTTAGTAGAGGCGAAAGATAAGGTGTTTAGTAAGAGTATAAGTAGTAATTTTTTCAAAAGAGTTTCCTAGCATTTTTTTAGAGTGGAATTGTAACATAATTTGTGTGAAAGAGTTATTTAGTTAAAATTTGTCTTGATTAGATAAAAGGATAAATGATGGAAAAAATGACTCTAAGAGAGTACGCAAAACGGCATAAACTTAGTTTTTTTAATGTTATGAAAATGGTTAAAGCTGGTGAGGTTAAGAGTATTGTTGAAGATGATAAAGAGTATATTATACTAGAAGAAGATCGTGAAAAAGAGATAGCTGAGGTAATAGCCAATGAAAAGAGTAAACCTCTAAGTTTAGAAGAGGAGAATGAGCTTTTGAAAAAAGAGATTTTAATGCTTAAAAAAGCTCTTGAAAAGTGTAATAGACGAACTACTTTAGTGTAGAGCCTTTATCTCTCCTCTTCCTCTTTATTATAATTATATTGAAGATAATCATAAATGGCTTGAACTTCTTCATCTGTTAAGTAGTACATGGGCATAATTTTATGTGTTTTTAGACGATTATTCTCTTTATACTGATTTTTAAAACTAGCCTTTAAATCATCTAAAGAGTACTCTCGTATATCTACACCTTTTAAAATTTTGGGGTTTTTATGTTTGTCATAATATTTGGCGATTTTTTGACCACCTTTTCCCATCTCTCCATGACATTTTGAGCAGGATATACCACGAGGGTTTTTATATAGCATTCTCCCATATTCAACAGATGATAAAAAACTCTCTTGTGTCTCTACATCTGATATAGAGTTGTTTTCTTCAGTATAGTTTTTATCATCAGAGTTATTGTCGATACGTAGAGCCTCTTCTAGGTTGATATCATTTTCATCAAATTCAAGGCTAAGATTAACTTCGTTGAAAGAGAGCAGAATAATGGGAAATAAAAGTAATAAAGCTTTCAAAGTAGGGATTACCTCTGTAATAAAGATTTTTTGATATAATACCGAAAATTTAGCTAAAAGTGAAAAAATGCAACTTATCGATGGAACATCATTATCTAAAAAAGTTCAAAATTACGTTAAAACTGAAGTAGAAAGTTTAAAAAAAGAGCAGGGAATCGTCCCTGGTTTGGCTGTTGTCATAGTAGGTGATGACCCTGCTAGTCATGCCTATGTAGGGATGAAAGAGAAAGCATGTAAAAATGTAGGTTTCTACTCTATTGCTCATAAAATGCCTGAGACCATTACTCAAGATGAGATTATTCAAATTATTACTATGATGAATAACAATCCTCATATTCATGGAATTTTAGTACAACTTCCACTTCCTCCACAGATAGATACCAATAAAATTTTAGAAGTTATAAACCCTAAAAAAGATGTAGATGGATTTCATGCTTACAATGTAGGACGCATGGTCTCTAACCTTGAAAGTTTTGTAGCCTGTACACCACTTGGTGTTATGAAGATGTTTGAAGAGTATAATATAGAGCTTGAGGGGCAAGATGTAGTTGTAGTTGGTGCAAGTAATATCGTAGGGAAACCAATGGCAAGTTTGCTCCTAAACAAAAATGCAACCGTAACTGTAACTCATGTTTATACTAAAGATTTGGCTTCACATACACGAAAAGCAGACATCGTAATAGTTGGAGTTGGCGTTCCTAATCTTATTAAAGAAGATATGATAAAAGATGGGGCTATTGTTATCGATATTGGGATTAATCGTCTTGAGTCTGGTAAGTTGGTGGGTGATGTAGACTTTGAAGCAGTAGCTCCAAAATGTTCATACATCACTCCTGTTCCTGGTGGAGTTGGTCCTATGACAATTGCCATGCTTCTTCAAAATACACTAAAGTCAGCTCAGCAATTTGCAGATATTAAGTAAAAAGGTAGTTAATGAAATTTTTAAATAAGCTATATAGATTTTCTAGCTCTTGGACAGGTACAATTATTATTGTACTTTTTCTTATATTTTTTGTGATTCAATCATTTGTTATCCCTTCTGGGTCAATGAAGAGAACCATGCAGATAGGAGATTTTCTTTTTGCTAAAAAATTCTCTTATGGTATACCTATTCCTACCCTTCCATGGTTTAATGTGAAACTGGTTCCAGACTTTAATAAAAATGGACACCTTATAGAGGGTGCAAAACCACAACGTGAAGATATAGTAATAT
>JALUKQ010000098.1 GCA_027056485.1 Campylobacteraceae bacterium | reverse complement strand
TCTTGACATCACCACGAGCTATTACGGCATCAGCAATGGCGTCTAAAGCTGCTGGTTTTCTAAATACAACAACCATGTCAACAGGTACATCTATCTCAGCTAAACTTCGATAAACTTTTTGACCTAAAATAGTCTCTTCTTTTGGGTAAACAGGTATCATTGTATATCCTACATCTCTTAGATACTCAGCAACATGATTACTCGCTTTGGTTGAATCGGGTGAGCATCCTAATATGGCAATAGTTTTAGCCTCTTCAAAATATTTTTTCATCTCATCACGATTTGAGTTCACTCTTGGTAATTCACATTCCATATTTAATCCTTTTGGTTATAATTCGATTTAATATACTATCTAGGAAAAATTAATGTTAGATTTAAACTCTATAAAAAAAGCTCAATCAAGATTGGATGGGGTTATTCATCATACTTCTTTTTCATATGCACCCATACTTTCAGAGATGAGTGGCTATGAAGTCTATTTGAAAAAAGAGAACCTACAACGAACAGGTGCATTTAAACTGCGTGGTGCTTTTAACAAGATAGCAACCTTAGTAGAAGAGGGTAAAAAGGGTGGTGTGGTAGCAGCATCGGCAGGTAATCATGCTCAAGGTGTTGCTTTTTCGGCAAAACATTTTGACATAGAAGCAAGTATTGTTATGCCTGAGTCTACACCATTAAATAAAATTCAAGGAGTTAAAGAGCTAGGGGCAAGGGTTATTCTTCATGGTTCTAACTACGATGAAGCGTATGCTCATGCCATTACCTATGCTAAGGAAAAAAAGCAAGAGTTTGTTCACCCTTTTACTGACGACGAAGTGATGTCTGGTCAAGGAACCGTAGCTATTGAGATGCTTGATGTTCAAAATGATTTAGATGCCATAGTCGTGCCTGTTGGTGGTGGTGGGCTTATTGCTGGTATGGGAGTGGCGACCAATGCTATTAATCCTAAAACAAAAGTAATAGGTGTTGCTTCTGCTGGAGCTCCTGCCATGAAAGAGTCTTATGATGAGCAACAAGCACATGGTACAAAAAGTGTGAAGACCATTGCCGATGGGATAGCCGTGCGTGATGCTTCTCCTATTACTTTAGAGCATATTTTAAACGTTGTAGATACCATAGAGTTGGTTGGTGAAGATGAGATAGCAGCAGCCATTCTATTTTTACTTGAAAAACAAAAACTTTTGGTTGAAGGTGCTGGTTCTGTAGGTGTGGCTGCACTCTTACATGATAAAATAGATTTACCAAAAGGTTCTAAAGTAGGGGTGGTGCTTAGTGGTGGAAATATAGATGTAACGATGCTTTCGCTTATTATCGAAAAAGGTTTGGTAAAAAGTTCTCGAAAAATGAAACTTTCTGTTGTACTTATAGATAAACCAGGCTCACTAATGATGTTTACAGAGTTATTAACAGAAGCTGGAGCCAATATTGTTCAGATAGGTTATGACAGAACCTCAACGGACTTAGAGTTTGGTGATGCTGTTGTCTCTGTTAGTTTGGAAACCAAGGGTCTAGAACATCAAGATGAAGTAAGAGAGCTGTTACATAGTAAAGGGTTTAAGTTTAGTGAATTACACTAAGCACCTTTTAGCTATAATCGCGACAATAAAAAATCATTAGATGCAAAACTCTTTGGAATCGGAGACTTTAGTCCCGAATAAGACGAGGCTAAAGCCATCGGTTCCTAGTTTTGCAAGAAGTCTACTATAATTAATGGAAAAAAATATGAGCGAAACCCAAAACACTGAAACTAAGAAAAACGTATACAACCCAAAAGAGATAGAAGAACGCTACTATAAACTTTGGGAAGAGAGAAACTACTTTGAGATAGAGGGTAACAAATCTATCCAACAACCTGACAAACACTTCACTATTATGATGCCACCACCAAACGTAACAGGACGGCTTCATATTGGTCATGCTTTGACCTTTACACTTCAAGATATTATTGTACGTTACAAAAGAATGGACGGGTACAAAACACTTTGGCAACCTGGTGTTGACCATGCAGGAATAGCCACTCAAAACGTGGTTGAAAAACAGCTTTTAGCAGAGGGAACGACTAAAGAAGCCATAGGGCGTGAAGCATTTTTAGAACGTGCATGGATGCAAAAAGAGAACTCACAAGATGCCATTACTTCTCAGCTTAGAAAACTAGGGGTTAGTCCAGCTTGGTCGCGTGAACGTTTTACCATGGATGAGGGGCTTGGAAATGCTGTAAAAAAATCATTTAAACAGATGTACGATAACGGTTTTATAGTACGTGATAACTATATGATTAATTGGTGTACTCATGATGGAGCGTTGAGTGACATTGAAGTAGAACACGAAGACCACATGGGGAAAATGTACCACATCAACTACCCCTTGGCTGATGGTTCGGGGAACATTACCGTAGCAACGACAAGACCAGAGACCTACTTTGGAGATACAGCCGTGATGATTCACCCTGATGACACACGTCATAACCATTTGATAGGTAAAAAGATTAAACTGCCACTCATTGAGCGTGAAGTAGAAATTATTGCAGATAGCCATGTTGACATGGAGTTTGGAACAGGTTTTGTAAAAGTTACCCCTGCACACGACACCAATGACTACGAAGTTGGAAAACGACATAATTTAGAGTTTATAACTATTTTTGATGAAAAAGGGTTTTTAAATAATTATTGTGGAGAGTTTGAAGGGTTAGAGCGTTTAGAAGCTAGAGACGTAATTGTTAAAAAGCTTGATGAAGCTGGGTTTATGGTTAAAATAGAAGACCACCCTCACCAAGTGGGTCACTGTTACCGATGTAAAAACATTGTAGAGCCGTATATCTCTAAACAGTGGTTTGTTAAAAAAGAGTTTGCAGCTTCGTCTATAGAGAAAGTAAACAATGGAGAAGCAGAGTTTTTCCCTAGCCATTGGATAAACTCTTACAACGCTTGGATGGGTGAACTACGTGATTGGTGTATCTCTCGTCAGTTGTGGTGGGGTCATCAAATTCCTGTCTTTTATTGTAACGACTGTGACCATGAGTGGGCAGTTGAGGGTGATAACCCAACGTGTTGTGAGAA
>JALUKQ010000097.1 GCA_027056485.1 Campylobacteraceae bacterium | reverse complement strand
GCTGTATTAATTATTGTTCAAGTTGCACTTGATACAATGAGAAAAATTGAAGCACAAATCTACATGAATAAATATGATACATTAGGATCAGTAGGTCTATAATGGCAATTGCACTTCGTAAACCTAATGAATTGACCAAGCTAGCATTAGCTGGGTCAATCGTAGGTAAAACATTAAAACATCTCCGAGAAAATATTACTGTTGGAATGTCTCTTAAAGAGATAGATGCTATGGGTGAGGCTTTCATTAGAGAGCATGGTGCAGAACCCTCATTTAAAGGTTTATATGGCTTTCCAGCTTCTGTTTGTACTTCGCTTAATGAAGTTTGTATACATGGTGTACCAACGGATTATAGAGTACAAGAGGGTGATATTCTTGGTTTAGATTTGGGTACTAAGATAGACGGTTACTTTGGTGATGCTGCTATCAGTATGGGCATTGGTAAAATTTCTAAAGAAGATGAAGATTTGATTGCATGTTCAAAAGATGCACTCTATCATGCGATAGAGAACATCAAGGTTGGTATGCGATTTAAAGAGTTATCTCATATTTTAGAGACTTTTATAAGAGATAGAGGATATGTACCACTTAGAGATTTTTGTGGTCATGGTATTGGTAAAAAACCACATGAGGAACCAAATATTCCTAATTATGTAGATGGAAAACCAAACCAAGGTCCTAAAATTAAAAATGGTATGGTATTTTGTTTGGAGCCGATGGTTTGTCAAAAGGGTGAAAATCCTGTTATTTTAGATGATAAATGGTCAGTGGTTTCTGAAGATGGGTTACACTCATCACACTATGAGCATACAGTTGCGATTATTGACAACAAAGCAGTGATTTTAACTGAGGCTTAATGGTTTCACAATTAACAAACAATGGTTTAGTAAAACTTATCTAAATAGAGAGTATATGAAGAGGTTTAGACCTCTCCAGAATAGAAGAACAGTATTTTTCAAAGGAGAACAGATGGCTAAAGATGACGTAATAGAAATAGATGGTAAAGTAATAGAAGCATTACCAAATGCAACTTTTAGAGTTGAGTTAGATAATGGGCATATTATTTTATGTCACATAGCAGGAAAGATGAGAATGCATTACATCAAAATTTTACCTGGTGATAAAGTAAAAGTTGAACTTACACCTTATAGTCTTGATAAAGGGCGTATTACATTTAGATATAAATAGTAGTTCTATTTATATCTTACTATTTGGACAAGGTTCTTCTTGTCCTTTTACCTACATAATTTTATATAAAAAATCTTCTAAATTTCTTATTTACGATATACTTTCACTTAATTAAAATTTAAATATAGAGTGTAATATGACTGATTGGCTAAAAGAACTTATAATAAAAATAAAAAAGAGTGAACTATATCAAAAAATAGAAAAATATTTAAAATCACAACCTAAAAAAATTCCCCTAAAACAACAGATATTAATGGTCGTACTTTTAGTTGTATCTTTAGATATGGCGATGTACTTATCCTCCACTATAAAAGGTGAAGAGACAGAACTTCAACGTATAACCAAAGATATAACAGAGTTAAAATATTCAGATATGAATAGCTCTGCCTTAAATGAAATTTTAAAAGCCCAAAAGGTCTACTTTGTTGTAGACACTGAGCTAAATGTAAATGTCATTTTAAAAGAGCTAAATAGCTCAAAAGAGATTAGGGATATACCTATTTATAGCATTACGCGTAATATTGAACATGAACTTATAAAGCATAATGTTAATTATCAATGGGTTAAAGAAGATGAAATGGCAAGAGGGCTTGTTATTTTACCTTTTTTGAGCAATCATATTTTTGAGATACTTTTTATAGCACTTATTATCTTTATGCTTCAGAGTTCTGGAATGCTTCTTAACAGTGATAAATTTACTGTTTATAGAGCGAAAGAGATTAAAGGGAATATGGAAGATATTATTGGTTATGAAGATGTTAAGGAGGAGATTAAACATCTAGTTGATATGCTTAGAAATGTTGACCTATATAGTAAATATGGCATAGAAGATTTTTTTAATATTATGTTTTCTGGAACCCAAGGAACAGGAAAAACAACAATGGCTGTACAGATAGCTAAAGAGCTTGAAGTACCTATTTTAGTAACTACAGGTAATATAGAGACAGGTTTTGTTGGTGGGGGAGCTAAAGTGATAAAAAGTATCTACTCTAAAGCAACCCAATTGGCAACTGATAATAAGTTTAACACCTGTATAGTCTTTATAGATGAAGCTCAAAACTTACTTATGAAGCGAGGGCAGTCGCGAGAGAAATGGGCTGATGATACCCCTAATGAACTTTTAACGCATTTAGAAGGAGTTAAAACTATTCATGATGTAAGAATCATTACTATCGTAGCCTCTAACTTTGATGAGAGCAACATGCAATTAGATGAAGCGATGGCTGCTAGATTTAAGAAGAAAATCCACTTTAGACTTCCCAATGAAGAAGAGAGAGAAGAGCTTTTAAAGCACTTTTTAAATAAGGTTGAAAATAGGGAAGAGCAGATTAATGTAGCTCGATTATCAAAAGCTTTTTCTAATACAAGTCCAAGAACGTTACAGACCATTATTCAAGAGGCTTCTTTACTTGCTATTGCTAAAGAAGAGAAGGTAAATGACGAGCATCTTATGAAAGCTTTTGAAGTGGTTATGATAGGTAAATCAAATAGAAAAACCACTAAAAACAGAGAGAAAGAGCGTCGTATTATTGCTATTCATGAAATAGGACATTTTATGGCAGATTTTACTCAGACGATGCAAGAGAATGAGTTTGACATAGAGAAGACAAAAGAGAAGATGAAAGTGATAAAAATTTCTTCAGAGAATATCTCAAGAGTTAATGCTTTGGGTTATGTTTTAAATGAGTCAGAAGATATCTTACTCAGTTCCATCACTGAACTTGAAAAGGAGGTTAAAATTCTCTATGGAGGGGTAGCTTCTGAGGAGTTGCTATTTGGAAAAGAGAACATAACTACAGGTGCGTCCAATGATATAGAAAAAATTACTAGAATTTTAAATCATTTGTTCATAGAGACTTCGGCATATTCGCAGAGTAAACTAAAATTAGATAATATAGACTTACTAAAAGATGTAGCCTATAAAGAGATGGAAGCTAAAGCAAAAGAACTTTATCGTGAAACATTGACTTTGCTTGAGAACGATAAAGATTTAATAGAGCATTTGGCAGCTATACTTATAGATAGATGGGTACTTTCTAAAGATGAAATATTTGAAGAGATTAAGAGTTATAAAAAGATTTAATTTTCAAGTTCTATTTTAATGTAGTTAAACCACTTGATATAATCTTTTGGATTTTTATGATATCCAACCATAGAGGTGAAAATCTCTTCATTTTTATCGGTCATATATACAGCTGGAACACCTCTTACTTTATATTTATTTGGGTAGGCATCATTGTCTCTATCTAAAAAAAGTACAATAAACTCTTCTTCCAAACGAGACTTAAGTTCAGAATTTTTTAATGTAGTCTCTTTTAGTTTTGTACACCAACGGCAATATTTGCTATAGAAGAGAATAAAAACTGGTCTGTTTTCTAATTTTGCTACAGAGAAAGCCTCTTGGTAATTTGTGTATACTTCAGCAATATCATCTTCTGATTCATTTGATATTTTTAATAGGGATGTCTCTTTTGTTACAATATTTGAATTATTATTTTCATGTTTCTCACCACTACTACAAGATATAAATAAAAAAGATATGAATAAAATTAATTGCTTTGTCACGATATCAACCTTTATAATTTTGATATTATACATTAAATTACTAATAGTAGTAAAGTTTTAAAAAACATGTTTCTTAATGTTATTTATTATTTTATGATATTATATCATTACACTTAAATGAAAAAAGAGTAATAAATGAAATATAATATTTTTTTAGTTCTTATAGGGTTATTATTGACATTAAACCTTGCTGCTAAAACCTATGAAGATGCAGAAGATAAAAAGATAAGTAGATGGGAGACCCTAAATCCATCATCATCGGCTGTAATAGAAAATGTTTTAGATAAGTCTAAAGATAGTAGAGTCATAAAATTTGATGGAGATGGAACAAAAAGTGCTTATATATTAAAGATAAATGAAATGGAAAATAAAAAACTTTTTCATTGGCAGATGAAATACTCTGAAGACTTTGTTATTTTTATAAGTTTAGAGACAAAACGGGGGAAAAGATATCTTATTTATACTCCAGGAAATAAAAATGGCTATATGCAGTATGGATTGGGCTATGCATCTATAAGTGGAACATGGCAGCGATACAGTAGAAACTTAGAAGAAGATTTACGATATTTTGATAATCGTAACTCTATAATTAAAGTTAATAGTTTTGTTATACGAGGTTCTGGTAGTGTAGATAATATAAAAATAATGAAAGAGCTAAACAGTAAAACTATGAAAAAGGTTAGCGTTCTTTCTCAAAAAGTAGAAAAAAAGCCTTTAGTTAAAAAGTTAAAAAAAGAACCTTTAAAAATAAAAAAAAAGTATTTAAAGAGAAAAATTAGAACTACGACCGATACAATACCTGTAATTACTGTAGAGGGAGAGAACCCTCTTTTTTTATCTTTAGGTGATACATTTAAAGAACCAGGTGTTAGTGCATATGATAAAGAAGATGGTGACTTGATTGTAACAAGTAGCGAAAATATTGACATGCATAAAGAGGGTAAATATTCAGTTATATATATAGCTATAGATAGTATGGGTAATGCAGCAATAGATAAAAGGTATGTAGTAGTAGGTGATGAAGGAGAAGTTGAGGAAGAAAATAATGGAGAAGAGTCTAGAGAAGAGTCTAATAAACCAATACCTTCATCAAAAGATGACGATACAGATGCACAATATAGACTAGAAGAGAGAGAACTTGAAATTGCTGAATGGGAAAGGGAGTTACAGTTGAGAGAAAAAGAGATTAGTCAAAGAGAAAAGAAGCTGGAAAAGTAAGTCAAATTATGGTTTTTCTAAAAATTTAATCTATATATTCATAAATAAACATATACAAAGAGATTTTTAGCTAAAATTCGCCAAATTATAGACTCTTCATCTCTTTTTAGAGCAAGAGCTAACATCAAACAGTTACTTAACAAAGGAATTTACACATGGCACATCACCAGTCAACGATTAAGCGTATTAGACAAACTGCTAAAAGAACAGAGAGAAATAGATACTACAGAACAAGATTTAAAAATATTGTTAAAGCAGTAACTACAGCAGCAGAAGCTAATGATAAAGCAGCAGCAACAGAGGCATTTAAAGTTGCAAATAAGCAGATTCATAAAATGGTAAGCAAAGGTTTTATTAAAAAATCTACAGCTGCTAGAAAAGTAAGTAGACTTAACTTGCTTGTTAATAAAATTGCTGCATAGATAGTACTTCCTCTCAAACTAGGGTAACGCTTATGCTTACCCTTATATTTATAAAATCCACTATTAGGTTCTCCTATGTTTAAAGAAAAACTCCAACCATTTATAGACCGTTATAATGAAATTAATACCCTTTTAAGTTCACCGGATATTGCTTCTGATATTAAAAGAATGACTGATTTAGGACGAGAACAATCTAAGCTAAGTCAGCTGGTTGAAAAAGCTAACTTATACATAGAGACAGCTGATGCTATTGAAGAGAATAAAGAACTTTTGGGTGATGCTGAACTAGGAGATCTTGCAAAAGAGGAACTTTTAGAGTTAGAACCTCTCTTGCCACAGCTTGAAGAGGAGATTAAAGTACTTATGATTCCAACTGACCCTAATGATGATAAAAATATTATCTTAGAGCTCAGAGCAGGAGCAGGTGGAGATGAGGCTGCACTTTTTGTGGCTGATGTATTTAAGATGTATTTACGTCATGCCGAGCTTGTTGGTTGGAAAGTTGAGATTATCTCTTCATCTGATGGGACAGCAGGTGGGTACAAAGAGATGATTGCTCAAATTAGTGGTGAGGGTGTCTACTCTCAACTTAAGTTTGAAGCAGGAATTCATAGAGTTCAACGTGTTCCTGATACTGAAACACAAGGGCGTGTACATACTTCGGCTATCACTGTTGCTGTTATTCCTGAAGTTGATGATGTCGAGGTTGATATTAAGCCAAATGAGATTAAGATGGATGTCTATCGTTCAAGTGGTTGTGGAGGACAGTCGGTAAACACTACTGATTCAGCTGTACGTTTAACGCACATACCTACTGGAATTGTTGCTGCTATTCAAGATGAAAAATCACAACATAAAAACCGTGACAAAGCTATGAAAGTACTTAAAGCAAGAGTTTATGAAGCTTATCTTCAAGAACAACTAGATGAGACTTCAGCACAAAGAAAACTACAAGTAGGAACAGGTTCACGTTCTGAAAAAATTAGAACTTATAATTATCCTCAAAATCGTTTAACTGACCATAGAATAGACTTAACGCTCTATTCATTAGATAGAATTATGAATGATGGTAACTTAAAGTTAGTGCTTGAGCCACTGAATCATCATGCACAAGCAGAAGCGATTAAAGAGGCTGGATTATAATCTAAGTCTCTTTTATCATAAGTTTTTTATGCAAGTCTTTCGTAATTTAAATAAATACCTACCATAAGAGATAATATAATTGTTAAAATAACAATTAAAATATTTTGAACCTCTTGCGATAACTCTTTTTTACTAGCTATCCATTCAATAATTTTCATGGCAGGAAATGCCATAAACATAAGCATAACTATGGAAGATACAAGGGTCATGAGTAGGGGAGACATTTTATATTCCGTAAAATGTATGTAAGAAGTTACTATCTTCTTGACTTTTTATTGGTATTGTCGTTAAGTTACTTCCATTATTATCAAGAATAATTAATTGATTTTCAACTATTTTTAAATGCTTTTCACCCCAAGACTTTTCTAAATAATCTAAACGATGAAATACCTCTATATTCTTAGGTTTTTCTTTGAAATTTTTATCTTCTTTACTCATAATTTGAAGTCCACCAAAACGTTTATCTAAATAATAAGGAGAGTATTTTTGTAACTCTTTGTATATAGGTGCTTTAGAAGTTGGTTTCCCTTCCTGAAAAGCAATGACTGACATGAGTATAAGTCCAAGACCTATTGCCATAAATAGATATTTTTGCATAATGTCTCCTAGTTTTTAATTATTATAAGTATAGATGTTTTTACAAATTATATCGTTGATGTTTATCAATATTGCTTCTTGTTGATTATGTTACTATTTTTAAAAATTTTACTTCTTGTATAATTTTATATAAGAAGTTTATTAGAGGAGTCATTACTATGAGTAAATTTTTAGAACTAGAGGGTGGATATTTGGTTATTACTCTTATAATTTTATTGGTAACTCTTTTTGTTGCTAGTAGACCTATGTTTAAAAGAGGTTCAGCTCCTAAAGCATTAATGGTAGTAGGTATTGTATTATCCATATTTATTGGTCTACATTATAAAGTTACTACTGACAGAATGGCAGAGGTAAAAGAAGCTTTTTTAGAAGGTAAAGTAATTATTTGTGAAAGTCGTATGCAACGAAAAGTTGCACAATCTGTTGATATAGATAAATCTAGAGAGTGGGTACTCGAAGGTGACCTCTTTACTTCTCCTAATTACTCTCGCCCTTTTCATACTGCTAGATGTCTTGTAAAATAGACATCTACTTTTTCTATTCTAACATAATATAACACTTCAATACATAATTAATGATTATAATTTATTATTTTAAAAAGTTTTTTTGATAAAGTTGACATATATCAATTTATTTCCCTATGCAAAAAGTAATAATACAATATGCTTTTAGCTAAATAGAGATTTAAAGGATTCTATATGGAAAATATACTCATAGTACGACCAGAAATTGCACCAGATGCATTCTTGTGGATTTTCACCGTATCAACACTTGTTCTTGTTTTTGGTGTGGCTTATGCTGCAATCATTACGCTTTCAAAGATGGGTTACTTCTCTAAAAAATGGATGAATTTAGGTTATCTATTTTGGGCATTACAAACTTACTGTTTATATAATCTCTCTGTTCAAATTCAAAGTGAACCTTTTACTACTAAAGTACTGATGGTGTCAATGATGGCATACTTCTTCATTCCCCATTTATACTTTAGATTGATAGAAGATTCTGATAAAAGATATGAACAGAGTGCTGATATAGCAGAACATAAAAACTAAGGAGGAGACATGGCAAACGAAAATCTATCCGTCTGGACTAGTATACCGTTTTGGCGTAGATCAGCTGCATGGGTAACAGGATTTGCATCTATTTTACTTATTTGGTTAACATTTGATACTTTAGGTCAAATTAGTATGGGTACTGATGCTGATTTAAAGGCTGGTACAACTAAGAGGGTTCCAGCTCCAACTGTAATCAACTATAAAATTGGTTATGAAATGAGTGCAAAAAGAGGACATGAGGTGCCAACAATTGGCGAAAAACAACCATTTTTTGGAAAAGAGTGGAGTGAGAAAGAGGCAGCAGATTTATTGCATCTTGGTAAACTTACTTCTCAAGCTAAAAACTGTATGGATTGTCATACACTCTTAGGAAACGGAGCATATTATGCACCAGACCTTACTAAAGCGTGGCTAGACCCAGCATGGCAAAAAGGTGGAGCAATGCAAGGTATGACAGGAAAGAGTACAACAGAAGAGGCAATGGCTGAATTTTTACAACACCCTTCAACCTACCCTACACATGCACGTATGATGCCAAATCTTGGGATTACAGCTGATGAGGCAAAAGGGTTGGTAGCTTTCCTTAAACACATGAGTTCTATTGACACAAATGGTTTCCCAAGAAACTTCTCAAAAACAGTTGATCAATTCAAAGCAGGAGGCTCAAATGCTCACTAGTATTAAAACAAATTCATTTGCAGGTAACAAAGGTAAAGAGCTTGGAATGATGTACTTTAGAGTAGCAGTTATACTCTTTGGTGCACAGCTTCTTATGGGGCTTATTGCTGCTATACAATTCTTGGTTCCAGGATTCCTTTTTGAACTATTTGATTTTTCTGTTGCTAGAATGGTGCATATTAATGCATTGGTAGTTTGGATGCTCTATGCGATGATTGGTTCAGTCTACTTTATGCTTACTGATGAAACAGAACACGAAGGTGTTGCTATTGGAGTTGGGAAACTTGCTTTCTGGGTACTGACTGCAGCAGTAACCGTTGTTGTGCTTGTATTTATCTTTGTTCAAGTAGGTTCAGGTACAGAAGCTAGTATTTGGTTTATTAATGAAGGTAGAGAGTACCTTGAAGCACCAAGATGGGCTGATATTGGTATTGTTGTTGTGGTACTTACTTTCTACTTTAATGTATTTGCTACTTACATTAAAGGTAAGAAAACAGGAATTATGACGGTTATGGTTGCCAACCTTATGGCACTAGCAGGTCTCTATTTAGCAGGTATGTTCTTTACAGACAATATCTCTATGGATCAATTCTGGTGGTGGTGGGTAATACACCTTTGGGTTGAAGCTACTTGGGAAGTATTTGTAGGTACATTGGCTGCTTATGCACTTATTAAAATTATTGGTGCAAAAAGAGAAGTAGTTGAGATGTGGCTATGGATTGAAGTATTAATGCTCTTTGGTTCAGGTATCCTTGGAATGGGTCACCACTATTTCTGGATTGGTACACCTGAGTACTGGTGGGAGATTGGGGCATTGTTCTCAGCACTAGAGCCTGTGCCACTTATTGCAATGTTTGTTCATGTACTCTATGATTGGGGTAAAGAGCAAGGAATTGCAAAAGCACAAGGTCAAGTAGGAACAGTTGCTAACAACACACCAGCACTTTCATGGATTGTAACCAATGCATTTGGTAACTTTTTAGGTGCAGGTATTTGGGGCTTCTTCCATACTTTACCACAGGTAAATATCTATACACATGGTTCACAGTTTACAGCAGCACATGGTCACTTGGCATTCTTTGGAGCCTATGCAACTATTCTAATTGGAATGTTCTATTTAGGTCTTCAATATGCATATGGTATAAAAGTATTAAAATCAACTTTTAAATCTAAAATGGCTATTTTCCTTATTACCTTTGGTGTAGTTGGAATGACAGTTGCCTTAACCATTGCAGGATATGAGCAAGTACTTGTTGAACGTGCAGAGCTTGGGGCTGGCTGGAATGCATTCTTTGTAGCCCAAAATTTACCATGGTATGTTCAAGCACAAATGTGGAGAGCCATTATGGGTGTAGTTACATTCGTAGGATTTGTCTACCTTGTGTGGGATTTACTTACTATTGGTCAAGAAGCAAAAGAGGCATAAGTATAATTAAATAGATATGGGGCTTTCCCATATCTATAATTTTAAAGGAGAAAAAATGATTGAACAATTTACAGATGTTGTACCAAGTTTCTTTGGTATGCTAAATCAAGGGCCTTTGACGCTGACTATATTTTTACATACAATAATTATTTTACCTATGTTTTGGATATATCAATCTGAAAAGAAGAAGTTAAATAAATAGGTTTATTTGTAAAGTTGATGATTTATATCAATAATACTTATTTAATTATTTGTTATACTTAAGAATTGTTAGTGAATAGCTATCAGTTAAAGTGGGTTGGAGCTACGAGTAGCTCCAAATTTGAGTCGTCTGAAATTTCAGACAGATGATTTTATCAAAAGGAGCTTCAAGAGGGTTAAATCTTGAAGTTAATTTTAAAAATAAGGAGAAAACATGAAGAGAATTTTAAGTATTGCAGCAGCAACAGCTTTAACAGCAACTTTTGCTTTTGCAGGAACATCTAGTATGGACTTTGCTAAAAAATTTGAAAAAGAGTGTCAAGGGTGTCACGGGCCAATCCACCAAGGTGGTGTTGGTTCTGACCTTAGACCAAAAGCACTTAAAAAGAAAAACAGAGAGATGTTGGCTGAAACCATCATGAATGGTAGAGAAAATACAGCAATGCCAGCATGGAACTCTACATTCTCTAAAGATGATGCAACAGGTATGATTGATTATCTTATGGATTGGAAAAATACTGTTGAGCTTAAACTTGATTTTGATGAAGTACATAAATCATGGACAAAACTAGCAGATCGTGAAGCATTAGCAAAAAAATATACAAAAGCAGCAGATGTAAAAGATGTAAAAGATATTACTTTCGCAACAGAGAGAGATGCTTCTTTGGTTGACTTTATCGACTCAACTACAGGAAAAGTTCTTAGCCGTCATAAAGCTGGATTTGCTGTTCACGTTACGGTAACTAACAAAAAAGACCCAAGATATGCTTACTCTATTTCTCGTTCAGGTAAGTTGACCATGTTCGACATTGCTGCTCCAGGGCAACCTGCACTAGCATCGGTTCAAGTTGGTCAAGAGTCAAGAGGACTAGCTGTTTCTCCAGATGGTAAATATGTAATGGCAGGTAACTATAACCCAGGTGGTGCAGTATTGTGCGATGCCAAAACACTTGAACCTCTAAAAGTATATGATACAAGTCGTGTTATTGATGTAGATGGACAGATTGGACCAAGTCGTGTAGCTTACATTGCAGATACACCTTATGGCCCTTACTTCTCATTTGGACTTAAAGATGCTGGTCATGTTTATGTTGTAGATTACTCTAAGCCTGATTTCCCAATTGTTGGTGATATTGCAGGTATTGGTAAAGTACTTCATGATGCATTCTTAAATGAAAATGAGGGTGAAGATTTTGGTCGTTATGTACAAGTTGCTTCTCAAGGGTCTGACCTTATGGGTATTGTAGATCAAAAGACTATGAAACTTGCAGCTAAAGTGCATACAGGTGAAAAATCTAAACCACACCCAGGTCAAGGTTCTTCTTGGTTCAACAAAAAAATGGGTAAACAACTCAATGCAACCCAAAGTATGAACATTGGTCAAGTTGTTATTTGGACATCTCCAGAGTGGAAGATTGTTAAAAAGATTAAAACTGCTGGTGGTGGTCTGTTTGTAGGAACAGGTGAAGATACACCTTGGATTTGGTCTGATTGTGTTCTTGGTAAACCTGAATTTTACAATGAAGTACACTTAATCAACAAGGAGACTTTAGAGACTGACAGAATTATTAAAGTTGGTAAAACTAAAGGTCAACTTATTGATGCGAAGACTAAAAAAGTACTTCAAGAGTGGGATGCAACACAACATGAAAAAGTAGCTGTTAATGAAAAAGCATTTGGAAAAGAGAAAATCTTACCAATGCCAGATAAATTGGGAGCAGCAGTTAAAGAGCCTGTTCAACCAAGACTTCTTCATGCAGAACCTGCTAACCATGGTAAATGGACTATGATTTCTGAGTGGACAACTGGTAGAATTGGTATCTACGAGTCTGAAACAGGTAAGTTTGTTAAGTATATTGAAAACTTGACAACTCCTACGTTTACTTATTCAGTTGAGCATAGACAGCATATTCCTGGTGCGTAATGTTTAACTTTATATAGCATGGGCTTTTTTGCCCACGCTATATATACCCATCCAAGACCAAATAGTTATGGTGTAGTTTGGTCTTGGATGGGGATAATTATTAAGGAAGTCTATCTTCTTTTTGGATACCTCTTCTTTCCATAGGTAGACTTCCTTAATAGTTAAGAACTTTTTTAGGAGTATATTTATGAAACAGCTCTCAATTCAATTTAGATTGCTTCTTGTTTTACTATTTTTTTCTTCTCTTCAAGCTAAAGATAAATACCTAGATAACCATTCTTGCAATGAGTGCCATGAAAAAATTTATGAAGAGTATCAAAGTTCTGCTCACTCCAAAAGTTATTTTAATGATGAACTTCATCGAAAAATAGCCAATAAAGCCGATGCAAAAAAATATGAATGTGCTACCTGTCATATGCCAATGGCAAATAACTTAAAAGATTTAATAGAGGGTAAAGCTCGACCAGATAAAAATAATAAAACCCATACCGATGCCATCTCTTGCTACTTTTGCCATACTATTGCCTATGTTAAAAAAGCTCATAAATATAATCTTAATGTCAAGGCACGACAAGCTGAAAATTTTAAGCCTACACTCTATGGACGATTGCTTAATCCGGACGATAGCGACAAACACTCATCTAGCAAAAACCCTATCTATGGTCAAAAAGTTTGTATGGGGTGTCATTCACATAAGTTAAATGATAACAATGTCACAATTTTTAGAGCCATGAGTGATAAGCAAAACAGTATTAAGTGTATCGAGTGTCATATGCCAGAAATAAGAGGTGGTGCTGAAAAAATAGATAAAAAGGCTAGAGGACAACATGCTAGTCATAAGTTTTTAGGTATTCATGATAAAGAGTTTAGAGCTACTGGAATGGATATTAATATCACAACCACTGTTGATAGTATTGAGATAAAATTGACCAATAAAATGGCTCATCCACTTATTGTCCAACCTTCTCGTTCTAAATATTTGGTCTTACAAGTTTTAAGAGATGGTAAAGAGATTTGGAAAAACTATAAAGAGAAACCACAAGAAGATAAAGAGGCATTTTTTGAGTATAGATTTAAAGATAAAGATGGAAAAAAGATAATCATTCCAGCTATGGCATATAGTAGAGAAGAAAATAACCTTGGGATAAAAGAGAGTAAACTTTTAAAGTATACTGGTATGAAGCTTAAAAAAGATGATGTTGTCAAGGCAACTATGTTTGTAAGGTTTGCGAAAAAAGATTGCCAACAGGTTATTAAATTAGAAGATGAAAAATTTAAGAAGGCTCACATCTTAAAAGAAGTAACCTATAAAATAAAAGGAAAATAGATGGCATTTATAGAAGTTGATGAAGAGAATTTTGAAACAATATTAACCCAAGAGTTTGAGAAAAAGCAGATAGTTATTTTGAAATTTGGTTCAGAGTACTGTGAACCTTGCCATGCCTTAGAGTGTGAACTAGAGGAGGTATCTGATGAGTTTGATGATGTTTCAGTACTTAATATAGATACAGATGAGTCTCCCTCATTAGCTGAACAGTTTGATGTATTTCAATTGCCAACAATGATTATATATACAAGTAGAGATACTCTGCTTTATCATGGAGAGGAAGTGATGTTAAGTCAGGATATAAATAAAATTATAGGCAAGTAAAATATCACTTGCCCCAAACCTTTTTCTTTGATTTATTAAATATTTCATCTTTACTCTTTTCAATAGCTTGAGATACCTCTTTAAAGCTCTTTCCTGTAGCAAAACATATACTAAGCTTACAAGCCATGAATTCATCATATTTATGAGGTTTTCGTAGTAAAAAAGGATAGTTTATCTGTATAAACTCTTTTTGATATCTCTTTAATACTTCTTTTTTGGCTTTAACGGTTACCACCCCAATTTTTGAACGTAGAGCAAGTATTACGAGAGAAGCACTCTCTTGGGGGGAGTTTTCTAAGATACTTTCATAGGTTTTAACTATTTTTTTACTCTCTTCTGCTAACTCCAAATCATCATGAATATTGGCAAGGGTCAAAAAGCTATTAAGTAAAATAGAGAGTGCTGAACTATAATATTTATCATCAAAGTCAGCTTGTACTTTTGGTTCTTGGGTACTCATGTACCATATATTTTTTTGATAAAAGAGCTTTTTTGCCTGATAAGCTAAAGTACTAGCGAGTGTTAGATGCTTCTTTTCTAGTGTAACTTGATGTGCTGTAATGAGTGTATCTATAAGATAAGCATAATCTTCAAGTAAGGCTTTTTGAGTTGGTTTTTTATCTCCAATGGTTTGGTGGTAAAGCGTCTCTTTATTTAACATACGTTTAAGTAGGATATTTAATCTTTTGTTAGCAATTCTTAGATAGCTTTTGTCATGTTGCCCCATAATAAAGAGGGTTTTTATCATCATGGCATTCCATGAGGTGATGATTTTTTTGTCTAAGATAGGAAATGCTCTTTTAGTGCGTAGGTTTTTAAGGTATTTTTTTGCAATCGCCAATTTCTTAGGAGGGGTATCTCCTACAATATTGACATGAGCCAATTCAGCATCTATATTACCCATCTCTTCTATTTCAAGATATTCCAATATCTCTTCTATCTCTAACTCTGCTAAGCCTTCCTTTTTGAGTCCATCATAAACATCATCATAGAGGTAGCTGTAGTAGTCTCCTTCCTCTCCTATAGCACTTACACTATCACTAGCTGAGAAGTAGAGTCCGTCTTGGTAGTTTTGTTCCATCTCATCAATACTCATTTTAGCAATGTTAAAGAAATATTTATCATTGCTGATAGTATACATCTTTAAATAAACTTCAGCCATCTGAGCATTGACATAGAGAAGTTTTTGAAAGTGGGGAATTTTCCAGTTTTTACCTGAATATCTAAAAAAACCACCATCTATTTGATCAAATATTCCTCGTTTAGACATATTGAGTAGAGTCTCTTTAGCCATATTAAAAGCTTTCTTATTACCTGTTATTTTATAGATACTGAGTAGCAGTTCTATTTTAGAAGCTTCTGGAAATTTGGTACGACCCGTTGCAAAGCCACTGTTCTCCTTGTCATACTGCTTCTCAATTTTTGAGATTATATTTGTTATCAGTACTTTGAGTTCTAAACTTTTTACACTGGGTTTTGGATCTTGGTTCATCTGCTCTTTAGCTTTAGAAAATTTTTGAAGTTCAACTTCTAGTTTCTCTTTATCATTATAAAGTTCTCCTACTCTTTTGGTAACTGCCATAATACCCTTTGTACTTCCCAATGCAGAGCGTGGCATATAGGTGGTCATAAAATAGGGTTCTATTTTAGGTGTTAAAAAAATAGAGAGAGGCCAACCACCTCGTTTGCCCTGATAGGATCTAAAGAGCTTTTGATATTTTTTATCAATATTGGGGAACTCTTCTCTATCAACTTTTATAGAGATAAAATATTTATTTAATATATCTGCTACCTCTTGATGCTCAAAACTCTCCTCTTCCATAACATGGCACCAGTGACAGGTACTATAACCTATTGATAAGAAAATAGGTTTGTCTTCTTTTTTTGCTAATGCTAAAGTTTTATCATTCCAAGCATACCAGTTAACAGGGTTGTGAGCATGACGTAAAAGATAAGGTGATGTTTCGCTGATAAGAGCATTATCTTTAGCAAAAACTAGAGTAAATGGAAGGAGTATAAAAAGTATATATTTGAACAAAATCATCCCTTTTTTAATGAGTATACTTAGATTTTTATCGTAAATACTTTTTAATGAAGGCTTATGATTTGTTGAATTTTAGAGTGAGTGAAGTGGTAACGGTATAGATTTGAGTTGTTAGGGTCGAAGATTTATCGACCCCAATAGCTTTTATGATGGCATTCCACCAGAAAGAGCTTCTTTTACATTATCATCTGCCATAGAGATATTCCACTCTGGTTCCCAAACAACATCGACTTCAACCACTCCCACACCATCGAGTTTTTCAACAGCCTCTTGCACCCATGTTTTTATCATTTGATGTAGAGGACAACCACGGGTAGATAGGGTCATAACCACTACCACATTACAGCTCTCTTCTACGATGGCATCATAAATAAGACCCATCTCGACTAAGTTAAACCCAACCTCAGGGTCAATGACGGTACTTATTGCATCAAAGACTTGCTCTTTTGTTATTTCACACATATTTTTTCCTTTATTGTAAAAGGGCAGACACGGAGGTCGCCCCTACGATTATTTGTCTCCATATCCTAACATCTCTCTCATAGAGAGGTATAGGAAAAATGCACCTACAGTCATAAAACCAGCACCTGCATGGAATAGAAAGTCATTTTGAACAAATAGCCCAAGACCTCCTAAAATGGTACCACCTGAAGAGTACCAAAACATCATCTCTGCTTTCTTTTTAGGGTACATTTCATGTAACATAGGTACTTTTTCTTTTCCTACTAGTGGAGCAAAACGCTCGAACCAAACTAAAAAAGGAACTATTTTATAGAGGTGACCGTTTATAAGAAAGCCTATAAAACCTAACATGAAGAACCATACAGAGGTATGGAGCCAAGGTTCAGATGCTCCTAGTAGATAGACTACTCCTAAAAGTAAAGAGAGTAGTAATGTTGCAAATCCAAATAGCATAGACTTTGCCCAGATATCCATCTCTTTTCTAACTGTTAGTTTGTAAATAATATAGATTTGGTAGATGTAAAATATTACACCTAATAATGTTATCAAATATCCAAGCCATTGTACGGTCTCTATGCCTATTAATGCAGAGATAAATACCATACCCACACCTATAGCTACCAAGTTAAAGCCTCTTCTTACAGGTGTTTCGTCAAAACCATGTGCCAGTGAAAACATTGGTATGAGAGTCATAGAGAGACCCATAATGGTTAGAAGAACAAAACCACCAAGTACAGCATAGACATGTGCTTTTAGCATGGTATCAACATCTATAGATAGGCTACCATTTAAACCCAAGGCTATGGCAAAACCAGTTAAGATACCCAGTAAAAGGTAGGCGTTTGTTACAGCAACGGTTTTTACTGTTAGGGTTTTTATTTCTGCTTTTTTAAGTGTTGCAAAAGCTTCTATGGCAAAGGTAATCATGGCGACCAAAACCAATAACCCACCATAAGGGAGTAGTGCAGGGTGAAGCCAAAATCCTGTAATCATCATAACGGTTCCTATGGCAAGTAGAGGTAAAATGACATAGTACAAGTCTACAATGGCATGACCCACCTCTAAAACCACAGGAATAAGTTGTGCCATTGCTCCAAAGATAATGACCATAACAAAGCCCAGTAAAAAAAGGTGAACCCACCCTGCTACTGCCATCTCTTGGTAAGAAAATGTTGCAGAGAAAGCAAGTAGACTCATCATGGCTATTAGGTAAAAGATAACCCCTGTTTTAAAAAAGGGAGCCACCAGTTTTAGTGGTGGTGCAAAATCTTTAGATATAGGAGTCATTGGTTATTAACCAGCACAAGAGTTTTGAGTTAAGTCAGCTTTTTCGCTTTCTCCTGCGATGTACGAGAAGACAATTTTTACATTACCGTCAGCCAACTCCTCTTTTTCATTTGTGTAGTTGTCACCGATTTTACCTATTAGCCCACCAGGGAACTTGTGGTTAATCATTACCAATTTTTTGTCAGCACTATCAACAAGTTTTAAACCAGCCATTGCATTGACCATTGGGTCTGGTGGTCCACATTTAGAGGTATCGAACTCAAAGTATTGCGTATCTTCTATGGTATAGGTATAAAAAGGTACAGTAGCACCCATCACTTCTAATTCAGTTTTTGTTAATTCAGACATATTGTCTCCTATTTATTTTTTCTTATTATAATTATAAGTTCTTATAAAAAGCTTGATGTTTGTCAAGGTTTTTTTATTTAATATTTTCTCTATTATGGTATCTTAAAATAGCTATGTTTTAACACTGTAAACGATGTTAAACCCTTCTCTTTCTCTAAACCAAGTTTTTTGACAGCTTTTGGATTGACAATATAGTAGCCGAGTATGATTTCTATCTCGTCACCACGCTGTAGCTCTTTTTCAAAAGATATCACTCTTTTCTCTTTGGCTTTTATCATGTTGTCTTTGACCACTTGTGTTGCTAACCATGGCATTGAGGGTTTGTTGTTGGTTCCTATGACCTTTACAAATGTCTCTGTTTTTAGTGCCTCTTTTTTTCCATCTCTTTTGAGTGTTGTTTTAAGTTGCACCACACGAAGAGGATGGGTTAAAAGGGCATGAGGTGCTTTGTTTTCAACGGTTATGCTAAAGCCTTTTGACGCTTTTTTAAAGTCAATGTTTACATACTTTGCCAACATCTCTGCACTGTTGCTTACCCCTGCAAAACCATGAAAAGCGTGTGTTTTACTTTGACGTATGGAGGTTGCACTTCCTTTAACTTTAGGCATATGGCAGGTGATGCAGTTGCTCTCTTGACTCTTAGCACCCTTCATATCTGTTTGACAGACCGTAAAGCCTTTGCCATTTTGTTTGTGTGAGTGACAGCCCATACAAACTTTGCCTGTATAGAAGTTTTTGTTCCTATAATCTATGTCATGATAGGGTGAACCCGTTGTCTTTGTAACCAAACCAAACCATGAACGCTCTTCATGATAAACTATTTTTTTATCTTCCATCCCTTTTTCAGCTGAATAGAGTGTTTTAGGTTTTGTTTCATAGATATTTTTATTGGTTTTGGGGTGATGCTCTATAGCTGTAATGGTATGACAAGTAAGACAGCTTATCCCCTCATGAGCCGTATTGTTAGGGGTATGACACTTGGCACATTTGTAGTTACCTTTAGGCTTAGCAGGATGTTTGTTCCAAACAGCTGCATGAATTTTGTCCTCTTTTATAGAAGATTTTTTATGTAAAGATGTTTGAAACTCACTGTAAATGGTTGGATGACAGCGTTTACATGTAGAGGTATTGTCCGTAGCTGAGAGTTGTATAGACAACAGTGCAATTAGGCTTATAAGTAGACGCATAAAAATTCTCCTAAGGTATTTAGGAGAAATTTTATCTTATTTATCAAAATTATGCATTGATTTGTATCAATATATAATTAAATAAAATTAAAATAATAAGTATAAATTATTTATATTCTATTAAAAGTCATTGAGGTCAATACTTGATTTTGCATAGTTAGAGACATTAGACTCAAAGAAGTTACTTTTTACTTCATTCATGTTTAGATGTTTGGTAACAAGTTTTTGTAGATAAGTACTATCTGTTTGTTTAAATACAGGGGTAAGTCCTATCTTTTTGAGTCTATCATTTGCATAGTTGTAAACAGTATTTTCCATAAGTTCAGGGGTGACTCCCATAATAGGATATCTACTTAAAAGGTATTTACCATATTCCAGCTCTATTTTTACAGCATCATTTATCATGGTATATGCAGAGTCTATGGTGCTGGTCATTATTTTGTTCTCTTTCTGTATGGTTTTAAAAATATTTGCAAAGAGAGGAAGATGGGTGTTGAGTTCATCTCTTGCTATAAACTTTATCATGTCTCTAGCTCCAGGGACTTTGTCTCCTAGTAGATAGATATATGAGAAACCTAAAAGAAAGTAGATACCCTCTAAGTTGACACTAGCCATAGCAGAGAGGAGCATTTTATCTACTGAACCACCATCTATGTATCGTGCAAACTGTTCTGCAATTTGTTGATTTTTATTGTTAAGTGCATCATCATACTTGTAGAGGTTAAATACTTCATCTGAGTTACCACAGGCATCGAGTAAAACAGCATATGATTTAGAGTGGTTAACCTCTTGCATCATTTGAAGAGTGATGGTTGCTTTTACTAAACGGTTATTGGCTAGTCGTCTAAAGTCGCTAAGGTACTCTTCTTGTGCAGAATCGTTAAAGCTAAGTTGTGCAAAGGTCATTTTGTAGATGGCTTGTTCGTTATCGGTAAGCGCATCAAAGTTTTTTTTCTCACTAGAGGTATTGACCTCTGAAGGAAACCAAGTATTGGCATTCATAAGATCATAAATATTACTATCCCATTTATATTTAGAACGGTTAAAGTCTACAAAACCAGTAGGGGAACCACCAAAAAGTCCTTCGTCAAGTATCTCTTCACCATTTGGGTTATAGTAATGTTTCGCATCCATAAATATCTCCTGAAGTTATAATTAATATTATTGTATCTTGTTAAGTATTAAAATAATTTGATGATTATGAACCAAAGGCTTATATTAATATATATTAATCGTTTTTATTATCATTTGTAGGGCTTTTAACAGAGGATATTATAAAGTATAGAATAAGATTATATTTTTTATATATTTCTTTTAAAATACCGTTATTCTTATGTTTTTGACTCTCTATTTGCTATAATACTTACATGAGAGTCGTTCATTTTTCCCCTTTTTTTGAGGCTCTCATACGATAGCTTTTAATTTCATAAACTTTAATTCTTTCCTAAATAGAAACGGTTAAAAGTTATCTTCTCTTTTTTCTTTCAATTTACAATATACTCACATAGTTTGGTTATAATAGATATAGACTATTTCATGGAGGAGATATATTGAAACATCTTATTGATTTCATAGAGGCTAAAACAGTTTCTAAAGCTAAAATATTTAAACACCTGAATGCTACTTCACAAGAGGCAAAAATACTTCAATACATCTGTCGTCGTTTTGTTAAAGGAATAGAAGAGACAGCTGTCTTGGATATTTTACAAGATAATTTTGAGTATGAGGGGTATGATTATTTAGCTTATCTTTCTATGGTTAAAAAACTTATGGATATGGGTTGGATAGTGCAGGTGAGTTTTGGTCAAGTTCAAGTGCAAGAGGTATCTCAACTAGAACTTCTTAATACTTCTGTAGGTCCTAGTATGAGTCTGCTCCGTCTACTTGAAGAGGGGTCTTTGGAGATAACACTGCCTGATATAAAACCATACACTGACCATTTAGAGTACCTTCAAGACCAATTTGATGTGATAGAACTTTCTCACAAAATGTCTGTTAAAAAGCAAGGTTTTTCAGATAGCTCGTTGAGCATAGGTCGTTTGAAGAATAAATTGGTTCTTTTGACTCAACGTATTGTTGAGAGACTAAAAATTACCGAAGAGCCTATTGTAGTAGAGGAGTTTTTTAAAGAGAAGAAGTTTGATGAGAGAGAACAGAGAATCTTTTTAGCCCTGCTTAAAGAGGAGTATTCTGGTGGAGAGGGGCAGTTTCGCGATATGAATACGCTTATTGAGCTTATTTCCCTTGATGAGTACGATAAAATTCGTAACCGTGCTTTACTTGAAGATGGCTCTCGCTTGATTTCTGATAAAATTATTGACTATGAAGAGATACTCAATATGTTTGGAGGAATTAGCCGTTCTTTTTATCTACAAGAGGATGTATTGCAAAAAATTATTCACCCCAACAAAAAGAAAAAAGTCACCAAGTTAAAACTGGACAAACTTATAGAAGAGCAAGAGCTTTTTGAGTACTTAACCCCAACCACTGACCTAAGTGATGTGGTGCTTCACCCAAAAACAAGAGAAGTACTCAATACCGTTATAAAACAGGTCGATAAAGATGTTTTTGCAAAGTTAAAGGCTTGGGGGATTAAGAGTAAACGAAAAGGAATAGATGCCCGTATTATTTTCTATGGAGCTCCTGGAACGGGTAAAACCATGACAGCTGTCTCTTTAGCTAAAACATTAAAACGTCCTATTTTGAGTTTTGATTGTTCTAAGATTTTATCTATGTATGTTGGTGAGAGTGAAAAAAATGTTCGTAAGATTTTTGATGAGTTTAAAGCTCTAAGTAAAAAAGCAAAAGTTGACCCTATTTTACTGCTTAATGAAGCAGACCAGTTTCTAAGTTCTAGGACAGAAGGAGCAGGTAGTTCAGCTGATAAAATGCACAATCAGATGCAAAATATCTTTTTAGAGCAGATAGAGCAGTTTGAGGGAATACTCATAGCCACCACGAATCTACTTGATAATATAGATAAAGCTTTCTCAAGACGTTTTAACTATAAAATAGAGTTTAAAAAACCTGGTAAAAAACAGAGAAAACGCCTTTGGCATTTTATGTTACCTGAAAATGCAGATTACGATGAAAAACTAGACGTTGCAGAGCTTTCAAAATATGAGCTAACAGGTGGACAAATAGATTTGATTATAAGAAATACAGCTTATAAGGTAGCCGTTAGAGATGAGAGTGTTTTTGCATTAGAAGATTTTTTAGAAGAGATAGAAAAAGAGTTAGGTTCTAGTTTTGAAAGTGAAGGTAAGAGTATGGGGTTTAAGGTTTAAACCCCAATAGATTATTATTGCCACTTAAGACAAGAAAAAGAACCTTTTTTTTCACAGATGTAGACAGTACAGCTTGCTTGGTTGTTCTTTGCACGTTCACAGGTGTTACAGCCATCTGACCACTCTTTACAGGTTGATGGAATATTTGATTCTAGAGGTCTTAACTTTTTAGTCTCTTTAAAGCCTTCTGGAAGGGAGACTCTTTTTACTACAGTTTTTTTACTCTCTTTGACTTGTTTAGTTGTGCTGTGTTTTATTGATGTTTTAGTATCTGTAGATATATTTTTTTCTACACATCCAATTATCAAAAATGTCACTATAAATAGTGTAATATATTTAAGCATATTTGAATTCCTTTTGTATAAATCTAATATAAATATACAGTAACTATTATTATGATTACATTGTAGGTAAAAAAATTAATCCTAAATTATGTAATGAAGTTGTAAAATAAATTTAAATTAAAAAAGGAGAAACCATCAAGCATCTCTATGAAGAAACGATAGAAAAAAAGATAAATTGTCCACAGTGTGGGGATGCTTTAGACATTCATTTTAAGTGGACAAAGCTAGTTGCTTGTCCGTCATGTGGCTCTTCTATTTTTCTTAACGATAAAGGTGCTGAACTTATTGGAAAAGCTTCTACTCTTAGCCCCGAGCCATCTTTGGTTAAACTTTATGACCCTATTATTATAAATAATAAGAACTATTTACCTATAGGAAAAATTCGCTACTCGTATGGGCGTGGTTTTTGGGAAGAGTGGTTTTTAAAAGGTGAGAAAAATCAAGAGTTTTGGTTAAGTATAGATGAGGGGGATTTTGTTTTAGAGAAGCAGACTAAAATAAGTTTACCCTTTAAATCTCCTCATGTTGTTAGAGTGGGTAGACGTTATGGAGGCTACCTTGCTACAGAAGTAGGTGAGGGTAAATGTGTAGGTTTTGAAGGTGAGCTACCTTTTGCTATAGAGATAGGTAAAACACATAAATACATACACCTAAGTAAAGGTGGTGGTAACCTTGTAACAGTAGAGTTTTCAGATAGAGTAGATAAAGTTTTCCAAGGGAAATGGATAGACCCATTAAGTATAAAAAGAGTCTATCATGAGTAGAGTCCAAAGTATAAAATGTACTAACTGTGCAGCTCCTTTAAAGTTACTGGGTGGTGGACGTGTTGAAAGTATAACTTGCTCTTACTGTAAGTCTGTACTTGACCTTAACGACAACTACAAAGTACTTTCAAACTTCAAAAATGTAAAAATGAGTTATAGCTTACCTTTTGAAGTGGGTATGAGAGGGAAGTTAAAAGGTATTGACTATACTATAATAGGTAGAGTAAGTTATAACGAGACGGTTTATGTAGAACATACGTGGAGTGATTTTTTACTCTTCTCTCCTCTTTATGGTTATGCTTGGCTTACCTATGAACAGGGTCACCTTATTTATTCAAAACGAAACAGAACCTTTCCTAACCTAACATGGGATGAAATAGGGAAGCAGTCTCTAGTTGTGGTTGATGGAGAATCTTACAAGCCTTATGATGCTTATACGGCAAAGATTACTTATGTAGAGGGTGAGCTTACTTGGATAGCTAAGTTTGGAGACAAAACAGACTATATTGACCTTATTGCGTCACCATTTGGAATTACAGCTGAAAACAATGGTGTCGAAATTGAATATTATAATGATGAATATATGGATAGAAATGAGGTTTATGAAGCCTTTTCAATACCAAAAGATAAAAGAGATGGAGCAGGTGAATTTCACCCTTTAGAACCTTTTAAAAGACCACTTCTTAAAGCACTCTCTAAAGTTTCATTATGGTTTATGGTAATTGTTGCTCTACTTATGATAGCTGTTATGTTTGATGGTTCAGGAAAAAGTATTAGCCATTTTAGAGTAGATAACAGTGCATCCATAAAAGAACCTTTCTCTTTGAGTTCAACAAAATATTTGACTACTATACATATAAAAGCAAACTCTTCAAAGGCACTCAATAACTTTAATATTAAACTTTTTAAAGATGAGAAGCTTATTTTTTCGTTAACTAAAAATAGCGCCTATATATTTGATGAAAAAACAGATAAGGTATCAAAACGTTTAGATAGATGGGAGATAAGAGCTAAAGAGATAATTATCTATTTAGATTTGAAAAAAGTTGGTGTTTATCAATTGTCTTTTAAACCTGTAGATACTACTGTTAACTCTATATTAAATGTAACAGTAAAAGAGAATAGTTCAAGGTTAAATTATCTTATTATATTTATAGGTTTACTATTTTTCCTATTTTTACTCTATTATTTTTTACTTTGGAGACATAAACGTAAAATTGCTAATGAAAAAGAGGTCGATAATGAAGAGAGTATTTTTGATAATATAGATGATTGGGGTCAAGTCGTAATCTGGATATTGGTTATTTTGGCAATGATGTTTTTTGGTGAAGATTAAGGGGTAATGATGGGAAAAATTATAATGCTTCTTTTTTTTATTGTAGGTTCAACACTCTCTTACTTAACCTATACAGGTACAGGTCAGGATAAGATAGAAACTATAAAAAAAGAGGCATCAGTACGTTCTAACAGTTATAGAACAGGAGGAGGTTCTTATAGTGGTGGGAGTTATAATAGCAGTGGTTACAGCTATGGTAAATAGCTTCTAATATATCTACCTTATTAATTCACTGTTAATATAGAGGTTTTATAATTCCACTAAATATTATTAATATAGGAATCAAAATGAATCAAACAATTATTGATATAAAAACAGAAGTTCAAAAAGTTATTGTTGGACATGAAGAGTTGATAGATGCACTGCTTATAGGGCTTATCTCCGATGGGCATATCTTGGTAGAGGGTGTTCCAGGTTTGGCAAAAACTACAGCCATTAATGCTTTGGCTCAAGGGTTAGGACTAGACTTTAAGCGTATACAGTTTACACCTGACCTACTTCCTTCAGACATTACAGGAACCGAAATCTATGACCAGAAAAATGCAGAGTTTAAAGTACGAAAAGGTCCTGCCTTTACCAACTTACTCTTAGCCGATGAAATCAACAGGGCTCCTGCTAAAGTACAAGCAGCACTGCTAGAGGTGATGCAAGAGCGACAGATTACCATAGGAGAAGAGACCTATAAACTCGATGACCCATTCTTGGTTCTAGCAACACAAAACCCAGTAGAGCAAGAGGGGGCGTATAAGCTTCCTGAAGCACAGCTCGATAGATTTATGCTCAATGTTATAGTTGACTACAATAGCATTGATGAAGAGTTTGAGATAGTTAAACGTGTGGCAGATAACGCTTTTGGTGTCATTAACCAAGTGGTTACCAAAGAGCAGTTAAGAGCACTTAAAGAGGCTGCAAAAGAGGTCAATGTAGATGATGCCATTTTAAAATATATTTTAAATATTGTCTTTGCTACGCGTAACCCTGAACAGTTTGGCATCGCTGACATAGGAAACTACATCGAGTATGGTGCCAGTCCAAGAGCCTCTATCAACATCTACAAAGCTGTAAAAGCTGTGGCTGTTCTACGTGGGAAAGATTTTGTAACTCCTGTCGATGTAGCTGAGGTGGTAGGCAATGTATTACGCCATAGAATTATTTTGAACTATAAAGCAGAAGCCAATGGGATTACTGCTAATTATATTGTAAAAACGATTATGCAGAATATTAAGTTACCTTAAGGGGTAGACTTATGAAAGATGATAATAAAAAAACCATTATAGAACGAGTCGCACGAGAGATTCTTATAAAGAGTAAGCGTAAG
>JALUKQ010000096.1 GCA_027056485.1 Campylobacteraceae bacterium | reverse complement strand
AGAACAGTTCATGTTGTATTATCATCTGTTGGTAAACTATTAGAAGAGGCAGCTCATGGGACTAATAATAATGTTAAATATGTTGTAGTTGGAGACTCTACTCGAAACTATCCATATGAATTTTATAATACGATATTGGTAGAGCATTATTATCCTGAACAATTGGCAAATATTAATGTATCTTTTGTAAAAAATGCATATTCAGGAATGGAAGCAAAAAAATGGTTTCAAAATGTATTAGACTATAATAATGATGGTTCTGTAGCTGGTATAGAGTATAGTAGATATACTCTATCTGATACTTTAACTCAAATTCCTCTATCAGAAGATAGTAGTTATATAGTTGAGTTCTCTTTAGGGATTAATGATACAAAGTATCTTGATAAAGAGTCATTAAAAACTACAATTCATGATTGTATTACTACTTTACATCAAGAACGCCCACATTTAAAAATTTTAATGGTTTCTCCAGTAAAATTTGATTTGCATGCTGCTGATCCAACCTATAATCCTACAGTTTTATCTACTGATTTAGAAGCTATTTATCAAGAAGTTTATGAGGAACTCTCTGTTAATTTAGGTGTAGATTCTTACTTAGATTTAGTTAGTGGACGTAAAGCAACAGAGACTATTTATGAACATGAGGTTGGAGAAAGTTTTAATCCTGTATATTATGGCGACCCTATTCACCCTAACGAAGATGGTTCTAAAATACTTTTTAATTATATTTTTGAACATCTACTCAGCTTAAATATTTACAATCAAGTAAAATTATAACTATTATACAAAAGTGCTAAAAAAAATTAGCACTTTTCTTTTCTTTTTTATCTTTCAAAATCTCTCTATATATCACATTTCGCTATAATTTCAAAAAATCTTTTAAAGGTACTATATGAGAGCATTACTTAGTGTTAGTGATAAAAATGGCGTAGTAGAATTCGCACAAGGTTTAGAGAAAATGGGTTGGGAGATTATCTCAACAGGTGGAACATACAAAAAACTTAATGATGCAGGTGTTAAAGTAATTGAAATTGACGAAGTGACTAAGTTTCCAGAGTGTTTTGAGGGGCGTGTAAAGACACTTAACCCTTATGTTCATGGTGGGATTTTACATAAACGTGGAGATGACGCACATGTAGCACAAGCAAAAGAGCTGGGCGTTGAGGGTATTGACTTGGTTTGTGTAAACCTTTACCCATTTAAAGAGACTATTGAGCGTACTGAAGATTTTGATGAGATTATAGAAAATATTGATATAGGTGGACCAACTATGGTTCGTTCTGCAGCTAAAAACTTCAATGACGTACTTATTGTTACTGATGCTTCTGATTATGCTTCTGTTATTGATGCTTTAGAGAATAAAAATGATACTTTAGAGTTTAGAAGAGACCTAATGATAAAGGCATTTGAACATACTGCAGCTTATGATGCCATGATAGCAAACTACATGAATGGTCGTTTCAACAATGGTTTTGGTGAATATCAGTTCATTACAGGTAAGAAATCTTTCCAAACACGTTACGGTGAAAACCCTCATCAAGATGGTGCATTGTATGAGTTTGATAACCACTTTACAGAGAACTTCCAACAAGTTAAGGGTGAGGCATCGTTTAACAATATTAACGATGTAAATGGAGCATTAAAAATAGCTTCTAGCTTTGGTGATGAAAATGCAGTATGTATAGTAAAACATGGTAACCCTTGTGGATTTGCAGTGAAAGATACACTTTTAGCAGCATATACCGAAGCATTAAGATGTGACCCTATCTCTGCCTTTGGTGGTGTAGTTGCTGTTAATGGTGTGATTGATAAAGATTTAGCCGAAAAGATGAATGAGATTTTCTTAGAAGTAGTAATGGCTGCTGACTTTACGCCAGAAGCACTAGAAGTATTTGAGAAGAAAAAACGTCTTAAACTTTTCTCACAAGGTGGTACTAAACTAGTAATAAGCAAAGACAGCCATGACTTCAAACATGTTGATGGTGGGTTTGTTTACCAAAATTCTGACTGTATCTGTGATAATGAAGTACATAATGCTCATAAAAAATCTGACTTAACAGCAACCAAGCAAGAGATGAAAGACTTGGAGATAGCATGGAAAGTAGCTGGACTTACTAAGTCTAACTGTGTTGTTTATGTTAAAGACTCTGCCATGGTCGCTGTTGGTATGGGTATGACTTCACGTGTTGATGCTGCTCAGTGTGCATTAAAGAAAGCAAAAGAGATGGATATAGATGTTAGTGGAGCAGCTATGGCTTCTGAAGCATTCTTCCCATTCCGTGATAGTATAGATGCAGCAGCAGCAGCTGGTGTTAAAGCTATTATAGAACCAGGTGGTTCTATAAGAGATGATGAGGTTATAGAAGCTGCTAACGAGCATGGTATTTCGCTTTACTTCACAACAGTAAGACACTTTTTACATTAATAGAAAAAGGGACCAATTTTTAGGTCTCTTTTTTCTAAAATCTTTTCTATTTTACAAATTATTCACGATTAGACGCTATTATTAGCCCTAAAATATTAATATATAACAAGGACTAACAACAATGAAAAAAACATTATTTGGACTATTACTTTTAGGATCAACACTTTTTGCAGAAGTTATTGATAAACCAGCAACAGTAGCATTTGTTAATAATCCTCAAATGAAAATTATAGATATACGTACAGAAGGTGAATGGATTCAGATGGGTGTTATTCGAAATTCTATACTTCTTACATTTTTTGATGAAAAAGGTAATGTAAATATAGATTCATTTCTTGAAGAACTCAATAATATTGTAGATAAAGATGAGCAATTTGCCATTATCTGTAATACGGGTAGTAGAACAAAATTAGTATCTAATTTTTTGGGTAAAAAAATGGATTATAAAGTTGTAAATTTAACGGGTGGAATGATGAAACTCTTTAAAGATGGTTTTGAGCCAGAGTACTATGCTGGAGCAGATACGAACAGTACAAAGTAGCATTAACTAATAATAGAACATGGATGCTTATCCATGTTCTATAGACAGGTATTTATCGAAAAGCTTTCATCATATGAGGTTTTATCTCATCAAATTTAAATTTATTATTTGTAAAGTATTCAAATGCAATAATTCCTTGATAGAGAAGCATATCGGAGCCATCTTTGGTAGGTTTTTTATAGGATTTTGCAAACTTTAAAAAGGGTGTCTCTTTTCCATATATAACATCAACACATGCTATACTATTGGGAAGAACTTTTTCTAGTATATCTTTAGGGCAGGGTAGGTTCTCATCTTCTAATCCAGCAGAGGTCATGTTGACTATTAAATCAAATGTTAACTCTTTATCAAATGTTTCAAAAGTGTAGGTTTGAAAACCATCTTCGCTAAAGCGTTTTAGACGGGCTTCACTTCTGTTAAGTAATGTAACATCATAACCTGCATCACGCAGTACAACTGAGGTAGACTGTGCTGTTCCTCCTGCTCCTAAGAAAAGTATCTTTTTAGCATCTTTAAACTCTGCTATTGCTTTTAAAAAACCAGGAGCATCTGTATTATAGCCATAGAGTTTTCCATCTTTCTTTACAATAGTATTAACAGCACCTACTTTTTCTGCAAAAGGGTCAAGTATGTCACAGGCTTTAAAGGCATCCTCTTTATGAGGTACGGTTATGTTTGCACCAGTGATATTTAAATCAAAAATTTTTTCTCTAAGCTTTGTGCCATCTTCTAACTGATAACGTGTGTAACAGCCTTGATAGTTTAAACCTTTAAAAGAGTAGTTGTGCATGAGTGGTGATTTTGAATGGGAAACTGGGTTTCCAAAGATGGTAAAGAGTTTCATACTATTTCCTGAAAATTTTTTTGAAATTATATCAAAAAAATTATCTTGTGGAAATATTTTTCTATTTTATAAATTATCGAACTATTCTTGGTTGATATTTATCATAGTTATAAATATCATCACCAAAGGTAAGTTCTCCATTTTCATTGACCCAAGTAGTTAAATAGACTAGATTAATAGGGATTCTATAGGTAAGAATGATATCTTTTTTCTCTTTTCCTGCTAAAACTGAGTTCATCTCCATAAAATCGATACTCGGATCATAAGAGATACTTTTTAGTAGCGAAAGAGGCTTTGATAGTCGTATACAACCATGTGAAAATGCTCTTCTTTTTTTCTTAAAAAGGTGTTTAGTAGGGGTGTCATGTAGATATACTGAAAAATTATTTGGAAATTTAAATTTGATTTTTCCTAGTGCATTATGGGATCCAGGTGGTTGCATGAGTCTGTATGGGAATTTCTCTTTCCCATCAGCATAATCATGCCAATTAATATTTTTAAGAGGAACAATAGATGAGTTTGCTTCCCATGAAGTATGTGCTTCAAGACCTTGCTCTCTAATATAGTTAGGATTTTTTAATACCTTTGGAATGATCTCTCTTTTAATAATTCCCTCAGGTACTTTCCAGTAAGGATTTAATGTTACATAGGATATTTCGTCGCTAAATATAGGGGTACTATGTTTTTTATCTCCAATAATAACCCTTAGTCGTTGAGTCTCTTGTCCATATTCAAAATAGTGAAGCATATACTCTGGTAGATTAACAATGATATAACGTTCACTTCTGATACGTGGTAGCCATTTTATTCTGTCCATATTTAAAAGAACTTTTTTAATCTTATCATCAACACTTATATTGAGAAGTTGTTGTGTTCCTTTACCTACTACACCATCGGACGCTACTCCATGTCGTTTTTGAAATCTTTTGACTGCTTTGTCAAGACAAGCATCAAACTTTGTACCATTAGTAGCATTTTTGCACCACCTATAGTCCTTAGAAACTTTGAGCCGTTCTCTAAGTTGTTTAACTATGGTACTAGAGTTTCCTATCTTTAGAGTTTTAAAAGGAGGAAGTTTATGCCAACCACCTCTCCATTTAATTACGTAGAGTTGTTTAAGAGCATCTATTAGTTTCCGATAACCGTATCCTGTTGGGGTTATATTGTGTAGGGTTTGAGTGATGTTTTCTTGTGAGAGTAGTGAGATAATATCAAACTCTAATGGGTATTTTACCCAATTACTATCTATGCCTGAGTTTTTTAAATTATCAAGATAAGATTGAAACTTATTCCAATCTATTTCACCATAAATGGTATGTTGTAAAAATTCATAATAGAGAGAGGTAAGTTGCACCTCTAATGCTATAAGTCCTTGTTGTGTATGTTTATGCTCTAAATCTTTTGTAAGAAGTTTACCTTTTTTACGAATATAACCATAAGGATTTAGAGTTAAATCTCTTTTTATATACTCTAAAAGTTGTATTACTTTGCTTCCTTTGATTTTCCAATCGTCGGTTAACCATAAAGCCCTATTTTGACGCTGTTGATAGAAGTTTTCAAGCATCATTTGATTCTTTGTTAAATGAGTATCAATAGTTAAGAGTTCTTTCTCTATGGTGACTACTACTTCTTGGTTATTATATGCAGATGGATTTGGATTTGCAGTTAGTAAAATAGTTGTTAAAATAAGTGTCAAAATAGAGTTATGTATAGAACGCATTGTTTTTCCTTTTCTTAAGAAAGAGTATACTCAAAAAATAGTAAAAAAAATGATATATTGTTTATAATTATTTAAAAAATAAAATTATAAAAGTAGTGATGGTCGTATGGAGAGCTTAAAGCTTCTCCATATCTTTAATGGTTGCAAGTAAAGCACCCAATTTATTTTTAACTTCTAAGTATTCAAGTTCAGGAACAGAATCTGCAACCACACCAGCACCTGCTTGAAGTGTAATAGAGTCAGGTTTAATAAGGGCAGTTCTAATAGCTATAGAAGAGTCCATTTCGCCATTGAAAGCGAAATATCCAACTGAACCAGAGTAGAATCCACGCTTTAGACCTTCATAGTGTGCTATGAGCTCCATGGCTCGTATTTTTGGAGCACCTGTCATGGTACCTGCCGTAAAAGTAGCTTTAAATAGATCAAACATATCTTTGTTATCATCAATGGTTGCCTTTACATCGGATACCATATGCATAACATGCGAGTATCTCTCTACTCTCATCATGTTGGTTACTTTTACGGTTCCTGTTTTAGCTACACGTCCTACATCATTACGCCCCAAGTCTATAAGCATAAGATGTTCTGCACATTCCTTTGGGTCATTTATCATTTCAATCTCAAGCTCTTTATCTCTAGCTCTATTTTTACCACGTTTTCTTGTTCCTGCTATAGGTCGTAATAAAATCTCACTATCACTAAGTTGTACCATTACTTCTGGTGAAGAACCACAGATGGAGAACTCTTCAAAGTCAAGTAAAAATAGGTAAGGTGAAGGGTTTTTAGAGCGTAAAAGTCTATAAAAACTTAAAGGGTCTATCTCTCCATTTTGCGTATATCGATTTGCCAATAATATTTGAAATACATCACCTGAACGAATCATCTCTTTAGATTCTAAAACCAGTTGTTTAAATCTCTCTTCTTCAATAGAGAAAGTACCTTCTCCATTTAGTATGGCAGTTTTTAGTTTATGAGGTGTGGTACACTCATATAAAAGTGATTCTATCTCTTTGACTTTTTCATCATAGTTTTCATCATTTTGTATAATGGTTAATATAGAGTTTTTATGGGAGTATGCCATGATAATAGATGGTCTTACCAAGTCTAAGTCAGGTGTTTGTAAAGGGTCTAAAAGTTCATCCATACTTGCTTTTAAAGTTGGCTCAAAAACTTTTACCATGTCGTAACCTATAAAACCTATAAATCCATCTGTAAATGCAAATCCTACTTCATCTGCAATAGTTTGATAATGTCTTTGATCTAAGTTTTTGTAGTAATTTTGTAAGAAGTTAAAAGGGTCTTCATCTAGTTGTTTTCTAAGACCCTCTTGGTTGGTATATATGGTTTGATTATCTTTATAGGCAATACGTTCCATGGCTCCGATAGTAATAAAACTATAATTACCTTCAGTTGTAGTTACAACAGATTCAAAGAGCATGGTCACTTCATCTTTGAAAAGCTCCTTAATTTTTCCATACATGGAAACAGGGGTTAGTTGATCAAAGAGAAGTTGTTGTACCATCTATTATATAATCCTTATTTCTTAATAATATAAGCACCCTTAGAAATCTTTTTAGCTTTACTTAGGTTACTTTGTGCATTTGCTTTAGTACTAAATGTACCAATGAAAACACGAGTTAAAGTTTTATCATCTTTTACCTTAATAAGTTTATAATTTAAACCAGTCTTTTTAATTTGTTGAACAGCAGATGCAGTATCTTTAAATGTTCCAATTTTAATATAATAACCAGGTGTTAATGTATATCCAGCAATACTTTTAGCTGATGTACTCTTTTTACTAGGTGTTGATTTTTTACTGGTAGTTGACTTTTTAGCAACAACTTTATCAACTTTTACTTTAGGAGTAGAACTAGACTTCTTAGTAGCAGTAGATTTTTTACTTGTGCTAGATACTTTTTTACTTGAAGAAGTATCTTTTTTAGTAGTAGTTTTTGGAGTAACAAGCTCTTTAACTGTAGAAAGAGGTCTATGGTCTCTTAATGTTACTTTTGTTTTTGATCCAGTGATATTTCTCTCTTTAAGTGTTGCACTTGAAGTTAAATCTTTTGCTGTATCTTTTACTGAGCTTGCAGCAGCAGAAGTAGTATCTTTAACATTTGTCGCAGCATTTTTTACAGCATCTGTAGTAGTTGCAGCAGCATTTTGTGTACTTGCTATGACAGCACCTGTCGCACCAGCAATAGCAGCACCTGTAGTGGCTAAAGCAGAGTTTCCACTTCCATTTGTATCACTTTGAGTTGTTGAAATATTACTTTCATCCATATTAGTATCGCTATCTGTGTTTAGTATTAGCTTTGTAATAACAACTGAAATAACTAAAATTATGAATAATAAAGCAAGGAGGGTAAGTAAATTTTTAAGAGGAGTTTTTTTACTGCTCTCTAAATCATCAATTTTGATGTCATGTAAGTTTTTGTCTGCCATAGTATGGTCTCCATTTTTTTGAACAAAGTATAACATAAAAGAAATGATAAATAATAGATATTTATAAGATATTTAGTGGAAATGTAATAATATTATAAGTTTTTGGTGAGTTTTTGTTGGGAAATATTCTATAACTTTTTTTTGACTTAAGTTCTAAAGTTTGTTTTATCTTTTCTATCTCTTCGTATGCTTTATTTAGAGGAGTTTGTGTATGTAGTATAAATATTTGAAGTAACTCTTTATTTGGATTTCTATAAGCTATATAGTCATGAATATTTAGGGTTTTAAATAGATGCTTTATTAGAGAGTAAAAACTTTGCCAATCTTCCTGATAATATTCAATAACTAAATAGTTTACCATATCATCTTCAATAAGGGGTAAGGCAAGTGTTAGTTCATCTTTTTTATATTGCTCAATAAGCTCCTGTTTTAGAGGAGTTTCTATTTTTTTATATTTACTATAAAAAGTACGATTGTTGAAAATAATTTTTTCAACAATCGTATCGCTTTGAATATAAAAATAATTGGAGTTAAACTCTAAATCATCTATTTGAATTTTCAAAATGATAAACTATCCAGATTAGTAGATGGCTTTATCATAGATAACAAATCCAGAAGCAAGTTCTTTCATTTCATCTTTAATTTTAGCATGAAGTTCACTGTCTTCAATATTTTCAAGAACATCTGCCATTTTGTTAGCAATAATCTCAAACTCAGCCTCTTTCATACCTCTACTTGTAAGAGCAGCAGCACCTACACGAATACCTGAAGTTACAAATGGACTTCTCGTCTCACCTGGAACAGTATTTTTGTTAACAGTAATACCTGCAGCACCTAAAGCAGCATCGGCATCTTTACCTGAGAACTCTTTTCCTACAAATGAAACCAGTACCAAGTGGTTATCTGTACCATTACTAACAAGGTCAAAGCCTCTTTTGATAAGCACATCAGCCAATACTTTGGTATTTGCTTTAACCTGTTTTGCGTATGTTTTCCATTCGTCTGAAAGGTTATATTTAAACCCTACAGCTTTTGCAGCGATAACATGAACCAGTGGACCACCTTGAAGACCAGGAAAGATTGCAGAGTTGATTTTCTTAGCAATATCTTCATCATTGGTCATAATCATACCCCCACGAGGTCCAGCCAATGTTTTATGTGTCGTTGTTGTAACAACATCAGCATAAGGGAAAGGACTCATATGCTCATCAGCACAAACCAAACCAGCAATGTGTGCAATGTCAGCAAATAAAATAGCTCCAACTTCATCAGCAATATCTCTAAACTTCTTAAAGTCAATCTCTCTAGCATAAGCAGAGGCACCACAAACAATAATTTTAGGTTGAACTGTTTTGGCAATCTCCATTACTTTGTCGTAGTTGATGTATCCATCAAGCTCTACACCATAAGTAAAACTCTGGTAGTTTTTACCTGAAAATGATGGCTTTGAACCATGTGTTAAGTGACCACCATGACTTAAGTCCATACCTAAAATTTTGTCATAAGGTTTAAGTAGAGCAGCGTAAACAGCTCCATTGGCTTGGCTTCCTGAGTGAGGTTGGACGTTTGCAAATTTACAATTAAACAGCTCACAAGCTCTATCAATTGCTAATTGTTCTACTGTGTCTGCGTGTTCACATCCACCGTAGTAACGTTTGTATGGGTAACCCTCTGCATATTTGTTAGTAAAAACTGAACCCATTGCTTCCATAACAGCAGGAATGGTAAAGTTTTCAGAGGCAATCATCTCTAAATGGTCGGTTTGTCTTTCTCTCTCTAGGTTAATGGCTTCAAAAATTTCTGGATCAAATGTTTCCATAGC
>JALUKQ010000095.1 GCA_027056485.1 Campylobacteraceae bacterium | reverse complement strand
AAACAGGTGATGATATGTTGGTAAAAGGTAAATTAAGTTTTGATGATTTAGTAAAAATTAAACAAATTTATAAAGATACAACAGAAACATTAACATGTTCTATAGGATTTGGAAAAACTTCCAAGGATGCATATATGGCATTGAAATTGGCAAAAGCAAATCCTAGTAAAAATATGATTAAAGGAATTTATTTCAATAGTTAGTGTATTTTTTAATAAGTAAATTCGATGAGGTAAAAAATAAGAGGTTGACCCATACATCTTGAAATACATATGTTAATTACAACTTCTGTCTTTATTACAAATTGACCCGATATAAAGGGGATTTTATTATTTGAATTTATGAACGTTTATTTATGCGAACAAAGGGCAGACACGGAGGTCGCCCCTACGGTCGCATAGGTTAAAAATGTATTATTTTATGACGATTTTTTTAATTTAATATTGAAATTTAAAACATAGTTTTATGATGGTTTTTATAAATTTGAAATAAATAAATATTCGTTCAACCCAAACGGCTTGTAGGGGCGACCTCCGTGTCTGCCCTTTGCCTGAAATGCCAATAGATTTCTTATTAGGTATAATATGCGAAATAGAAGAGAGAACCCATGAACTTCATAGACCTACACTGCGACACAGCAACACTGCTTTTAGAAAGCAACGAAGAGCTAAAAAAGAACAGCTTTAAAATAGACATAGAACGACTGCAACAAGGTGAGGCTTTGGCTCAGTTTTTTGCTATGTATATAGACAGTCACAAGGTAGAGAGTTCTTATGCGTATTGTGTGGCTATGTTGGAGAACTTTAAAAAAGAGTTAGAGAAAAACCAAGACACTATTTCACTTTGTAAAAACTATGACGATTTACTCATGGCTCAAAAAGAGCATAAGGTAGGGGCTTTTTTAACCATAGAAGAGGGTGAAGCACTAGAGGGTAGTTTAGATAAGTTGCACTATTTTAAAGAGCAGGGCATTTCACTTATTACGCTGACGTGGAATCATGAAAATGCTTTGGGTTACTCTAACTTTGAGTGGAGAGACCAAGATAAAGGTTTAAAACAAAAAGGCTTTGAAGTGGTAGAAGAGATGAACCATTTAAATATGCTTATAGACGTTTCTCACCTATCAGATGCAGGGTTTTATGATGTGATTACGCACTCTACAGCACCTATCATCGCTACACACTCTAACAGCAGAGCCATGACTGACCACCCTCGAAACCTTAGCGATAAGATGCTAAAAATTTTAGCCGACAAAGGTGGAATTACAGGCATTAACTTTTTTAATAATTTTTTAGTAGATGGAGAGTTGGAAAATAAGCTACAGACCTCTACTTTAGATGAGATGATAAGACATATAAAACATATACGATACGTAGCAGGTATAGAGGTTTTAGGATTGGGTTCTGACTTTGATGGTATACCTAACCCAGTTGAGATAGAAGATTGTTCCCAAATGTATAAACTCTCTGACCTGCTTCTTAAAAATGGCTTCTCTTTTGATGAGGTAGAGAAGATATTTTATAAGAATAGCTTGAGGGTGATAGGTGATGTTTTGTAGGGTGTAGACCCTGTCTACACCGTGTTAGGAATGATGGGTATTTAAAATTTATGCCATTTTGGTTTTGACGGTGTAGTCGGGGACTACACCCTACGGATTTTTATACCAATTCTTTTGTAATTCGCTCAAATATAAGATTATGAATATTTTCAATGCTATCAGTAGCATCAATAAGAAGATAAGGAATGTCTAATTTCTCTAAACTCTCTCGCATATGTGTTTGAACCGAAATAAGGTACTCTAAACCTCTAAGCTCTATACCGTCTAGGGTTTTTTCTCCCATTCTTGTTTGTAGTGTCTCTAGGTTTGTTTCAAAAAGAATTATAAGGTCAGGAAAAGTCTCTTCTAGTGCAAATTTATTCAGCTCCAAAAGATACTCAAATGTAAAGTCACCATTGGCTAAAGCGTAACCTATACCCGAGAGAAAACCACGGTCAGACAAAACAAGCTTGTCTGCATTTGGTTTTACAACTTCGCTGTAGTGTTCGGCTCTGTCAGCTAAAAAAAGAAGTAACTCAGCTCTTTTGGAACTAAGAGCGTCTTTTAGCAAGATTTCTCTGGCATGTTTTCCAAATTCTGTTCCCCCAGGCTCTTTGGTTATGATGGCGTTTTCAAATTTTTGGGCTATACGTTCTATTTGTGTGGTTTTTCCACAGGTATCTATGCCTTCAAAGAGTATGTACATTATCGTTTCTCCAGAATATCGGGTAATATACAGTGAGGAACTAGGTGTTCTATTTTCCCACCAAATGGTAAGATAGAGCGAACAATAGAAGAGCTGATGAAAGCGTATTCTAAACTTGGCATGAGAAAAATGGTCTCTAGCTCTTTTTTGAGTGAAGCATTTGCATAACCCATTTGGAACTCATACTCAAAGTCACTAACAGCTCTTATACCTCTTACGATGATGTTGGCATCTAGCTTATCGGACAAATCAACCAAAAGAGAGTGAAAGCTAATAACTTTTACATTTGAGATACTTTTTGTGGCTTTTTTTGCCATGCTTACACGCTCTTCTATGCTAAACATTGGTTTTTTTGCTTTATTTTCAGCTACTGCTACAATGATTTCATCGAACATTTCAGAAGCTCGTTGAATAATATCGATATGACCGTTGGTAATGGGGTCAAAGGTTCCAGGGTAGATTGCTCGTTTTATAGTTTTCATTATTGCCATCTTTCGTATAAATTGTTTTCTATGCCTAGTACATCGTACCATTTTCCGATGATAAAGCGTTCCATGTCATCTAGGCTTTGTGACTCAGAATAAAACCCCATAACAGGTGGGGCAATTATAACATTTAGTTGGGAGAGTTTTAGCATGTTTTCTAAAGCTATGGGAGAAAAGGGGAGTTCACGTGGAGCTAGTAGTAATTTTTTTTGTTCTTTAATGGCTACTGCTGCTGCTCTTGTAACTAAGTTGTCGGCTATGCCACAGGCTATTTTGGCTAAAGAGTTCATGCTACATGGAATGACTACGGTAATGTCTACTTGAAATGAACCAGAGGCAATAGAGGCTGCAATGTTTGAGTTATCATGGAAGGTGATGTTGTTTTTGTTTTCAAAATGGTTTACGGTTAGAGC
>JALUKQ010000094.1 GCA_027056485.1 Campylobacteraceae bacterium | reverse complement strand
TAATTTTTATAAAGTTTTCTATAGAGCCAGTCAAAAAGCTTAGGATATTTACTCTTTTTGTTTTTAATACTCGCAATATTGGTCTCACGTGAGACCCAACGACTCTTTGGTAAAACTCTTTTTAATAAAGGTATAAAAGGTGCTAATGCAATATTGAGATGTCCAATACCTGAAAAGACTATATCGGGTTTAAGCCAATAGAGTTCTTTAAATGATTTAAAGAGACCACTCTTAACCGAGGTAACTTTTAAATCATGAACAGTAATCTTATTATCAAGTTGTTCTTTTAAGCTACCAACATTATGAAAAACAATCAGATGAACCTCTTTCCCCTCTTTGGCAAAATGGTTAAGTATGTTCACCATCATTCGCTCGGCTCCACCCATCTCAAGCTTATGAATAATACCTACTAAAATCTTACTATTTTTCATACTATCTACATCCATTTTTCATACCAAAGTTCAAACATCAAAATAAACCAAAGCTTCTTTACTACTACATTTTTTCCAGCCAAATAATCATCACGCAAAGCAACTACTTCATCAGCATTGAAAAGTCCCTCTTTACTTAGTCGTTCATGGCTTAGGTACTCCATAAAATACTCTTTTAACTCATCTCGAAACCATGCCGTAATAGGAGGTGCAAAGCCCATTTTAGGACGGTTCATCATCGACTCGGGTAAATACTTATGGGTTATCTGTTTTAGCACCCACTTCTGCTCACCATCACGGTACTTAAAATGGTCAGGTAGTTGTGCAGCAAACTCTATGATGTTGTAGTCCAAGAAGGGCTCACGCCCCTCTAAACTCACACTCATGGTGGCTCTATCTACTTTGGTTAAGATATTATCAGCCATATAAGTTTGGTAGTCTACCATCAACATCTGAGAGAGACAATCCTCAATAGTTGAGACATCACTATCAAAAGCTGTTTTTAGGCTATTAACAGGAAAGTTTAAAAGTTTTTCCAACTGAGTAGTGGTTTGAAGTTGAGAGCGATACTTAAACATATCAGCACAGTTTTCAGTAGCAAGAAGATTTTTAACCTTTTCATAACGGGTCTCAAAATTAAATAGTTTATTGGCAAAAGGAATTTTTTCTGAAGAGAGCATATTCATGGCTTTAGCAAGATTTTTTCTTACACCATTAGGTATCTTTTGGAATCTTTTATTCATCGTTACGGTACTTGCATAAGTATCATACCCAGCAAATATCTCATCACCACCATCAGCACTTAAACTAACTGTTACTTTCTCTCTGGCTAATTGACTTACTAAAACGGTAGGAATAACAGAAGCATCACCAAAAGGCTCATCATATATCTCTGCTAGTTTAGGGATAATATCTAAAGCATCCTTTTGACTACAGTAGTACTCATTATGCTCTGTTCCTAGATGTTTGGCTACAGCTCTAGCATGTGGAGACTCATCGTAAGCACCCTCTTCAAAACCAATGGTAAAGGTATTGATCTTCTCATCTCTATCGGCTTGTAAAAGAGCTGTAACCAAAGTACTGTCGTAACCTCCACTCAAAAAGATTCCCACTGGAACATCAGAGACCATTCTATATTCAAATGCTTTTTTAAGTATCGATTCTGTTTTATCTACAGCCTCTTTATCGGTTAAAATTAGCTTAGGTTTTTCATACCACTCCGAGACTCTCCAGTAGCTCTTTTTCTCTATCGCTTCTGTTTGTAAATCTATCTTCAGGTAGTGTGCTGCATTCAACTGCTGGGTTGATTGAAATATAGAGTAAGGTTGTAACACATAACCATACTGCAGATATTGTGCTAAAACATCTTTGTTAATCTCTTTATGAAAGTCTGGATGCTGATGTAGACTCTTTAACTCACTTGAGAACATAAAGAGTCCATCTTTTAAGTACCAGTAGAGTGGTTTGATTCCAGCTCTATCACGAATAAGTGTTAAGGTTTCATCTTTTTTATCTAAAATTGCCATGGCAAACATACCATTAAATTTAGATAAAGCATCCATTCCCCAGCAGTGATAGGCCTTTAAAATCACCTCTGTGTCACTATGAGAGTGAAAGCTATACCCCAGCTCTCTTAGCTCATTTTGCACCTCTATGAAGTTATAAACCTCTCCATTATAGACAATATCTAAATGTTCAAACTGCATGGGCTGAATACCCTCATCTGACAAATCTAAAATAGAGAGTCGTTGATGTCCCAAACCTACTGTTGCATCATTAAGACTATAGTAAAGATGCCCATGAGCATCAGGACCACGATGTGCTATAGCACCCATCATTGCCTCTAAATTAGTCTCTTTACTTGATTTTCTAAAATCACAAAAACCTACTATACCACACATAATGCTCTCCCCTTTAAGCTGTTAAAATAGTAATTATTTAAATAAAAATGAAACCCTTGTACAATAACCATGGCAACAGCTAAACCATATACACCATAAAGGGGTACTAAAATACCTACAAAAATCACATTAACCAAAAGTGTCCAAAAGGTTGACCGAGTTACATAAACGCTCTGCTGTTGAGTAACAAAACTGTTAGAGTATAAACCTCCAAACGGAGAGACAATCAAAATAACACTCATAATCTGTAAGAGGTCTGAAGCAATTTTAATCTCTTCACCAGAGAGTAGTCTAATAACTTCAGATGCAAACCCTAGTACGATGGCTGTAAGCATTAACATAAATAAAAATATTTTTTTTGACATTTTAGCAAAGAGCCGATAGTAACTCTCTTTGCTCTCTTCCCATTTTTTAGATAAATAAGGGAAGAAAGTTCTATTTAAAATATCCCCTAAACTATTCAGTGCTGAGATAATTTTATAGGCAATAGCATAGTAACCTACTACCACATGGTTGGTAAAGAGTCCCAATACAAAGATATTGCTAGAGGTATACAAAATAACAGCTAAACGAGATAAAAATATATGCCAACCTAAAACTAGATACTCTACAAGTACACTATATGGTTGCCAAATAAATCTAATATGAAACTCTTTATAGATATAGACTAAAGAGATAACTCCCACAACAATAAAGCCTAAACTATTAAAAACAGGCACCAAGTAGGCATCTTCTTTGCTATTAACAAAAATCAGAATAGCTATAAGAAAAATGGACTTTGCTACAATGTTTAAAATAGCAATATAGCCCATTTTCTCCATACCTTGAAAGAACCAAATAGGAAAAAGTACTTGTCCTAAAACCATACCAAATGTTAAAAGATAGATGGTTGACTCATTACCTAGTGTATCAAAAAGAAAAAGTGCTAAAAGCAAAATTAAAAAACCTAGTAACATCAAAAATAGTTTAATGGTTAATACAGCAGAGAAAATCTCACTTAATTTCTCTACTGAGTCTCGGTGAACAGATATCTCTCTAGTAGCTATTATGTTAAAACCATAGTCACTTAAAATCATGAAATAACCAATAAATGCTGTAGCCATAGCCAAAAGCCCAAAAATCTCTACCCCTAAAACATGTAAAAGATAAGGTATAACTAAAAGGGGTAAGAGAAAGTTCAAACCTTGAACCACTCCCAAGGATAAGAAATTTTTTATAAGAACTTTTTTATCTTTTTTCTCTATCATATTATGACTCAACCTTCTGACCTAACCATTGAGCATAGGAGAATCGGTTATTATAATCCATAAGTTTTGTCAAGTAAGAACCTTTAAAATTCCAAGAGTAAAATCCAATACCCAAATGGTCATTGTACTCTTTGTTTAGAGAGTAAAAATGCCCTAAAGGACGTAATATACGGTAGATATGTGAAAGATAATACTTCACATAATCTTTCTGCATAAAGCCTAAAGAGGCACTGTTCATCACCAAAGCTACAAAAGAAGATGGAATCTTTTCAACTACTGATGGAGGTATAATAATAAAATCATACTCTAAAACTAAACTCTCAAACTCATCCAACCTATCAACTATATCACTTAAGAGTGCTATCTTTTTATTGGGGAAATTATACTCCATATAATAAGAGGTCAGAAGCAGTGTTTCTGGTAAATCAACCAAGATAAAACAACTATTAGGGATATAGTAGGAGAGAAGTCGATCTAAACCTCCATAACCTGCACCAATATCAACAATAACATTTTTTTCATCTGTTTGAAAAGTGATATGATTGTTAATATCGTTGACTATTAATGTATGAAAAAGAAGTTTTTCACTCAAATATTGCCCTCGATAATAGACAAAAGCACTTCCTCCAGCATGACTCTCAGAGACTGATGCTAAAAGCTCTTTTCTTATCACTTTAGAGTAACGATGATACTCCAAAACCAAATCAATGGCTTTAAGGTAAGCTTTAGTATAACCCACATCTTGATTAACATAATAAAATTGGTCACCAAAAACCTCTTCACAACGCTTAGAAGTAGCTCTAAATTGACTCAATTTTTCAAAATCTATTTTGCCATTATCTTTAAAAAAAAGTTCTTTAAATACGTCTGTAACACGATTCCACTCCTCTGTTTTATCAAAGGTATTATTTTCCATCACATATGCCAACTCTAAAGATTTTTCTATCTTTTCTATAGAAGTTTGATCTATCAACTCTTCTCTCTTATCCAACAAAGGGGAGATAGGGTAGATATGAGTATAGTCACCTTTAGTAAAATCTCTCTCTATCTCTTCATAACCTTCTAATTTAATCGTTTTTTTTGCTAACTTACCTCTACCTATAAGGGCTATAAACTCTTTACATGCAAACAAAATTCTTCCAAAACGATTATAGAGTAGTATCGCCTGAAAAGGTGTACGATGCCCACCCCAAGGATGCAGTAAAAACTGTGATTGCTTTTGATAAATTATTTTATCTATAGTTTGAAAAATTATACTTTTAATGAATCCAAATCTTTTTAGTATCCACTTAAAAATATATAAATTATCTATATTAGTATTATTTTTAATAATTTTTACCTTTTTTTTTATTTAATAAGTAATTATCTCATATCTAAGCTTTTTTTTATATTATTTTTTGATTTTTTATGTTAGAATTACAACATTAGAAAGGATGTTTATGCAAAACTTTTTTGGATTTATTGACTATAATAAAAACAATCTTCAAGCAAGTGACAATTATAAAGATAAAAAAATCTATTATCAAGATTATAAAAACTATAATATATATCTATCATTCTACAAGCATAAGCATTCAAATTCTATTAACAATAAAGATATTTTACTGCTTTTCAATGGAAAACTCTCAAATAGACTTAATCTACTCTCAGAGCTTAGTATTGAGAATGAAAAACTAACTACTATAGAGTTAATATATAAGGCTTATTTAGTATGGGGAAAAAATTTATTACAGTATTTAGAAGGAGTCTTTACTCTTATAATATTTGATAAGAAAAATGAATACTTAATTTTAAATAAAGATAAAATTGGAATAATTCCTTTAAGTTATTATTATTCTAAAGAGCTTATAATATTTGGAAGTAGAGTTAGTGACTTTAAGCATGCTCCTAACTTTATGCCTGTTATCAGTACTGATGGTGTAGCTAACTATCTGCAATTTGGCTCCATCATACAACCAAACACTATTTTAAAAGATTGCTATAAAGTAAAATCTGGAACATCTACAAACTTTGATTTAAGAAAAAAAGAGCATTTTATTACCTCAAACTGGAGCTTAGAGTCTGAATATAAAGATAAAAAAGTTTCTCTTGATGAATCAAAAATTATAAAAGATTCAGAGGAGCTTCTACTCTCTGCTATAGAAAAAACAGAAGTAGATACCCAATCAGTCTCATTATCTTTAAGTGGTGGATATGACAGTTCAACTATTGCTGCACTATTAAAAAGAAGTGATTACAACCTAGAAACATTTACCATTGGATTTGAAAATGAAAATATCAATGAAGCACCATACGCTAAGGCTATTGCAAAATATTTGGGAACAAAACATCATGAACACTATTTTACATCTAATGATGTTAAAGATATTATTCCAAAACTTTCCAAGATTTATGATGAACCATTTTCTGACCATGCAGCTGCCCCAACCCTACTCACAACAGAGATGATAAAAGCAGAAGGGATAGAAGATTTATTTGTAGGGGATGGAGGAGATGAAGTCTTTGCAACAGCTGACAATATTCACTTTTTTGACCGTATTTTAGCTTTACCATATGAGTTAAGAAAAACCATAATAGCTCCATTAAAAATGGTTGATTTAAATAGTTTTCCTTATATAAGAGATAAAAATAATATTCCTACAAAATATCAAAAATTTTTAGATATCCTCTCTGCTAAAAACATTCCTCAAATGACAAAAGCTAAAAATCTACTCTTTCGAGAAAAAGAGTTACAAACTCTTATCAAAGGTTATAAAGAGCCTATTTATACTACCTTTGATGAGATTGATTTTAATGGATACAATGAAACAGTCGATGAAGTCATCGGTGTCTACTTTAAAACCACCATGATTGATAAAGAGTTAGTAAAAAGCTATACAGCAAGTAACCATAATAACATATCCATGCATACTCCATTTTTAGATGACAAACTCATCTCCTATATGGCAAAAGTACCAGCTTCCATCAAAATAAAAGATGGTATTAAAAAATATGTTTTAAAAGAGATTGCTCATAAATATATCCCTAAAACACTTATAGATAGACCAAAAAGTGGTTTTACAGTATACTATGAATCATGGATGAAAAATGAACTAAAAGAGCTTGTTTATGAACAAGTTAATAAAGAGAGATTAGAAAAAGATAATATCTTTAATTCATCTGATATAATTAAGATTCGTAATAACTTTTACAACGGAAATAATAACTATAAAACTAAACTTTGGAGAATTTTTCTCTTTCAACTCTGGTATGAAAATTTTAAAGGATAACACATAATGGAAGTTTGCATTGCACCCATCAACAATAAAGAGTATACAGCACCCACACAAAGCTATGAGACCTGGTCTAAAGAGAAACTATCTAACCTTTATACACTAGTGAACAAACAACTACAAAATATAGAGAGTCCAGCTATTATAGTTCTAGAGATTGCACACTTTACCCTCCCTATTGAAGAAGAGAACAAAATCTGGGCAGAGAGAAACATGAAATTTGCAAATGAACTCTGTGGAACCATCATAAAAGAGCATAAACATAAATTTAAAATTATCCCTACCTTACTACTTAATAACCTCGATGAAGAGGGTGGAGAGATTTCTGACAACTTTATAAACTCTATGGTGGAGGGACAAAAATATATTCGTAAAGAGTCTGTACGTATGATTTCTGAGCGTAACTTAAAGAACAGAGCCTTTAAAGCACTTAAAAAGAACCAAAAACTCGTTGATAGCTTTATCAATATTGATGGAAAAGCTTACTTAAAAGATGATGATTATAAACATGATTTAGCAGCAGGTTTTATTAATGAAGATGGAAAAATTATTCCAAGATGTGGTCTTATTTTAACAAGCTTCTTAGATATGGTTGCAAAACTTGCAAATGACAGACTCCATAGAAAAGAGGGTGCAAATGTTCTCTTTATTAGTTTTTCTGAGCAATATCATGAATATCAAAGAGTACGGCTGGGTGTTGACATATATAGTCAAACACACAAAACTGCAACCATACACCCCATCGTTATTCACTGGTCATATGACATAGACCAGTGTTTGACCTCATTTCGAGAGTGTAACACCCAAGCATGGCAAGAAAAAGAGCTATAAAATAGCTCACTTCTAACATACTAACCCATATCCAATAATAGGAAAAACATTGTTATTTAACAGTTATGAATTTATATTTGCATTTTTGCCAATAACATTTTTTATATATTTTTACTTAAATCATAAAAGACTAACCCAAGCCAGTAAAGGCTTCTTAGTATTCTCTAGTCTCTTTTTTTATAGCTGGTGGAATATTACGTATCTGCCAATTATACTATCATCTATGCTCTTTAACTATATATTAGGAAATACTCTTCATAGTAAAAAAAATAAAAATAGATTTTCTAAAAAGTCTCTTCTTATTTTTGGTATAGTAGCTAACATTGCACTACTAGGCTATTTTAAATATTTTGATTTTTTTATTGAAAATATTAATCTTGTTTTTTCGACCCATATCGAACTTTTACATCTACTGCTTCCTTTAGCCATCTCCTTTTTTACCTTTCAACAAATATCTTATTTGGTAGACAGCTACAGAGAAGAGACCAAAGAGTATGACTTCTTAAACTATGCACTTTTTGTTACTTTCTTTCCTCAACTCATCGCTGGTCCTATTGTTCACCATAAGGAGATGATGCCTCAGTTTGCCAAAACAAAAAATAAAATAAAAAACCCTAAAAATATAGCCCTTGGACTCTTTATATTTTCTATAGGACTCTTTAAAAAAGTAGTCATTGCCGATACTTTTGCTGTTTGGGCAACAGAGGGTTTTGATGTGGCAAGTAGCCTAACACAGATTGAAGCGTGGAGTACCTCACTCTCTTATACTTTTCAACTCTATTTTGACTTTTCAGGTTACACCGACATGGCAATTGGAGCTGCCCTACTCTTTAACATCAAGCTTCCTATTAACTTTAACAGCCCCTACAAAGCTACAAATATACAAGATTTTTGGAGAAGATGGCACATAACTCTAAGTAGATTTTTAAAAGATTATATCTACATCCCTCTAGGTGGAAACCGAAAAGGTGAGTTTAGAACCTACTCCAATCTGCTAACAACTTTTATTATTGGTGGTATCTGGCATGGTGCTGGATGGACTTTTGTTTTTTGGGGATTCTTACATGGTATGGCTTTGGTTATTCATAGGTTTTGGAACAGACTAGGATTCAGACTAAACTCAGCTATTGCATGGTTTATAACTTTTAACTTTATCAACATCTCTTGGGTCTTTTTTAGAGCCAAAAATTGGGATGATGCAATAAAAGTGTTATCAGCAATGTTTGATTTCTCTTCTACATCAAATCATATTCAAATGCTACCAATCATCTATATCACTATATTTTTACTCATTATTTTCTTTAAAAATAGCAATGAGATTATCAAAATGAACTTCTCAAAAAATGTAAGAGTTGCCATAACCACTTTTTTGTTTGTAGTTGCACTACTACAACTCACCAATATCATGATACAAGAAGATAAAGTATCAGAATTTTTATATTTTAATTTCTAAAAGGTTGACCTGTTGAAAAATTTTACTATTATATTACTATCTTCACTTTTAGCACTTATCTTTTTTGAGTTCTTTTTAAAATACTCCCCTTTTGAGTATGGTATTTCAGCTGCCCAGTACGACAAAACCATTGGTATGTGGCATAAACGAAACTTTGAAAACTATATTGTTGAACCTTGCTACAAAACAAAATACAACTACGATGCAGAGGGCTTACCTCAAAGCATTGTCCCCTACGATAAAAATAAAAAAGATGTTATGGTTCTAGGAGACTCATTTATAGAAGCTAGAATGGTTAAAAATGAGAATATTGTCCATAATGCATTAGCAAAAGAGTTTAACTTTAAGTATAACTTTAAAAACTATGGACTTTTTGGCTCAGGACCAACGCAACAGTTTGTGATACTCAAAGATAAAGTAGATCTAAACAATACCAAATATGTTATTCACTTTATAGAATTAGAAGGTGATTTACTTGATGTAGATAGCAATAACCAAGGCTCTTTAGCACGACCAAAAGTTTATGTAGAGTTTAATGACCTTGAACACTATAAAGTTATACCTCCAAGAGCAAAAACTATTTACGATACAGTTAGTGATAAACTTAGTTATTATCAGATATATCCATTTATAAAAAAAGCTATATACTCTTTGAAAAATAGCATATCAAATAAGAAAGAAAAAACTACAAAACTAGAGGACAATTCAACACAAGATATTGACCTAAGTAAAAACTGGCTCTATCTTAAAGGAGCTATCTATCAGATAGACAAGTATATAAAATCTATCAATGATGATATAGAGTATAAAGTTATTATTCGTAGCCAAAATCCTAAAAATAGAGCTATTATAAAAGAATTTTTAAATAAACATCATATAGAATTTATCTTCTTAAATGAAGTGGCAAAAAATATGAACATTAAACTAGAAGGTTTTAGCTGTGATAACCACTGGAATGACCAAGCACATCAAGATGTTGCTAAAATTATTAAAGAAATAAGGCTTATAGAGTAAATATATCTACTTTATAACTAAAAATCCCTCAAAATTCATATATTTCTGCACAGACAAGATATCAACAAAACCAGCCCGTTTTAACATATCAATATTCCCTTCGGTGGAGAAGGGTTCTAAGACCCCCTTGAGGCTCTTTGCCTTGGCAATAATCTCTTCTGCTTCATAACCTTGCTCTAACTTATATTCCATATAAAGATTTGAGATAATATCTTGAAAACGAGCATCATTTGCCCTGACCTTTTCATACATAATAAACGCCCCACCCCAATTGAGGGACTCATAGATTTTATCTATCAACTGTTGTCGTAACTTGGGGTGAATAAATTGAATTGTATAGTAAGAGGTAATTAAGTCTGCTTTCTCTAAGTTCATTACAGTCATGTCTTCACATACAAATGATAAATTGGGGTTTTGGTAGAGTTCATTTGCCTTTTTTACCATATCTTCTTCTATCTCCACCCCTATAAAATTGGCATTTCTAAACTCATGATGTTTTGCTAACTTATAACTCAACTTTCCTGTAGAAGAGCCTAGCTCATAACAGACAGAATCATCTTTAACAAAGTAATCACTAAGCTTTCTAATCAACTCATGACCCTCATGGTAAAGAGGTACAGATTTTTCTACATGCCCTTCAAAGTACTCAACCATATTGCCATTAAATTTCCAATTTGCATTTTTTGCTACTATTTTATCACCCAAGAGAGCCATTTTTATCCTTTAATATTACCTTATATAATAACATTTTATATCTAATCATGTTATTATTATAGCTATTTTTAAAATATTTTTTAAATAAATATAAAATTTTTATTATATTTATATTTTTAATGTTAAAATTATAATAAATTAATATATTTATACAAAGAGAAAGAATGAAAAATAAAAATTATAATCTATATCTCCTTTCACTTTTTTATGCCATCTTAATCACCTATATAATTCCATGGACAACTATCTATCATGGTGATTTTTTAGATATTGGAAACTACTTAACCCGTATTGAGTACCTTCATAGAGGTGGAACCGAAGCCATACATACAGGAATATCATGGCTATTTACTGAACCCCTTTGGAAATATATTATTATAGCTATTGGTTTTATTTTTGATGATTATCGTTTGGCTCTATATATTATTTCTATTATTATCGTATTTCTCTATGGTATTTTTCTCTTTAAACGTGTAGATTACTACATTGGGATGATATTACTATTTAATCCTATTTTTATCAACCTAGTTATGGCTCAAATTCGAAGTGCCTTAGCTTTTGCCATACTCTTATTGGCATATGATTTAAGTTCTAAAAGATGGTCTATAGGATTAGCAATTGCAGCATTTTTAATTCATGCCTCCATGCCCCTTTTTATAGTAATATATTTTTTACTTTCAAAACTCAACCAAGAAGTAGCCCCTAGAAAATTCTATCTTATTACCATTATTACTGCACTTATGTTTGCACTATTTATGAGATTTGGCGTAGATATACTATTAACCCTTATCGGTGATAGACATGCAGGGTACAGTAATGTTATTGCTGGAGCCTCTCTCTCTTACTCTATTGTTTGGTTTGCAATAGGATTAATGATTGCAGTTTTTGCTACCTTTGAAAATGAAAAAGAGCGTATTATTGCTGGATATGCAATACTCATGACCAGCTTCTTTTTCTTTTCATCACTTCTTGGTAATTTTGCACAACGTTATGTAGCACTCACTATGCCTCTTATTATTATCTCTATTGGATACCTTCCTAAGCACTATAAACAAGGTACTTATGTAGTCTTTTTTCTATACATTCTACTGCTGTTTAAATATAGATTGGCAAATATTTAATCATTAATATTATTAAACAAATTATGTTGTAATATGTTTTCTGTTACAATTTTATAAAAATCTTATAGGAGATATATGTTATTTAATAGTTACGCGTTCATATTTATTTTTTTACCTATAACATTCATGCTCTATTTCTATCTAAACCATAAAAGGTTAACCGAGGCAGGTAAGGGTTTATTGGTCTTTTCCTCACTATTTTTCTACTCATGGTGGAATATTGCCTATTTACCTATTATCTTAACCTCTATGCTCTTTAACTATCTTTTAGGAAATACTTTAGCCAAGGCTTCTAGTAGATTTTCAAAAAAGAGTGTACTGTTTTTTGGTATTGTAGTAAACATTTCACTATTGGGATATTTTAAATATGCCGATTTTTTAATAAAGAACTATAATTTTCTCTTTAATAGTAATGCAGAACTACTTCATCTTGCTCTACCTCTTGCCATATCATTTTTTACATTTCAACAAATATCTTATTTGGTAGACTCATATAGAAAAGAGACCAAAGAGTATGACTTTTTAAACTATGCTCTTTTTGTTACTTTCTTTCCTCAACTTATCGCAGGACCTATTGTTCACCATAAAGAGATGATGCCTCAGTTCGCTAAGGTAAAAAATAAGGTGATTAACTACCACAACATTGCCATGGGAATATTTATCTTTTCTATGGGTCTCTTTAAAAAAGTTATCATAGCAGATACTTTTGCCACATGGGCAACAGCTGGATTTGATGTTGCAACCACCCTTAACCTTTTTGAAGCGTGGGCAACCTCGCTATCTTACACTTTCCAGCTATACTTTGACTTTTCAGGCTATACCGACATGGCTATAGGTGCTGCTCTACTCTTTAACATTAAACTACCTACCAACTTTAACAGTCCCTACAAAGCAAAAGATATTCAAGATTTTTGGAGAAGATGGCACATAACACTTTCTAGATTTTTAAGAGACTATATCTATATTCCTTTAGGTGGGAACAGAAAAGGTTCTGTAAGAACTTACGCTAACCTTATGGCTACATTTATTATTGGTGGTATCTGGCATGGAGCTGGTTGGACTTTTGTTTTTTGGGGTTTTCTACATGGCTTTGCCTTAGTGGTTCATAGAGCTTGGAACAACTTAGGGTTTAAACTTTGGGGTTGGTTAGCTTGGTTTATAACTTTCAACTTTCTAAACATCACTTGGGTATTTTTTAGAGCAAAAAACTGGGATGATGCCACAAAAGTTTTAGACAGTATGTTTTCTCTCAACAATGTTATTCTTCCTAAGGCTCTTGAGAGTAAATTAGAATTTCTAAAAGCTTACTCTGTTGACTTTGGATATTTTGGTGTAAATATTGGTGCAAAACTAGACAGTATTATCTGGCTCATTGCAGCTTTTATCACTGTTTTACTCTTTAGAAATTCATCTGAACAGTTAAGCCGATTTAAACTTAACTACACTACAGCTATTTTCACAGCAATAATGCTTCTTGCAGGAATTATATCGCTTAACAAAGTATCTGAATTTCTATATTTTAACTTTTAGGTGGTCTAGATTATGAATAGTAAAAAATGGATTAAAGTCTCTCTCTTAACAACACTTTTAGGATTTATACTACTTATGCTAACAAACTACATAGTAGACCCTTTCAATGTTTTTCACTCAAAAATACTTAAACATGACTTTCAAATCAATGAACGCTTTGTAAAAATAGAGTACCTCGAGAAAAATCATGACAAATTTAATGGATATATGATTGGTTCAAGTAGAATAGGAACTACCCCTCCAAAAGTAATAGAAAACTATATCCCAAACTCAAAAATATACAATTTAACCATAAACAGTGCAACACTCTATGACAATCTACTCCATATACGTTATATTATAAAAAACTACCCTGTAAAAACTATCTATATGCAACTTGATGGGGTAAACATGAACTACTATGGAGGTTTAGAGTCTAACTATCTTAGTAGACTGCACCCTTATGTAGAAGATAAATCTTTAGCTCTATTCTATTTTGACTATCTCTCTGGTTTTTTTCCATTTAATATTAGAAACAAAATAGCTCAAAATATAGACTACACTTTCAAAACTACCTATGATGTAAAAACAGGTATTTGGGCAAACCCAAGCAAAGAAAAAGAGGTTTCCCAAAACTGTGAAGAGTATGTAGCAAATCAGAAATCATTTCATAGAAAAAACAGACGTATTTTAAAATATACAACAAAAAAAGAGACCATAAGAGACCTTAAAGAGATAGTTGCACTATGTAAAACTAACAACATTAAACTCTATACATTTATGATGCCTCACAATAAAGTTATGATGGACTCTTTTGTTATTGATGATTACTTAGAGTATCTTTCTGATATTGCAAATATTATAGATTTTTATGATTTTTCAGGATATAACAGCATTACAACTAATAACTGCAACTACTATGAACGTAGCCACTATAGACCACATATTGGTAAACTCATAGCAGCTCGAATATTCAATGACAAAAACGTAATTGTTCCTAATGATTTTGGACAATTTGTAAATAAAAAGAATATTAAAAAACATCTACAAAAAATGAAAGATGAATTAACAAACTATGATAAAAATAATAAAAGAGATATAGAGTGAAAAAAATATTATATATACTATTAAGCTTAGTGGCAACTTCTTCCCTACAAGCAAACGAGAAGTATCTTCTCCTTGCAGAGGGTAATGAGTGGGAACCTATGATGGCTGAAAATCTTATTAAAAACTATAAAAAAATTAAAGAGCTACCATTCTCAGGAGTTATTATGGTAGGAGATACATTTACCCACAAAGTCATGAAACCCAATACTACACTACACTATAAAAATCTATTGAGTGAACTAAAAGATTTGAAAAATCTTTACAAAGAGAAACAGATTTTTCTAAAAGTAAATATCCACTTTCCTGCTGGCTACTGGGATAAAAAGGCATGGAAACAAGTAGAAGAGAACTTTGCTATATTGGCTAAAGTAGTAAAAGATTTAAACTTTACAGGTATTGCTTTTGATGATGAAGTATATAGAGATGTCGATAGACAGATGATTAACTTCAAATTCCCAGCCAAAGCAGAGCTAACAAAAACATCTACCCCATGGGAGGTAAAAGGAAGCGAAGAGAACCCATCTTTTGATGAGTATGCCTATAGAAATCCTAAATATAATTTTAAAGAGCATATGGAAAAACTTACTTCTCTCTTCAGAGGTATTATGAAAGCTATGGTAGAGGTAAATCCTAAACTAACCCTTCTCGTCTACCATGGTCCAGCCCTATCACACCAAAACTCAAACAGAGCCAATAATCTGATTATAAATCTTGGCTTACCTCGTGCACATGAAAATTTGGGTGCTATATTTACTGGTTTTAAAGAGGGGTTATCAAAAGAAGCAACCATTCATGACATGGGAGAGAGTTATCGCTATAGAAGAGAAAAGCACTTTAGAAACTCTTACCAATGGAGAAAGTACAATATAGCTAAAGATGAATATAATGATGACTTAAACAGTAGTTACCAATGGGTAGTACCTAAAGAAGATAGAAAAGAGTGGTCCAAAACAAGTCAAGTTGGATTTATGGTATACAACAAGGGACAGAAGAGTAATTATAAAGAGTTTGATACAAGAAACAAGTCAACTGCTAAAGATATTAAAGCGACCCTAGAAAAAGCTCTAAAATATAGTGATAAATATGTTATATACTACTATCAAGAGCAAGATTGGTTACTTCCAAATAAAAAGTATCCATTAAAAAAAGAGTGGAAAGATATGATGAAAGAGGTCTATAAAAATATAAAGTAAAGCCCTTAAAGGCTTTACTTACTACTCTACTATTCTTCTAGCTATAACAGCTGATACTGTCATCATAATAGAAAATACATAAACAAAAACAATCAAAATAAATATATTTAAAATAGGTATAGCAGAAAAAAGTGAAAATAGAAAACCAAACAAAAACATAGCCACTAAAACTATAACTCCATAAACAGAGATATATTTAAAATACGACCCTCGCATTGCACGTCTCCAAACATCAGCAGAGAAGATTGTAAAAACAGCTAAAAACCCCTCTTTGAAATCATTTGCCATGATAATATTTGACTGAACCAAAGGTTGGACATAAGAAAATATAAGCATTACAATCAGTAGAGGAATACCAACTGTTGACAACAGAGCAATAAGTTCCGTATTATTTGTTGCACTCATATTTGTAGAGCCTAAAAGTAAAGAGACAAGCCCAATAAAAAGCAATGCCATAACCATCCAACCCATATAAGCACCTAAGGCAGGAGCAAAATGGCGTTCTATTAATTTCTGACCATCTATCTGATGCACATCATCTACAAATGTCTCTATGTTATCTGTCTCATAAACCAATCTTCCAGCATAAATCTGTACTGCTAATGCAAAAGCACTAGAAAAAACTGAAAAGATAAACCCCACCAAAGGTATGGAACCTAAGAGACTCAAAACTAAAAGTACAACTATGGCACTCATGGTAAACTTTTTATTTAACGTTATAAATTCCCAACCCAAACGAAAAGTATTTTTAACAGGTTCAAAAGATATAGCCTCATCTATAAGTCGCATGTTATTTTCTTGCATTTTTTATTCCTTTAAAAAAAAATGATTATATCTTAAAAATCATCAAATAAAATAGTATCTCTAACTTTTCAAAAACTCCTCAACCAAATCACATATCTCATCAACTGCCTTAGTTGCAGGTTTATAGAGTCGTGTTTTAAAATATCTGTCATGATACTCATCTACATCAAGATTGTTTAAAACAGAGTTACCTATTAACTGTGCCATATAAGAGGTATCAATCACCTGTCCACTTGTTCCTATAACCACTACCATCTCAGCCTCACTGTATAGCTCTCTTAAGTGTTCATAGGCAGGTGCAGCTTCACCAAACATCACTACATTATGTCTAACATTATACGAACCACAAGAGGGACACAAAGCCCTCTCTTGACTTCTGTACCCAATAGGAAAAACCTCTCCACACTCTTCACAACGTAAATCAGTTAGTGTACCATGTAGGTGAATAACATCTTCACACCCTGCTCTCTCCAACATATCATCTACATTTTGAGTCAACATCACAATATTTTTAGGGTATGCTTTTTTTAGCTCTGCTAAACGTTTATGGGCATAGTTTGGCTCTTTTTGCTCCACATCAGCTCTACGTGCATCATAAAAGTTTAGTACCTTTTGTCTATCACGTCTAAATCCTTCAACAGAACAGACCTCCTCAATGCTATACTCCTCCCAAAGACCATCGGTATCTCTAAAGGTACGTATTCCCGACTCAGCTGAAAGCCCTGCTCCACTTACTATATATACTTTTTTACTGCTCATTTTATACTCCTAAAAGTCAATTTTAGACTTTATAGTATTTTTTATAATATGTGGCTGGGAAATTCCTGATAAAAAACAAACTCATATATCCACACTATATGTCTTAAACAACTTGTCCCACAAAATGGTATAGAAACCTAAATTGTACTTTCCATTTTTATGATGAATAGCATGAAAGAGATTATTACAAAAAAATTTTGGAATAGAGACTTGGGCTACATTAAGATGGGCTATCACACCCCAAAACCAATTGAGAACTAAAAAGATTACTACGGCATAAATATTAAAATCATACAGATAAAAAAGAGAGGTAAAAAGTAGCCCTAAACCTATGGACTCAAAAGGATGCAGAACATAAAGGCTTAACTCATTAAATTCATGATGAGTATGATGTCTAGCATGTACTTTTTTTAAAAATTCTACTTTATGTGCCGATAGATGAGCCACATACATAACAAGGTCAACCACCACCAAAAGTAAGAGTAAGTCCAGTAATAAAGAGCCAAAAGAAAAGTTATAGTCAAAGCGTATGATATCCCAATAAAAAAGTGCATACCCAGGAATAGCCACTACTATGTTTACAAAAAGAATAAACAAACTTAGCTCAAAATCTGAGAGACTCTTTTTTTTAAGTTGTTGTTTTTTACTACATCCCCAGTAAGAAGAGAATAATAAGGTCAATAGGTAAAATAAAATATTGACAACACTCAACAATGTAAAAAAATAGTAGGGGTCTTTTAGTAACTGTATCAAATTTATATCCTCTTTAATTTTTTCTAATCTAAATCATCTATCCATCAAATTCACTAAATTTTTTTTATATTTTTATAATTACTCAAAGTTTAGAAATTGCATTTTGGATTTAAACTCGGAACTTATATTTTAAAAATCATCAAATAAAAAATCCCACTCATCGACAAAGCAGAAAATACTCCAAGCCCTATCCAATACTTTACCAATCTAAAATAATATTCATCTAAATTTATCTTCTCTTTTTGAGCCAACAGTGACATATTTTTCATACGTATCTGCAAGTATACAGCAACCAACCAAAGTAGTATTGAAAAGATGTAAAGCATTATAGAGATAAAAAGCCATGAAGTATCTAAACTGTAACTCATGAGATTCATAAGCATAAAACCTGAAATGGGTTGAAGTATTACAGAGGGTGTCGTAAAAAGCCAATCGGCTAAAACAACTATTTTAGTGGTATGAACTATTACATCTATATTGCCTGACCTATCTGCCATAAACTTGTAAAAAGCAGAGCCTCCACCAACTCCTAGCAATAAAATTACCGATAAAATATGTATAGATATTAAAACATTATAGTCCATTACCGAAACCTCTCCATTTTCATCAAAATAAAAATCGTAACCATCAATGGCAAGTTTTTCAAAATAGGTCCAAAAGGGTGTAACCAGTGGTATGGAGCTAAAAGTGTTAACAACAGAGTGTAAACAACTATGACAACTATCTGTAAACGTAGTAAACCTTGTAGACAACAGCCCATAATGGTTAAAACTCCTATGCTAATGTCTAAAAAAGAAGCCAAATACAAAAGAGGTACATCTAAACTAATAGGAACACCTATTTCATGTAACAACTCCAAAGCCAAAGGTTGTGGATATAAAAAGGCTGAGACTACTCCCGACCATATCCATACAAAGCCTATAACCAAGCGTAAAAGAGGACGAAGCAAGTAGAGTGATGCGTAAAGTTTTTGGGCATTGTTTGCCTCTTTTCTTCCAAGATTCTCTTTCATTCCAACAGGGGTATAGCCCAAAAAGTCAGCCAATGGTTTTACAGAGGCTGAGTTGCCCTCATTTAACATGGTTATGTTGTCCTGATTGACCGTAGGTTCCCCTAAAATTTTGCCAAGAACGTTTGTTCCTATAGTTGGGGTAGATACCGATTTTGTAGGCTTTAACCCAAGCCAAGTTCTAAATGTCTTAAGTAGCTCTTTGTAAGTCACAGGCTCTGCACCAACCACATTTAACTCGATGGTTTTTTCATCTGACTCTATACATTTTTGAACTATAGCTACCAAATCTTCTATGCGAATAGGTTGTAAAAGTTGTGAACCATCACCCACTATGGGTGTGAGTGGTAAAGTAGCCAAAGCTTGAAAAAGAGCCGTACTTTTCCCATCGTCTCCATATACAATAGAGGGGTGTAAAATGGCATAGTCTAAACCACTGGCTCTAAGATACTCATCGGCTCTGTTTTTAGATGTATGATAATCAGTCGTTCCAGTTTGCGTACCTAAAGCAGAGATGTGAATAACTTTTTTTACTCCTGCTTCTTTACAAGCATCAAACAAAACAATAGGTGCAAAGGTGTGCATCTGCTCAAAGGTTGCTGTTTTAATTTCTGCAATAATTCCTACTGCATTGACAACCATGTCAAAACTTTGTAACTTGTTGACCAACTGATTGTCATGTTGTAAAGTAGTAAAATCTATAAAATTTCTAGTGGAGGCTTCTACTTCATAACCAGTATCTTTTAAACCTTGATAAATATATTTTCCTATGAAGCCTGTTGCTCCTATGATTAGTATTTTCATATCACAACACCTGAAACAAGAAGTAATCCCCAAACTGACACTAATAAAAAAGGAACTATTTTTAGAAGATAAACTTTTTTATCTATAATTGTATATTGACGTATTCCCTTAATTGCAAAAAACAAAGCAACCAACCAAGGAATAAAGTAAAGTATAGGAAACATTCTAACTCCTTTTCACCTCAATAGCCCCAACACCCAACTTAAACACCATCTTCCGAATAGTCTGATTATACATAATAGGGTACTTTCTCATTTTAGAGTCAATATTTTTTTTCAAATATTTGGTATTTCTTTCATAGAGTTCAAAAAAATTCTCTTTATCTTCTAAAATAGCCTTTCCAAGTTCAAAGCCTGAAAGCATGGCATAACTTATTCCTTCAGCAGAAGTTGGGCTAATGAGTCCAGCTGCCTCACCAATAAGAGCAACACTCCCCTCACCTAAACAGACATCTCTACTTGATAGTGGACGTAGCAGGTGACAGCCCTCTTTTTTTGTCGGATTAGTTAAGTCATAACCATACTCTTTTAACTTCTCCTTTTGTAAGTCATGATATTTCTGTGCTGATTTGCCCTCTTCTATGGCAGAACCAAAAATAATGCCGTCATCTTTAGGAATAATCCATGAGTAAAAGTCACTTATCTCTTTGTCAAACATGGCTACAAACTGGTTAACATCTGTTCTGTTTGGAAACCACTCTTGTATACTTATGTAACGTTTTGGTTCATGTTCTTGTTTAGTGATAAGCTCTTTTTTTATTTTAGAATTTGCACCATCAGCTCCCACTATAATATCGGTTGACACCTCTATATGCTCTCCATTTCTCAGTAGTGTGACCCGATATTTACCATCTACTTTATTCACATTTCTATAACGAGTCGAGAACAGTTGTTCACATCTCTTTTCACATAGTGAACAAAGCCACCTATCGTAACACTCTCTGTTCACATTTATATAATGACGTTGATAAGTTCGTACCATATCATTGTCAAAATCTATAGTTTCTACAGAGAACATTTGAGGTGAAACTAAGACTTCTTTTGGAATACTCAACCCAAAAGTAGCCAAAGCTTTTTGAGCATCAGGAGCAATGAGACCACCACAATTTTTAATGAGTTTTGAGGGTTCTTTATCTAAAGGGCGTTTGTCTACAAGTAAAACCTTATACTTTTTACCCAGTGTTCGTGCCAAAGTAGAACCTGCTGGTCCTGCTCCTATGATGGTTATGTCGTAGTGTTTCATTTTTACTCTCCTTTATATTGACTTATTAAAAAACCGTAGGTGTGACCGTGTCACACGTCAAATCTCGGTTTAAATTTTATGGACATTATTAATTATGCAATATTTGATTATGACGTGTGACATGGTCACACCTATGTTAATTTCGTAGCTTTATTCTCTTCCCATTGTATAAATGAAAACAAAACCACCCCAACCGTATCAGCAACAAAATCAAAAACATCACAAGTTCGACTTGGTAACCAGTACTGAGTTATCTCCTCTAGTCCTGCAAAGGTTAGGACAATTATTGCTCCTATTTGCATGTTGAAGCCAAAGATTTTTTTGCTTTTAAAGTTTAGACCATAGTTAAGAAGCAAAGCCATAACGCCATAGAGCAGACCATGCATAAACTTATCACCATTTGGGATGCTTCCAATAACTCTAAACGCAAAGTTATAGTCTGCTGTATCGGCTAAATAGATGATAAAGCTTATGAAAATAAAAAAACCTAAAGGTAGTATAATCCGTAACTTATTTACTACCATCTTTAATACCTAACCAGTTTCTGAGCAAACCGTGTATCAATAGTCGCTTCCATCTTCTCAAACATTGAGTAGTACCCAAGCAGGGTTCTGTCTACAAAAATATAATCTTCATTCATATTATGCACGGCTGTTATGCTCTTCTTTTGAACTTCCATAATGGTGTTGAACCCACGCTCTGAAAAGTCGTTGTTCTCTTTAAAGTCGTAACTGTCACCCTCAAAAATCTCTATGTAGATTCGGTCAAGTGGTTTTATGACCTCTTGGTAAAACTCCAACATCTTTTCAGGGCTATCTTTGTCTATCATTTTTAAGTCGGCATACTGTTGAGTTACCTCACTGTCGTCTACTTTGTCCATTAGTGAAACATGCAGTTTTGAAAAAGATGCTAAAAACTCATTGTCTAACTTTTTCACACAACCAAAATCTATCAGCCCAAGTTTTCCCTCGTCCATAAATATAAAGTTTCCAGGGTTTGGGTCGGCGTGTATCATCTGCATATGGTAAAGCCCCATGAAGAAAGAGTCAAATATAAGTTGAGCATAGTGGTTTCGCTCCTCTTGAGTTGGGTTTTTAGCCAAAAACTCTTCAAAACCATCACCCTCTAAAAAGGATGAAGTTAAAACAGTTTTAGTAGAGAGTTCTCTCATTATTTTTGGTATGACAATAAGGTCATGTTTTAGATTATTATAAAAATATTCTGTATTTTCAGCTTCTATCTCATAGTCAACCTCTTCATTTAACCTAGCTTCTACTTCATCCATAAGATGGTCTATATTTCCACCTTTTGCAAAACGAGTCAAAGCAAACTTGAGTACACCCAAGTCAGAGTCTATGCTTTTTGCTATTCCTGGGTACTGAACTTTTACAGCCAATTTCTCACCCTTTATTGTTGCTAAATGCACCTGCCCTAAACTTGCAGCTCCAAATGCTTCAGATTCAAAACTTTCAAATACTCCCTGAGGATAATTCCCCAACTCTTGTTTAATGATTTTTCGTATCAAAGCCTTGTTAATAGGAGGAATAGAGTTAAACGATTTTGAAATTTCATCTAAGTACTCTTGTGGCAAAAAAGGCAGACCCAAAGCCACCTGTTGGGCAATTTTCACAGAGATTCCTTTAAGTGTTCCAAGAGACTCTATAATCACTTTTGCTATTTCGGCATGGGTCTCTTTTTGTGACTCCTCTTTTTTCTCTTTAGACATAAAAGCTCGTTTAACAACTCCCTTTGAGTGACTAACACCAATTTTAAGCATCGCTTTTCCTACAACACCACCTCTTGACATTTTTGTTGTTGGTATGCTATTTTTCATTGAAAACCTCCCCTAATTTTCTTTTTATCTTATTGAACCCACTCTGTTTGGTTGAAAACTTCTGTAAACTAGAAAGCATGTGTGTCTTAAACATAAACATTCCCAAATCAGATGTTTTCTGTAAAATATTTGAGTGCAACAACGCCTCTATAACACCCATGGAGTTGTCTATAAACTGCGTGGTATTTTCAAACATCTCTGAATCATCTTTTATCCAGTAGGCAACCACTGCTACGTTGTAGTCCCAAAAGAGTTGAGGCATATACTCTTTAAATGGTGGTTCAGCTATCTCTTCAGCTTCTATGGCAATGTCAAGCATTTCAGAAACCATCTCTGTAAACTTCTCTTTACTCTCATAAATAAGCTCCATAGCCCCCATAGAAGGGGTAAGTGCCATACTCATAATTTGTGTTACAAACTCACGGTCTTCTAGGTAAAACTCCAGTTGAGTCTCTATAAGTGTTTGCAACTGCTCTCTAAGTGTATAGGTATGAAAATCTTCTATCTCTTTTAACACTTGACCTGTCTCGATGAGTTTTTGTTCTATATAAGCGTAAAGAATTTTCTCTTTATTAGGAAAGTAGTTATAGATAGTTGGATTACTCACCCCAGCTTCTTTTGCTATTTCACGCAAAGAGGCATTTTTATACCCTTTAATGGTCATCAACTCTACTGCTGACTCCAAGATTTTTACTTTTGTCTTCTCTTTTGCTGATTGTGAAACTTTCATATTTGGCTCCTAAAACTTAAATATTTAACAAAGTATAGTATAAATACATAAAATAGTCAATTTTTTTATAGTATTTTAAATAAAATAACTTTTAAATTATTATTAAGTTTATTTATATTGTTTTTTATTTTTTTATGTTATAATTTTTGTGGGGTTAAAATAATGAAGGAAGGTAATAGAAAATGAAAAATAATTTACGTACTTATATATTGGGGTTACTTACTCTCTTCTCCATCTATATCTATTACCTTTCTGAGAATAGTTTAAAATCTTTAACAAATATTATTATAAAAGATGTCCCCCTCATCGAAACTCAAAAAGAGGAACAAGCTGCATTAATCTACCTTAATGAACTCCGTAAAGGAGCCGGGCTTGTTCCTTTTACCTCTCAAAATCAACTTAAAATTGCAGCACATAATCATGGTGACTACCTTATAAAAAATAATGCCATTGGACATTTTCAAGATGTAAATAAAACTCTTTTTACAGGAACATACGCATCTGACAGAATTGTCTATGCTGGATATAAAACACCATTAGTTATAGAGAATGTTTCATCAAATAATCAAAACTACAAAGAGTCCATAGATGGTCTTTTTTCAGCTATTTATCACCGTATGGCTTTTCTTGACTTTCAAGGGGATGAGATAGGTATTGGAATAAGACAAAGCATGGATGATAAATCTAAAACAGCATTTGTATACGATATGAGTGCAAAAGCACTAAACAAGCTCTATAAAGAGAAAAACTTTAAAGACCCAAAAAAAGGATTCATCCCCAATAAAGTATTGGCAAAAGCACTCAGTATGCATAAAGATGACAATACAAAAGTAGTAATGTACCCCTTTAAAAACCAAAAAGATGTTCCAGCAGCATTTTTTGATGAACTTCCAGACCCACTTCCCGACCATAAAGTGAGTGGTTTTCCTATTAGTGTTAGTTTTAATCAAGTATGCTTTCAAAGTGTGGAACTTCTTAAATTTGAACTTTTTAACAGTGAGGGTCAACGTGTAGAAGACACCTTAATACGTGACCAAAAATCTGACCCAAATCAACGTTTTAATAAGTTTGATTTTGTACTGTTTCCTCTCAAAAGACTTGAATGGAATAGTCAATATCAAGTCAAATTTGTTGCTGTAGTCGATGGGAAAGAGCTTGAAAAGAGCTGGTCTTTTACCACAAGAACATTTAAAGAGCCTCTACATAAAGTAACATCTAAACATAATAGATTTACTATACGTAAAAATGAGAGCAACATATTTTACTTTCCTCCAAGTTCAAAAATAGATGTTTTACAAAGTCTCATGTACCCAGCTGATATAGATATAGATTTTATAGATAAAAACACCATTAAGCTTACTGCTTTAAAAGAGTTAGATAAACCAATTATTTTAAATATAGGACGACATACATTAGAACTTGATATTAAAACAGAGCCTACAGCCTTAACTCTGCTATAATTTCTTTATGAATTTAATAAAAATTACAGATATAAACATCCCTGAACTTCTTATCTACCAACAGTTACGGGACAACCTATTTACAAAAGATAACTCATTTATAGCAGACAGCTCAAAAGTAGTTAACCTACTATTAGAGAGTGACATAGAAGTTAAAAGCCTACTTGCCACTCCTGAATACTATGATGAATTTCAAGAACTTATAGAGAGTAAGAACATCCCTACTCTCTATGTTGCCGATAAAAATCTGATGCAAACTATTGTAGGTCATAAGCTTCACCAAAATGTAATGATGCATGGCATACGACCACAACAGTATAAAATAGAAAACTTAGATGACAATATTATTATGTTAGACAATATTACTTCAACTGAGAATGTAGGCTCTATTGCCCGTTCTGCTGCTGCTTTAGGCATAAACTCTTACTTACTTCCCAAACAAGGTCCTCATCCGTTTGGAAGACGAGCATTAAGAGTCTCTATGGGGCATATGGCTATGTTAAAAACATCTATATATGATGATACAGCAACAACCATACAAGAGCTAAAAAAAGAGGGGTATACTATTTTTGCAGCAGAAATAACTTCTGACTCTATCCCTTTAACACAAGCTGTTGTTCCCAAAAAATGGGTTCTTCTTATGGGGCATGAGGGGCATGGTATCTCACCTGAAATTTTAAGCTATTGTGACCATATTATTAACATAGAGATGATGCCTAATATTAAAAGTTTTAACGTTGCTGTTGCTGCTTCTATTATAATGTACAGTTTTAAACAAAAAAAATAGATACACGATTAAAACACATAGCACTACTATACTATGGGCGTGAGAGTCAAACTTCTTTACCTTTTTCTTATTTTATCTTGACTCTCATAGACGGCTTTTGCTTTATAAATTATTTCCCACTAACTCTATTTGGTTACGGTAGAAGCTGTTGTAAACAACTAAGATTTCAATGAACATATTTGGCTATATTGTTTGTGCTTTTATATAAAAAGCGATTAAAGTAAATTAAGCATATTTTTGTTAAAGTGCAAAACGATAAATATAAGGGATTATAATGAACAAAGACAAACTAAAAGGACTTATGTGGGGTTCTCTTCTAGGTGATGCTTATGGAAATGATGGAGAGTTTAGCTTCTATGGAGAACAGAGTATTTGGCTACTAGAGTACATGAGTGAAAGCAAAGTTTATGACCCATTTGTTTTTGGTGATATTTGGCAAAAAAAGATGAATGCCTACCAAGGTAAACTAGACAAAGCATCTAAAGACTCTCTTATACACATTAAATCTGGTCGTTCATTTCTTGCTGCTGGTTCTAGTTCTCATGACCTATCGGTAGTAGGACGACATGCACCCATACTCTTTACACTAAAAGGGATGGATGAAATGTTAGAGAGTGTAAAGTTTCATAACTGCTTAACTCATATGACAAAAGAGACCATAGAGGCTAGTAAGTATATTGCCGAAGTAACACTGGCGATGATTTATAACTTAGATGTAGAAAACACACTTATTGAACGAGCAAA
>JALUKQ010000093.1 GCA_027056485.1 Campylobacteraceae bacterium | reverse complement strand
TTTTATGGAAACTGATATTAATATTTGTTCTATTTATGCCCATCATATACAAAACTTTTAAAGAAAAGTATATGGAGATGTTTGCGTTTATTACAATAGTTTTTGCATTTAAAACTCTTATTTCATATAGTTCTATGGAGTATATTATAAATACCATTACAATTTTTACAAAAACATTAATGCTACCTATGTTGTATCTATTTTTTATACTAAAATTAAAAGAAGGAACATTAAACTTTTTAGCCAAACACTTTTCAATTCTTATTATATTGTCATTTTTACCCTATATGATAGGTATCTTAACCCCTATGGAACTAGGTTATGATTTAACTCCATTTGGATTAGATGGTCAATATGGATTAATAGGTCCTTTTATAAACCCACACTCAGCTTCCATCTCCTTAGCTTTTTCGATGATTGTTATAACCAGTCAAATTCGTAGAGACAATAGACAACGTGAAAATATATTTTATATTTTACTTCTTCTTTTAGGCTTTTATGAATTAATAGACACCTATGTACGAACAGGTATTATGATTTATCTTGTTGCCCTTATATTTGTATATCTTCAAAATATTAATTTTAAAAAAATATTACTATTAATCTTAACAGGAGTTATTTTAACAGCAGGAAGTATATATCTTATCAGTACCAATGAAGCTGCACAGATGAGATTCCAAGACAAAAACAAATATATGCAAAAATCAGATTTAGGTTCAGGAAGATTTGAATTCTGGAAGGCAGCCGTAGAAAACTGGTTAGATGATGACTCTTCAGTTATTTTTATAGGTTTAGGTCAAGAGTATGCTAAAGATAAAATGTTAGAAGATGTGGGACTAAGAATTTTTGCACACAATGAGTTTTTTCAAACCTTACAGCAAGAGGGTCTAATTGGATTTACTCTCTTCTTAAGTAGTCTTGCTCTTCTATATGGTTTTATTCGTAGAAATAGAAGCTCATCCTATTATCTACCAGCCATAACCATCTTTATAGGAATGATTGTCATGATGATGCTTCAAGGTGGATTTTATTTTAACATAGTTCTACTCTTGAGTATCTATCTAGCTCTACTTAAAAAAGACTATATAAAACAGATAAATGAAAAAAAACTAAAGGTAAAAATAGATGCCAATTAATCATAAAATATTAATAAGTGTACCTGATTTATCAGGTATAGGTGGGGTTACTTCTTTTTGGAATGCCCTATTTAAATCTTTTAAGAATTACAATGATATCAACTTTAAAATATTAGAAATTGGTGGTCATGGTAAAAATATACTCGGTCCCATTATGGATCAATGGAGATTTCATAAAGCTTGTACACCTGAAATAGATAGTGCATTGATAAATCCATCTCTACTCAATAAAAGTTTTTTTAGAGATGGACTTTTTGCTAAACAACTTAGCTATAAACAGATTCCTTTTATTGTCTTTTTTCATGGCTGGGATCTAGATTTTGAAAAAGTAGTTGAAAAACGTTATATCAATTTTTTTCTAAACTCTTTTGGTCAAGCAAAGACTATATTTGCACTCTCTCAAGACTTCAAAGATAAAATGATTGAGTGGGGTTACCAAGGAGAGATTATTGTAGAAACAACCATGGTAGACGACTCTTTAATTTCAAACTTTTCCTTTGAAAAAAGAGAAGAGGTTATATCCACAAAAAAAACTATAAAAATTTTATTTCTTGCTCGTATAGTAAGAACAAAAGGTGTTTTTAGAACCATAGAAGCTTTTAAAAAGCTCACAAAAAAAATAGACAATATAGAACTTATTATTGCAGGTGAAGGTGAAGATTTTGATGAAGTCAAAAAAGTTTCATCAGATACAAAAAATATTCGCGTAATAGGAAATGTTCAAGGTCAAGCAAAAATAGATATTTTTGAAGAGTGTGATATATACTGTTTCCCTACCAATTATGGAGAGGGTCTACCCATCTCTGTTCTAGAAGCAATGCTCTTTGGTATGGCTGTTATCACGACTCATGATGGTGGATTAAAATATTTCTTTCAAGATGAAAAAATGGGATACAGAGTTAATCCTACAGATATCAATGAATTAACAGAAAAACTAAAAACATTAGTCTTAAATAGAGAAAAAATCATGCAATTTGGTGAGTTTAACTTTAACTATGCTCAAGAACATTTAACCAATACCACAGCAGCAAAACGTCTATACCCTTATTTAAAAAGAGAGAATAATAATGTCTACAAATAAAATATTAGAGTCTTACCTACTTCATAATAGTCTAGCAACTTATGACCCCTATGATGTTTGGAAAACAAATATAGGTGTTAAAATAAAAAAACTCTACTATAAAAATAAATACTTGGGTCTAATTCCTGCTGGAATCATAACTATTTATGACCTCTATATCAATAACCATAAACGAACTGGCTACACTAAGCAAGAGTACCCTATAACACGAGCACAAGCAGCCATTACACTTTTAAATATATATGAACAAGAAAAAAATCTTAAATACATCGAATATGCTAAAAAGAATATTGATTGGTTACTTGATCATGTATCTACAGGCTATAGTGGTCACTGTTGGGGTATGAACTATGATTGGGTATACACAGCAACCGATACCTATGACAAGAATACACCTTTTAGTACACACACTCCATACCCTCTAGAAGCACTGGTTCAATACTACAATATCACCAAAGATGAAACTGTTTTAGAAGCTATTAAATCTGTTTTTCTTTTTTTAGAGAAAGATATTAAAGTGATGAAAGAAACTGAAGAGATGCTTATACTCTCTTATGGTGTTGAAAAAGATAGAATAGTTACAAATGCAAACAGCTATAGTATGTATATGTATGCTCTACTTATTAGCTTTTTACCAGAGCAAGAGGAGTACATTAAAAATAAAATAAAAAAACTTTATAACTTCATAACATCCGTACAACAAGATGATGGTTCATGGCTATATTCCCCTTATGATAATGACACATTTATAGACTGTTTTCATAGTGCTATTGTAGTAAAAAACATTATTAAAACAGGAAGATTAACTTATTTGGAAGATGTTGACACCATAACCACTAGAGGATATACCTATATTATAAAAAGTTTTATGAATGAAGAGAATAACCTATGTAAACGCTTCTCAATAAGCAACAAAATATCTCTTACTAAGTTTGACCTTTATGATAATGCAGAGGTATTAAACCTAGCAATCATGCTAGATGATAAAGAGACCATTCAGAAACTTTCAAATGCTATTCAAAAATATTTCATTAATAAAAATAATAATATTGCTTCCATGATTGACCTACTTGGAAAACGAAAAAATTTTAATCATCTTCGATGGGCAGTTGTCCCTTACTTAAATACCTTATCAAAAATGGAGAGTCATTAATATGTGTGGAATCTTAGGATCAGTCAACAAAGCTTTTGAACAGGATACATTAGAGCTTATTCATCATCGTGGACCAGATGACAATGATATTGTTCAGTGTACTATTAATGAAGACGATATTTACTTTGGACATGTACGTCTCTCTATTCAAGACTTAAGTACTGCTGGACACCAACCTATGTATTCAGATAATAAAAAATTTCTTATTATCTTTAATGGTGAGATTTACAATCACCTAGAGTTACGAAAGAGACTTAATGACATTACTTTTAATGGGCATAGTGATACAGAGACCATTGTGAACTATCTTGCAAAATATGGTATTGAGTCAGCAAAAGAGTTTAATGGTATTTTTGCCTTTTCTCTTTTAGATATAGAGAAGAAAAAACTCTATATTGTGCGTGACAGATTTGGAGTGAAACCACTTTACTATTATCATAAAGATAAAAAGTTTCTCTTCTCTTCAGAGATGAAACCTATTTTAAAAATGCTTTCTAACTTTAAACTTGATATGAATGCTCTAAATGAATACTTGGTTTTACGATATAACCCTTCTCCTAAAACCATGGTGCAAGGTATTAAAAAAGTCTATCCTGGGGAGATACTGGAATATGACCTAAATGAGCATATTTTACATAAAATCACCAATATCAATGAAGCACTGATACCTAACATAAAAATAGATAGAAACAAAAGTGAAGGCTATTGGGTTGATGCAGTAAGTGAAAAACTAGAGACTGCCGTAGAGAGACAGATGATAGGTGATGTAGAGGTAGGAAGCTTTCTTTCAGGAGGTATAGATTCAGCACTCATCACAGCAATTGCTTCTAAATATACAAAAAATAAGATTAAGACATTTTGTATAGGATTTAACGGTTCTGATGAATTTAATGAAGCAGATGATGCAAAAAGAAGTGCAAAAATTTTAGGTACAGAGCACCATGATATCATAGCTGATTCTAGTGATTACATGAGAAACCTAGCAGAGTCTACCTATATCAATGAAGAACCTAATGGTACAGAGAATACCTTTGCCCAATATGAAGTAAGTAAACTAGGAGCTAAATATACCAAAGTTATTTTAGCAGGACAAGGAGCCGATGAAATTTTTATGGGCTATGGTAAATACTCTGCTGAATTAAAAAGAGACAAGTATCTTCCTCTTATTAAATTGGCAAAACAGTTTAAATTTTTATTCTCTTCTCCCAAGTATCATAAGATGCAAAGAGCCCTTTATAGTTTAACAGAAGAGCATATCCTGAACCGTTTTGAAAAGATTTATACAGTTTATAGAGAAGAGGAAAAACAAAAACTATTAGAGAGTGAATTTAGCAATCATCAAACAGGTCTTTACTACTTCTATAATCTTATTCCTGAGGAGTTAAGTGCTTTAGATAAAATGTCTATTCTAGATACTTATACCTCACTAAGTGATGAGCTACTTATGTATGGAGACAAAATGACCATGGCAACCTCCATTGAGATGAGGGTTCCATTTTTAGATAATGACCTTGTAGCACTTGCCCAAAAAATTCCTAACCAATATAAAATAAAAAATGGAATACACAAATATATCTTAAAAGAAGTAGCAAAAAAATACCTTCCAGATGAGATTATAAACCGTCCTAAAAAAGGTTTTGATATGCCTAGTTTAGAGTGGTTTCAAGGTGATTTAAATAGTGATATTATGCAGCTATTATGCTCAAAAGATTCATTGATTACCAACTACATAAATAAAAATGAGATAGAAAATATTATTTTGAGATATAAAAATAAAAAAGAGTTTGATGTACGTAAAATTTACTTATTGATGAATATAGAACATCTTTTACAACTATTAAATAAGAGATTATAAGGATATAAATATGAAATTAAACACAATAGATATTGAGAAAAAAAACTTAAAACTCATTAGAAAAAATATTAACCATGAGTTACCTGTTTTTGCAACCAAAAACTATCTCAAATCTAAAAGTGATAACTATGGATGGTTTGTTACAGATGATTTTTTACTTCCGTTTACGATAGAAAAAAAACTTATTTTCAAAAGATTAATTTTTACAACAGAGACAATCTATTTAAATAAAAGTTTAACAACACTTGAAGAGAAAGAGTTTTTAAATCAAATCACTGCTTATTGTAAAAAGCATGATATATGTGATTTTATTTTTAAAGCCCAATCCAATGCAGTTTTCAATACTTATCCTGATAATTCTGACCATGTAGAATGGGGAACTTATGAGATAGCACTAACACTATCTCCAGATGAAATTTTTAGTAACTATACCTCAAAAACTAGGAATATGGTTAGAAAAGCTATTAAAACAGATGTGTCCGTATCAGCAACTAAAGAGATAGAAATAGTTTATGAAAATATTAAAAATACATTCCTAAGACAAGAGAGTTTACTCTACCCTAGCTTAGAATATTTAAAAAAATTACAAACAAACTTAAATAATAATATAGAGTTTTTTATAGCTGAACAAAATGATATTGTCCAAGGTACTGCCATTATTATCTATGATGATAGTCGAGCCTATTACATCTATGGAGGTAGTATCTCTAGACCAGCTCCAGGAAGTATAAACTTATTACATTACAAAATAATGGAGTTTTTTCAAGAGAAGAATCTTGAATATTATGATTTTGTAGGTGCTAGACTCTGTACAGAAGCAAAATCAAAGTTTGAATCATTACAAAAATTTAAAAGAAGTTTTGGCTCAACACTAAAAACAGGTTACGCCTTTAGAGTCATTATTAACCCTTTAAAATATAAGCTATTTAGCCTTGCTGTTCAAAGCTATTTCAAACTGAAAAAAAGTACTTATATTGACCCCATAGATAGTATAAGGAGGTGTAATGAACAACAACATACTAATAACGCTTGATTATGAACTCTTCTTCGGTTCAAAAGTGGGTACTCTACAAAATTGTATTCTAAATCCTACAAATAGGCTTGTAAAAATTTTAGATACCTATAATGCAAAAGCAACTTTTTTTGTAGATAGTGGATACTTGGTCAAACTTGAAGAGTTTAAAAGTAAGTTTCCGTTATTAGAACATGAGTATCAATCAATCACGACTCAAATCAGAGAACTAGATAAAAATGGGCATAGCATTCAGTTACATATTCACCCTCATTGGGAAGATAGTACTTTTGATGGAAAAAACTGGGTCATGAATACAAAAAGATACCGACTTCATGAATTTTCTGAATCAGAGATAGATAGTATTGTTTTTAGATACAAAAAAGTACTAACTGATATTGTTGGAGATAAAATCTTTGCACATCGTGCAGGTGGCTGGTGTATGCAACCTTTTGATAAACTAAAAAATGCTTTCAAAAAACATAATGTATGGTTAGATAGTACTGTATTTGAAAATGGTATGAACCAGAGCCAAACACACTATTTTGACTTTAGAAACTCACCTAAAAAACCTAAATGGCACTTTGAAAATGACCCTTTAGTAGAAGAAAAAAATGGCTTCTTTAGAGAGTTTCCTATTAGTGCCTATAAGCTTTCTCCTCTCTTTTTTTGGAAAATGATTTTTTTTAAAAAACTTGGAGGAGATGAACATAAATCATTTGGAGATGGAACAGCTGCTAGAGGTTCAACAAAGGACAAGTTACGTATGCTAACACGTTTTACCAACAGCGTTGTTTCTATTGATGGGTATAAAAGTTCATTTCTTCAAAAAGCATACAACTCTTTTCAAAAAAACAAGGATAATCATAATTTTATAATTATAGGACATCCGAAAGCTATGAGTGAATACTCGTTAAAAAAGTTAGAAAAATTTATAAAAAAAAATAACAGTAGTAATTTTATTACTGTGGGAGAATTAAAAGATGAATTATACAATAATCAGAAACTATAAAATCAATGCATTTACATCAAAAAATATCTTTTTAGAAAATATTAAAGACTCAAAAAAAATCCTCATTGCGATGAATGCAGAGAAGATAATGAAAAAAGATAAAAGACTTAAAAAAATTATTAATAATAACATAGGTTATACTGATGGATTTGGAGCAGTTTTAGCACTAAGAGCTAAAGGGTTAAAAACAGTTAAATTACCAGGCAGTGAACTCTGGTTGGATATTATTCAAAGATTTGAACAACACAAAACATTTTATTTTATTGGTTCAACCAGTAGTGTCATAAGAAACACTATCAAAAAACTCAAAAGAGAGTTTCCTCATATAAAAATCATTGGTTATCAAGATGGTTATTTTAAAGACAATGATAAAGAAGAACTCATAGAAAATCTTAAAACACTTAAGCCAGATGTTATTTTTGTTGCACAAGGAAGTCCACGTCAAGAGTTCTTAATGGATGAACTGATAAAACACCATGAAGCTTTATACATGGGTCTAGGTGGTAGTTTTGACATTTATGGTGGAGAGAAGAGACGTGCTCCAAAACTCTTTTTAAAACTAGAACTAGAGTGGCTATATAGGCTATTAAAAGAACCCACCAGAGTAGGTAGACAATTTGCTCTAATTAAATTTTTAATATTTATAGGGGAAGAGTTGTTCTCTCAGAAAATTAATAACTTAAGAGTTCAATAAATTTCATTAGTAGCCCTAAATCAATACTAAAAAAGATAACTATTACTAAACTTTATCTCAATTTAAGTAAAAATAGTTATTTTAATACGCTATTAAATGTAAACAAGAGGAAAACTGTTGAATATTTTTACAACCATCAAAGAAGATTTTTTAAACGTTAAGCGTAATGACCCTGCCTTGCACAATACTTTTGAACTTTTTTTCAACTACCCAGGGTTATGGGCTATGTTTTTCTACCGATTTTCAAATGCTCTCTATAAAAAGGGTTTACGTTTTATTCCACGTTTTATCTCTGCTGTAGGTCAATTTTTAACCACCATAGATATCCACCCTGCTGCAACCATTGGTTGCAGAGTTTTTATTGACCATGGTGTGGGTGTAGTTATTGGAGAAACAACAATTATTGGTGATGATGTGGTCATTTACCAACAAGTAACATTAGGTGGAGTTAGTACCTCTCATGGTAAACGACACCCTACTATTGGGAACAATGTTGTTATAGGTGCTGGAGCAAAAGTACTCGGAAATATTACTCTCGGTCATGGGTGTAAAGTAGGAGCAAACTCAGTTGTAGTAAAAGATGTTCCTCCTCTTGCAACAGCTGTAGGTATTCCAGCTCGTATATTATCTTGTGATTCTAACAGCAACGAGCTAAGACATGATATGCTTCCTGATGTCAATAAAGAAATTTTTCACTATCTTATAAAAAGAATTGCTGTACTCGAAGAGACTATCAAAACAGGGAACATAAAACTCATGGAAAAAGAAGACCATGAACTAACCGAGATCTACTCTACTTTTATTAAGTCGATGTAATTGAAAATTTAGTATAATTTCAAGATTTTTATTACACACAAAAAAGGTAAAATTATGCTATCTAAACGTATACAAACGCTTTCTTCTTCTTTAACTATTGCTATCACCACTCTTGCTCAAGAACTTAAAGCTGAAGGAAAAGATATTCTCTCTTTCTCTGCTGGTGAACCAGACTTTGATACTCCAGATGCTATTAAAAATGCAGCAAAAGATGCTTTAGATAGTGGTAAAACCAAATATACAGCTGTACCAGGTGTACCTGAGCTTCTTCAAGCAGTTGCTGACAAACTCAAAAGAGATAACAACCTTGACTATGCTCCAAGTATGATTCAAACTAACAATGGTGCTAAACACTCACTCTTTAACCTACTTCAGGCACTTATTGATGAGGGTGATGAAGTAATCATTCCTGCTCCTTACTGGGTAACCTATCCTGAGCAAGTTAAATACTCTGGAGGTATTCCAGTTATTATAGAAACAGACGACAGCAATGAGTTTAAAATAACTCCAGAACAACTTAAAGCTGCCATTACCCCAAAAACAAAAGTGCTAATGATTAACACACCATCAAACCCAACAGGGGCTATCTATTCAAGAGCTGAACTTGAAGCACTTGGAGAAGTTTTAAAAGGGACTGACATTATTGTTATCTCTGATGAGATGTATGAAAAGCTGGTTTATGGTGGTGCAGAGTTTACAGCTACAGCTTCTATTTCAGAAGACATGTTCCAAAGAACAGTTACTGTAAATGGTCTAAGCAAAGCAGCTGCCATGACGGGTTGGCGTTTTGGTTACTTAGCCACTCCAAACACAGAGTTAGTCTCTGTTCTAAACAAACTACAGTCACAAAGTACCTCAAACATCAACACCCTAGCCCAAGCAGCAGCCATTCCAGGGTTAGATGGCACTATTGATACAGTAGTAGAAGAGATGAGAGTAGCTTTTGAAGCAAGAAGAGATGAAGCTGTTGAGCTTTTCAATAAAATAGATGGGCTATCGGTAGTAAAACCAGATGGTGCTTTTTACCTTTTTGTTAATATTAAAGAAGTAAGTAATGACTCCATGCAGTTCTCAAAAGACCTACTTTCAGAACAAGGCGTAGCTGTAGTTCCTGGTGTTGGTTTTGGAAGCGAAGGTTACTTTAGATTCTCATTTGCAACAGACATTGAGACCATTCGTAAGGGAATTAAACGTATTG
>JALUKQ010000092.1 GCA_027056485.1 Campylobacteraceae bacterium | reverse complement strand
TTGTGCTTCAATCGAAGCTCCAAGTGTCATAAGGATACCAGCTATTTGGAGTATTTTGTTCCCACTAACAGAACCAATCCCACTAAGGGCACCACCCATGGTAAACAGACCAAGAGTTGTATTCATAGCACCAAACTCAGCACCAGTTATATATAGCCCTGTAAAGTAAGCTATAACAATACTCACGATTATTACCACTATTGAGATTAGTGGTGTGTACCAGTAGCTATTTTCAACAACATTTAGCTCAAACATAGTATCCCAGTCATCTATGAAGTCTATCCTGTTTTGTACTAAATCACCAGTGTCCATATAGACAAGAGGTAAGTACATCTTAGTACCATTGGATTGATATACAGTATCAATATCTCCAGTATGCACAACATATCTAGTAGGTGTTGTAAATTGTACACAAGTACCATCATCATAAACTATTACTTTGCTAAGGATTGGTTTCTGATTGTAAAGCATATACTGCAAACTGCCATTTGGATTCTTAGGTCTTAGTATAGGGCTTGCACTTTCTTGATAAACTATAGCACCATGAGAACCAGTAAGGTCAGGTATTGGGGCTACTCTTTCCATTTGTATAAATCGTATATCGTTTGTAGTAGTATAATTTATGTATTCAGTCGTCAAGTCTTTGGCAAGTATTGTTACTGGGTCACCATTACTGTTTGTAGTGTTGAAGTCTGAAAGAGTTTGTTCAGAATACTCTAGAGGTATCAAATCACCATTAGCATCATACATTGGTTCTCTATAAGGAGTTATTTTTACAACATAGTATCCATCATATACTACTTCATCATAAGCAGCAGCAGTTTCGTCTACATCTGGAGTACTAGGGTCATCTACTACTGCATCATGGTGAACTATATGTGTATGCTCATAAGGTTGGGAGACACTTTCATATTGTTTTATAGCCCATTGGTCATATTCTTTTAGGTCTAAGTTACCATTTATGAACCACCCAGTATTGTCTTTGGCTCCAGCAAGGTCTTGTTGTGCTGGTATTATTTGAGAAGTATCATGATAGATTCCATCTTTTGGGTCACCATCATATACACTATTTGGATTTTGTCCAACAAACAGTTGATTAAGTCCTAGTCTATCTACATCATCATGATCATAAGAGTCTGTTTGCCAACTTTTTATATTCCAATATTGTATAGGTCTAGCTGTTCGTCCATTTACAGTTATGTCATGAGCTATTGTTGTTACTCTACCTTTTCGCCATAGCTGTTTATGCAACAACTCATACATCTTGCCATAGCCTATAAGTGTAGCTATTATTGCAGTCTTAAAGGATTTCTCTAAGTCGTCATCTTTGATTATTAGAGATTTTATTTTCACCTTATAGCCTTATGGTGTTATTTTGTCTATGGCTGTGTACATTGTAGATAGTACATCATTTCCAGTACCATCAGTAGCAGAGCTAAATGCAGTACCTCCAGCACCCATCATACCAACTACATTAGTTAACTGTTTACCCTCTTCAATTCTTAAATTGTCATCATAAGCAGTTGCTTGTCTGGTTGTGAGAACAGTTTTTTGTACTTCAGTTAATTCTTGCTTCTTGATTAATGATGCTTGTGAACTCTTAACTACTGAGTCAGCTAGATTTTGTGTATATGCAATTCCTGTTTTTGCTTTAGAAGAAGCTATCTCTTCGTCTTTAAGTTCTATTGCTTTTTCAACATCAAGTATTTGTTTATTAATTAATGATGCTTGTGTATATGTTTCTAAAGCCCTTGCTGCTTCAGATGCTATCTGTGCATCTTTAACTAATCTATCCTTCGTACCATTAAGCAGTAATTCACTATCTTGGTCAGTTATTAAAGTAGTTTGTGCATTTACTTCAGCTATTTTAGCTGTTTCTGACTCTATCTGTTTATCTTTAACCAACAAGTCCTTAGCAGATTGTGCTTCAGCTATTGCCTCTTCTGAAACAACTTTATCTTTCTGTGCACTCTCCAGTGCCACCTGTGCATCAACTTGAGGTTGGTTCTGTACTGTTTGTACCGATATTTGCATAGCAGTATTGATTGTTTGTGTTAATACTTGTGCAAATTCAGAACCAGTTAGTCTTCCAGCATCAAATTGTTCAGCTACTGTAGCCTTAGCTTTTCCTTCTAAAGCATCATATAGTGTTTCTATTTCTGTTGTGTTTACTGACATTATAATTTCACCTCAGATACTACCTTCTGAACAAATACAGAAGCAGATCCTATTGGTGTCGTCCACCAAGTGCTAGGTTCTGTTACAGAAGTTTTTCTTAAACTAAACACATATAAACCATCTTCCCAATTCGCCTCAGCTAATATACTGACAGATATTGTGCCATCTTGAGTCTGTGTTGGCTGTACGATAGTAAATGTTATATCAGGAGGTGACATATATTTTTCAGCACTATTGTGTATGATGATAAGAGAATAATCTGACTCTACGAGTGCTGTTCCATCTGTATATGGTACATCTTTTACTAAAGTTACAGTTTCTCCTTGTCTTACAAAATTCATTTATTTACTCCTTATAATAATCCCAGATTACTTCTTGTGCCTTAGCACCATCAATATCTGTATGTATAAAGCTTTCGCCAATTCCTAGTCTTGTGAACCCTACATTTAGTAGTGAAGTTAGTATTTTAAATCTGTTTCTACTACCTGTTGTTTTTATATCTACTGCCAGACCTCTAAGGTGTGAACTCGTAGGGGAACCACCAACTTCTTTGTTGTGTTTCTCACACCTACATCCACTATTTATAACAAAGGGCACTCCTGCTATCTCTCTAGCTTTATTAAGTTTCTTTACAAGTGTAGGAGAGGTTAAGTTCTCACCACAGCAAGGACATTCAAACTCTTCCATTTTAAAGTAATTTTTCATAATTTAACTCCTAATTTTTGAACTACTACTTGTTCAAAGATATAAAAGCCCCTAGTTCCTAAGTGAGCAAATACTCCACTTACTCCTACGCTTAGATAGGCATTGTCTGTATATCCAAAAACTACAAGATAGGTTACTATTGCTATACCACCGCTAGTAAGAATATCAAGGATGAAAAAGCCTATCTTTTTTAGTGTAGTATAGTGCTTATTTTGTCTCTTCATATAGTTCATAATTGCTCCCCAAATTCCAAGTAAGAGGACAAAAGTACCATCAAAATCTGGTATATTATTTAAATTTCTATGTGGCATTTTTACCC
>JALUKQ010000091.1 GCA_027056485.1 Campylobacteraceae bacterium | reverse complement strand
AACTCAAAATTATTAATCACTATACTTTTTCTCGTCATTCGACATGATGGTGATAAATTTCAAATCATAAGTGTATTTTTATACCTAATTAGATATAATTTTTCATGACTGAATGGACAATAGATTTTTATAAAAATGAAGATAATGAATCTCCTGTAGAAGAATGGTTGTTAACTATTCCTGAAACAGCACTAGCAAAAATAGCTAGAAATATGGGGCTATTAAGGGAGTTCAATATTACTTTAAAAGAACCCTATGTTAAACCATTAGGTGATAAGTTATATGAGATTAGAGCTAAAGATTCTAAGGGAATTTATAGGGTAATCTATTTTGCTTATACAGGGCAAAAATTTGTTATGTTACATGGCTTCACAAAGAAGACCCAGAAGACACCACCCAAAGAAATAAAACTTGCAAAAAAAAGAATGGAGGAGATGATAAATGGATGATTTAGACAGACTTTTAAATAAGAAATTAAAAGAGCCAGAGTTTAAAAAAGAGTGGGATAAATTAGAGTTAAGATATGCTGTAATTAGACAGCTTATTAAGATACGAAATACTTATAATTTATCACAAGCTCAGTTAGCTGAAAAGCTGAATACCACTCAATCTGTTATTAGCAGAATTGAGAATGGTACGGTTAATATCGGTATTGATTTTTTAGATAAATTAGCACGTGCTTTTGATAAAAAGGTTGAGATTAGATTGATTTAATCTTCTCGGGAATAATTCCCCGTCCCCTATGGGGCGAAACCTTATGCTCTTGAAATAATTTTTCGAGAATTTCGTCCCTCTAAAAAATTTATATCAACGTCATACTCCGTACCCTCGGGTCGGGGTCGTTGATTTTCAACTCTTAGTTTGACAACATTCCTCCCATAAAGAGAGGTTTATTTTACTTTTTTAGATAAAATCTTTAGTAATTACAAATGCTTTTGGGTCAGCGTAATAGTTTTGTACTAAAGGAGCATAGGTAGCTCTAATATTAGCAATAGTAGTATCATGAATAGGTTCTAATTGTTGTTTCTCTTTTCCTATTTCAAAGGCTCTATTTTTTAGATGTTTCTGATACTTTGTATCATCTTTTGAGAGAGATAAGAAGATATTTCTTAGGGTATTCATAAGTTCAAGTGCAGCTTCATAATTAGCAATTTGGTCATAAGTGTATGGTTGCATCTGTTCCCTTTTTATGTATGTTATTTATTGTTTTATTATATTAAAAATTTAATAGATTATTTTATAAAATAGTTAATTTATGATAAATGTATATAAAATTATATCTATTTATCATATAAATTGTACTTTGGTGATAAATATACAGATTTATCCTTATTCTCTGTTTCAAATAGTGAAGTCCCCTCCCCTATTCCCTTTTATAAAATTTTCTTTTTATAATTTATATGTTTCGCATGAGAAACAAGAAGAAAATTAGTTATTTTTTGTTACTATATAAAATAAAATTTCGCAAGAGAAACAAAAGGAAAAATATGATTATTACTATAGCACATTCAAAAGGTGGTGTTGGAAAAAGTCTTCTTGCTTGGCATTTAGCTATTGGAATGAAAGTTCCTATTATTGATTTGGATTTTCAACGAACTTTGGTCTATACTAATAATCTAAGAAAGGCTAATGGCAGACAAGAATTAAAAATTATTCAACCTGAATCGCCTGATGACTTTATTGAATTTTTAGATAATTGGCCAGAGGATAAAAATATTATTATTGATGTAGGAGGCTTTGATTCTAACTTAAACAGAGTAGCCCTTTATATTTCTGATTTAATTATTACTCCTGCTGTAGATAGAGTTACAGAGATGGCAGGGTTATATAAATTTCATCAAATTATTGATGAGTTATCTGAAAAAATGCAAACGAACATAACCGCAAGTATCTTACTTAATGATGTGAGTCCTAGTGCAAAAGATTTTTCAATTATGGAAGACCTGGTTGAAAATTTAAAACATTTTGAATTGATGGACACGATTGTATCTCATAGAGCAGATTTTTATAAAAGTATGGAAGAGGGGAAAGGTGTTACGGAAATTAAAAAAAGTAAAGCAAAAAAAGAGATTAAAGAGCTAATTAAAGAGATAAAAAGTAAGGATAAATAATGGCAAAAAGAAAAATAGATGCTGCAATGATTTTAGCAGCTGGTGATGATGCTCATTTGCAAACGAACAGTAAAGTTTCGCAAGAGAAACTTTTAGATGGAGAGAGTTTTTTAGAGTTGGATATTGATTCTATAGAAAATAATCCTATGCAACCAAGAATACATATTTCAAATGATGAGTTAGATGAACTTGCTCGTTCTATTAAACTTCATGGTTTAATTCAGCCAATAGCAGTTATTAAAGTTAAACAAGATAAATTTATTTTGAAAGCAGGGCAAAGAAGACTTTTTGCTCATAAAAAACTAGGATTAAATAAGATAAAAGCTATTGTTGAAAATAGAGAGATTTCGGGGAAAAATCTTGACGAAAAAGCACTCTTTGAGATAGCAATTATGGAAAATACCCATAGAGAACGACTTGACCCTTTAGAGTTCTCTTTGTCTCTAAAACAAGCAATGGATAAAAAGCTCTATAAAAATATGGAAGAACTTGCCATTGTTTTGAGTAAGTCAAAATCTTATCTGAGTAAAGCTATGAAGGTCTTACAGTTAGATGACGAGATTATCCACGATTTATCAAAAAGAAAATTAACCAATGATATAGAAGCTCTTTATGAAATTCAAAAAATTGAAAATAGAGATAAGCAGATTGCAACTTATTTTGATTTTATCAATAAAAAAATAAATAGAAATGATATTAGACAAATGAATAAAAAGGAAGTTTCGCAAGAGAAACTTCCTTATGTTTTTAAGGAGAATAAACAATCAATTAAATTAGATGTAAATATTCGTAAATTAACTAAAAATGAAAAAAATGATTTTAAAAACGAACTAAAAGCATTAGTAGAGAAGTATATCTGATAGAAAGTTTCTCTTGCGAAACTTTTCAGGCTACTATTTTAGTAGCCTCCCCTACTCTAAAATGACACATTTTTCTAATAATAAAACCTCTTCATCTGTTAAAAAATCAAAATATTTTTTACATTTATTGATTGAGATTTTTCCTCTATTTTGCATTGTAAAACGATTGACAACTCCACCCCTTGAAAGAGGTGGATTCTTCTGAACTCCCAACTAAGGTTGGGATATTTAAGAAGCTTTCTCCATGTGTCCC
>JALUKQ010000090.1 GCA_027056485.1 Campylobacteraceae bacterium | reverse complement strand
GACAAATTAAGTGCCCAGCTGATTCATTCAGAGATGTATCACGATGGAAGATTAACTCGATTTTTTATAAATCATAGTTTTTAAAATTTAACAAAAAAATTTAATCAAAAAGGAATAAAAATGCATATAGAAGCAGGTGTGGTACAAGGTGCCAAAATGTTATTGAGTTATGGAACAGCAGCAGGTGTTATAGGAATGGGAGCTAAGTTAGCTCTTGAACATATAAAAGAAAATGGAGCTTTATCACTTCTTATAAAAACTATTATTAGTACTATTTTGGTATTTGTCTTTTTTGAAGTTTTCCCTCACTATCCTATTGGAATCAGTGAAGTTCACCTTATTTTAGGGACAACCCTTCTTTTAGTTTTTGGTGTAGCACCAGCAATGATTGGTTTAGCACTTGGACTGCTTATTCAAGGTATCACTGTTGCTCAGTTTGATCTTCCTCAGTATGGGATTAATGTTACAACACTTTTAGCTAGTATGCTTATTTTAAATTATGCAACACAGAAGATTGTACCAGCAGGAACAGCTTATAAAGACATCACTTACTCACAAATGCTTAAAATGTCGGTTATTTGGGAAGGTGCCATTGTGTCATGGGTTGCTTTTTGGGCATTTTATGGTCAAGGATTTGGAGCAGAAAATCTTCAAGAGATAGCAACTTTTTCTGGAGCATATATGCTAGTGGTGATTATTGAACCATTTATTGACCTTGCTGTATTGGCACTGGTAAAAGCATTTTATAAAAGTGGTAGCTGTAACATTTTTTTCAACAAAAGACTCACAAACTGTAAAGTCTAATAGATGAAACGTTATAGACACTATAAAAAAGATAAAGCCATTATCTTAGCTTGTTTTGGCTCAGTCATAGAACAGCAGATGTATCTTGACCTTAAAAAAGAGGTTGAAGAGAAGTTTGAAGGAGTAGATGTTTTTCTATCATTTTCATCGAGAATGGTACTTAAAGATTTACATAAACGTGGTATGGATTATAAAAACCTTCCACAAGTTTTAGCCGATGTAGATATGTTGGGATACCGAAATATTATTGTTACATCAGTGAACCTTTTCCCTACTGATGAGCATGAACTACTTCAAAGAACAGTAAAAGGATTTAGTGAGTTTTCTTATGCAAATATTCGTGCTACTAAAGCGATTATTAACAAAACAAAAGAGACTTCACTGGCTTTAAAAGGACTGAGCAAATCTATTAGTGAAGAGAAGTGGGCAAACCTGTTTGTCATTCATGGGGTTCCTATTTTAGACTTAGCAGGGCTAAGTTCTGTAGGTTATACTGAAGAGTTTTTACAACTAATTAGTAAAAAGAACTACACTTGTTCACTAGAAGGGGCATTTCCTTACTATGCTGTAAAAGAGGCACTAGTAGAGCAGATGAAAGAAGATGGTATAACCCATGTGCAAATAGTACCGATGCTTTTGGTTAGTGGTAACCACTATGTAAAAGACATGATAGAGATTAGTAATGAGTTTGGAGAGCATTTTGAGTCACGTGTTGTCCCTAGTCAGACGGCTTCTGAGCGTTTTAACCTCATTGAGTTAACATCTATTCGAAATATTATGTTTCAAAACATCAAAGAGGAAATTACCAAACTTGGATAAGCAATTATACATGGTCTCTTTAGGACCTGGTGATAGTGAGCTTATTACTATAAAAGCTCTCAAGGCATTGCAGAATAGTGATGCTATCTGTATTCCTACTAAGAGTCCTGACCATAGTTTTAAAAAGTCACTAACTCATAAGATTGTTAGCAAGCTTATGGAAGAGCATGACTTTTCTAAGCCCATTATTCCTGTTTATACACCGATGCACTTCAAAAAAGAGGATTGGCAGTATCAAGTGGACATACTCTATAAAGGGTTTGAAGAACATACCATATTAAGCTTTGTAACACTGGGTGATAGTGCTGTATATAGTACGGTCTACTATCTTCTAGACATTATTAAAGCTCAACAACCTGAACTATACTGTAGAAGTGAAGTGATAGCTGGTGTGACCTCTTTTTCTCAAGCCTCGGCAAAAGTAAAAAAACCTCTCTGTGTGGGTGACAGTCGTTTTGAGATTGTTCCTCTACTAGACAAAGAAGTTCCTTGCACAACGATATATATGCGTCCTAAAATTGGGATGGATACAGAGCTTATAAAAGAGCAGGGTGAACTTTATACTTTTGAAAATATGAATTATAATGGAGAGAATATTACCTCATATAAGAAGAGTCGTGTCGAGAGATATATGACACTATTTATAGATTTTTTTAAATAAAATGATTCCCAAAAAGTTGGGAATCAATGGTTAAACTATTTACCAAATTTCTCAGCAATTGCTTTGATTTGATCATCAGATAGTTTATCTGCATTTGGTTTCATAACACCTTTCATAGCAGCACCATAAGTACCAGCTTTGTAACCTTTAAGTGCAGCTTCAATATCTGCTTTGCTCATATCAGATACAATTTTAGACTTACCAAGTGCAGCTTTTTCAAAGTTAGCTCCATGACATCCAGCACATGATTTTGTGTCAACTTCAACTGCTGCAGTTTTTTCTTCTGTTTTTGTAGCATTATCTTCAGTTTTAGCTTCTTCTTTTTTATCCCCACCAGCAATTTGAGTAGCAATAGCTTCTATATCTTCATCAGATAGTTTATCTGCATTTGGTTTCATAACAGCTTTCATAGCAGCACCATAAGTACCAGCTTTATAACCTTTAAGTGCAGCAACAATATCTTCTTTGCTCATATCTTTAACAACTTTAGAAACGTTCATAGCTTTTTTTTCAAAATCTGCACCATGACATCCAGCACATGCCTTTGTATCATAAGCTGAAGCAGCTACTGTCATAAGTCCTAATGTTGCAATTGTGATTAAACTCTGTTTTATCATTTTTAATTCTCCATAATTTAAATTTGAACCTTGATTGTACAATAATTTAAATAAAATTAAACAGATAATGCCATGAAATAGTTACTATAAAGTTAGCTTATAGATATTGTTTTTAATGAAACTATAAGCTATAAAAAGATAAAAATTTCCAAGATTAAAAGATATTATATAAAAAGAGAACTTATGCCATTTATACAAGAACAACCACCTATTAATATAGGAGCCGATATCTCCGTTAAATCCTTTGAGATGATAGAAGAGGAGTTAGCTAACTACCCTAAAGCCAAAGAGTTTAATGAAGAGGAGTTAGCTGTCATCTCTCGGCT
>JALUKQ010000089.1 GCA_027056485.1 Campylobacteraceae bacterium | reverse complement strand
TGGGTGAACTACGTGATTGGTGTATCTCTCGTCAGTTGTGGTGGGGTCATCAAATTCCTGTCTTTTATTGTAACGACTGTGACCATGAGTGGGCAGTTGAGGGTGATAACCCAACGTGTTGTGAGAAGTGTAACTCTGAAAACATTCATCAAGACCCTGATGTTCTTGATACTTGGTTTAGTTCAGGTTTATGGCCTTTCTCTACACTTGGTTGGGGAAATGGTGAGTTTGGAAAAGATGGCTTATGGAACGAAGAGGACATGAAAAACTTCTACCCAAATAACCTGCTTATTACAGGGTTTGACATTCTTTTCTTTTGGGTTGCTAGAATGCTAATGATGGGTGAAAATATTACAGGTGAGTTACCATTTAAAGACATCTATCTTCATGCGTTGGTAAAAGATGAGCATGGAGAGAAGATGAGTAAATCTAAAGGGAATGTGATTGACCCTTTAGAGACCATTGACAAATACTCTACCGATGCCCTTCGATTTACTTTGGCTGTGTTGGCTGTGCAAGGGCGTGACATTAAACTAAGCGAAGATAAGCTAGAACAGAGCCGTAACTTTACTAATAAGCTTTTTAATGCGACCAACTTCTTACAACTAAATCAAGAGCATTTTGATGACTTAGACCCTGCAAACATAAACACACCTCTTGGTAAGTATATGTTGGCACGGTTTAATGTGGCGGTTAAAGAGACAAGAGAGTTTATGGATGTTTATCGTTTCAATGACGCAGCAACAGTACTTTATCGTTTCTTATGGGGAGAGTTCTGTGACTGGGGAATTGAGCTTTCTAAGGCAGATAAAGCTTCCGTAGCTGAACTTGGAAGTATCTTTAAAGCGTCTATGAAATTGCTTCATCCATTTATGCCGTTTATTACTGAAAACCTCTACATGAGATTGAGTGATGAGAGCCTAGAAGAGGGTGAATCTATAATGGTTAAGGCTTACCCTGTGGCAAGTGCAGCTGATGATGAGGTGATTAAACAGTTTGACCTTATTATGGAAGCTATTGTTTCGGTACGTCGTTGTAAAACGCTTATTGACAAAGGAAACCAAAAGATAGAAAAGGCTTCTATTAAACTTCCTGCTGGTTCTGATGTGGATATGATGAAACCCTTTATAGAAAAGCTTGGAAAAGTTGAAGAGCTTACTTTTGTAGACAGCAAACTAGAAAATTCTGTAACTGATGTTTCAGATAATTTAGAGACGTTTATTTCTACTGATGATGTAGATATGTCGGCGATTATAGGAAAACTTACTAAGCAAAAAGAGAAGCTTGAAAAAGAGATAGCTAAGTTAAATGGAATGCTTAATAATGAACGATTTGTTGCTAATGCACCTGAGCAGGTGATTACTGAGAACAGACAAGCTTTGGCTGATGCTTCTGAGAAGTTGTCTAAGGTTGAGGGGGAACTTAAAGGATTTGCGTAGGGTGTAGTCCCCGACTACACCATCAAAATAAAGCCATGAGTTATTAAAATATTTAAATATATTAATACGGTGTAGTCGGGGGAAAACACCCTACAAGAATCTCTCTTCAAACTCTTTGGCTGGGATAGCTTTACTGCATAAGAAACCTTGGTAGTAGACATCTTTGTCTATGGTTATAAGTTTCTTTTTTTGCTCTTCTGTTTCGACACCTTCAACGATTATTTTATAACTAAACTGCTTTCCAATAGCTACAATACTCTTTACAAGTTCATAACTATCTTCATTGGTTTCAATATCTGTAACAAAAGCCTTGTCAATCTTTAGTACTTTAAAAGCAAATTTTTTCAAATAAGATAGAGAAGAATAACCTGTACCAAAGTCATCAATACTACACTCAATACCTATTGTTTTTAATTTTTGAATAATAGTTTGAGTATTTGAAAAGTTATCTAAAAGTGTGGTTTCTGTTAACTCTAACTTGAGTAGAGAAGGAGAGATTCCACCTTTTGTGATACAGGTATTTAGTTGCTCTACAAAGTTTACTTCATTTAATTGTCTAGCATTAATATTTATAGATATGTATTCAAAATTAATGAGTTTATTTGTTTTCCAAACATAAAGTTGTCTACAAACCTCTTTAGCTACCCACCAACCGATTTTTGTAATAAGTCCTGATTCAGTAGCCATAGGTAAGAATCTATCTGGCATGATAAGACCTTGGGTTGGATGGTTCCACCGAATCAATGCTTCTATAGCATTAAGTTTATTGTTCTGCATAGAGACAATAGGTTGATAGTATAGTTCTAACTCGTTATTTTTAAGAGCAGATTTTAAGTCATGTTGTAAGGAGGTGAGTTCACGCTGTTTTATATCAAGTGAATGGTCATAGAAACGAATGTTATTGAGACCTTCTCTTTTAGTTTGATACATTGCCATGTCAGCTTGTCTGATGATTTGTTCAGTATTATTACTTAGAGGTTCTATCATAACAATACCAATACTTGTAGTCATAAAAAGATCTAGTCCTTCTATTTCAAATGCTGGAGTGAATATCTCTTTTATCTCTTCGGCTAACTCTTGTGCATGCTCTTTTGTTTCTGTTCTATCTATAGAATGAAAAGGAACAATCATAATAAACTCATCACCACCAATACGAGAAAGATATTTGTCTGGAATGTTAACTGTTTGTAGTCGTTCAGCAACCTCTAGCAGTAGTTTATCACCAACAATATGACCAAAAGTATCATTAATCTGTTTAAAGTGATTTAAATCCATATAAAATAGTATAGAGTAGTAAATTTTATGTTTCTCTTCTTTTATAAGGTCAAGCATATACTCTTGGTAGCTTCGTCTATTTGGTAAATTTGTTAATGAATCATGTAGTGAGATGTAGTTGATTTGTTCATAGGCTTCATGTTCCATGGTTTTATCTTCTACGGTTCCTATTCCACCAATAATATTGTTATCTTCATCTAATAACGCTGAACAGGTTAATTCAACCCATATTTTCTCTTCTTGAAAGGAGAAGTTATATGAACCTATGAGTTCGTGCGACTCTTTATTTTTGAGGACACTTTTCATAAGGTTTATAGCATTTGTATCTTTTAAATTATTTAAATTAAAACCATTTAAGTTACCTCCAAGTGCAAAAATATCATCGAATAGAGTGTTATAACTAAGTATTCTTAACTCATTATCATAATAAAAAATACCTATGGGTGCTTGATTAAGAAGTGAACTTAGTTTTCTCTCTTTTAAACTTAACATATCTTTTGCCCAATGATATCGTTCTTGGTTTGTATAGGTTTGATGGAAGAGTCGATTTAAGTGTTTATTTGATATCAATAATAAAATATAAAAAATAAATATTAATACTTGCGTAACATAGACATACTCTATGGTTGAAAATGAAACCATAAAAAGAAGAGGTAACATTAATATACTTATAAATAGAGACGATATGCGAAAATCAAAGAGAAATCCTGTCATGGCTCCTGCAAAACCACTTATAAAAAATATCATAATTAATTGATAGTTATGATTTAATTCATTAAAAAATAGAAGAGGAGTAATGCCCCATAATATAGCACTAAATATTGATTTTAATTTAAAAAGATCAAACCAGCTTAAATTATTTTTATTGTTTTTAGATTGTTTGCTATATAGTATATAGTCATATAACCAACTACTATTTAATGATAAAAGAAGTAAGTACCATATTATTAATATAGCATTATTATTAATTTGATTAATAAATATGTAAAGAAAAATAGATGCCAAAATAAAAGTAGTTATAATAATTTTGGGTAGTATTCCGTATAATTCTTCAGTTACTCTACTTTTAACATTAGGAAAATGTATTTTCTCAGAGATATAATATATAAGACTTTTCATAAATATAATTATATAGTAATAGTTATTAATTATTAATAACATATATTGTTGAATTGAAAAATAAAGATAGATTATAACTCATATCTAAATATAATTTGATAGAATTATGGATTACATAAAAAAATAATCTATAAAGGATTAAACAATGAAAGTATTATTAATTAAAGATGTAAAAAGCCTTGGCAAAAAAGGTGAAATAAAAGAAGTAAAAGATGGATATGGTCAGAATTTTCTTATTGGAAAAGGTATGGCTAAATTGGCAACTCCAGATGTAGTGGAAAACTGGAAATCTGAACAAGCAAGAATGGAAAAAGAGTTAAAAGATACTTTAGCTCGTTTAGCCAAAGAAGAGAAAGAGTTGGCTTCTAAAAATCTTGTTATTAAAAAGAAATTGGCTCCTGCTGGAATTCAAGGTTCAGTTGGAAAAGATGATATTGCTAAAGCTATTAAAGAACAGATGGATATAGAAATTGACAAAAAGATAGTTGAACTTAAAAAAGCACTAAAAACAGTTGGTGAACATAAAGTAGACATCAAGTTGGGTCATGGTATTCATGCTACTGTAACAGTTGAGATAGTAGGGGAAGAGTAGAGTGTTTCATGCAACAACAATACTTGCCTATAAAGGTAAAGATAATGCTGTAATTGGTGGTGACGGTCAAGTAAGTTTTGGTGACACTATTTTAAAAGGAAATGCAACTAAAATTCGTTCACTGTATAAAGGGCAAATTTTGGCAGGTTTCGCAGGAAGTACAGCTGATGCTTTTAACCTTTTTGATATGTTTGAGAACATTTTAGAAGAGAAAAAAGGTGACATCTTAAAGTCAGTTATTGAGTTCTCTAAAATGTGGAGAAAAGATAAACATTTACGTCAACTAGAAGCGATGATGTTGGTACTTAACCGTGACCATATATTTATCTTGACAGGTACAGGTGATGTAGTTGAGCCAGAAGATGGAAAAATAGCATCTATTGGTTCAGGTGGTAACTATGCCATATCTGCTGCACGTGCTTTAGATAAATATGCTGACATGTCAGCAAAAGATTTGGTTAAAGAGTCTTTAACCATTGCTGGTGAGATTTGTATCTACACCAACACAAATATTAAACTACTGGAGCTTTAATTGAGTAATGTTATTCCTACCAATCTTACACCAAAAGAGATTGTTTCATTTTTAGATAAATATGTTATTGGTCAAACCAATGCAAAAAAAACTATTGCCGTAGCGCTTCGTAATCGTTATAGACGTTTACAATTAGATGAAGATATGCAACGTGATGTAATGCCTAAAAACATCTTGATGATAGGTAGTACAGGTGTGGGTAAAACTGAAATTGCTAGAAGACTAAGCACCATGATGCGTCTACCTTTTGTAAAGGTTGAAGCGAGTAAATTTACCGAAGTTGGTTTTGTAGGTCGTGATGTAGAGTCAATGATTCGTGATTTAGCAGCCAATGCACTGCAATTGGTTCGTGAAGATCAAAATGACTTAAACCAAGAGAAGATAGAAGCGTATATAGAAAATAAGATTATAGAGAAACTTCTACCTCCACTTCCTGCAGGGGCAAGTGAACAGAAACAAGCAGACTATGAAGTTTCATTTGCAAAAATGCAAAAGAAGTTTGAAAGTGGTGAGCTTGACCATCTGAAAATAGAAGTAGATATGCCAACACCAAGTATAGATGTAATGAGTGGTGGGAATGTTCCTCCTGAAATGGCAAACGTTCAAGAGTCTATTATAAAAGTAATAGGTGGACTTAATAAAAAAGGTAAGAAAAAAGAGGTAACAGTTAAAGAGGCAAAGAGTATTTTAGCCACAGAGGCTAGTGAAGAGCTTTTTGATGAAGATAAGTTAAAAGATTTGGCACTGAAAAAGATAGAAGAGGGTGGAATAGTATTTTTAGATGAGATAGATAAAATAGCAGTTCCAGCTAACTCTAGTTCTCGTCAAGATCCAAGTAAAGAGGGTGTTCAAAGAGATTTACTTCCTATCGTGGAAGGCTCAAATGTACAGACACGAATTGGTATGGTTAAGACAGACCATATTCTGTTTATATCAGCAGGTGCATTTCATCTAAGTAAACCAAGTGATTTAATCCCTGAACTTCAAGGGCGTTTCCCTCTAAGAGTTGAGTTAGATTCACTTGATGAAGAGGCACTATACAGAATTTTAACAGAGCCTAAAAACTCACTTATTAAACAGTATACAGCACTACTCGAAGTAGAAAAAGTAGAGTTAGAATTTGCAGAAGAAGCTCTAAGAGCTATTGCAAAATACTCAGCTGTTGCTAATGAAAAAACAGAAGATATTGGTGCAAGACGTTTACATACTATTATGGAGCGTATTATTGAAGATATCTCTTTTAATGCAGATGAGTATGCAGGTCAGAAAGTTATGGTTGATGAAGCTCTTATAGAAGAGAAGCTAGACAAACTTGTTGATGATGAAGATACCACTCGGTATATTCTTTAATATAAGTAACTCCATATAGGTTTATATGGAGTTACTATTTAGACTATTTCACCTCTTGGGCAATTAAATGAATAGCCATCCCGTAAGAGGTTGAGTTATTGTACTTGGTTAAGACTCTAAAGTTCTTACCTCCTAGCCAAATATCATCATGGTCAGAATTTCTATTTTTTAGCAAATAAGCTTTTGGTTCATTAAAAGGCTCGGTAGGTTTTATGCCTTTTTTAGCCAAGTAGCTTAGAGAATATTTCTTTTTATGGCTGGTTTTCAGTTTGGTAAATCGTTTACCAAAAAAATTGGTAGGTACAGCTACTACAGCTCCTTTTTTCCAACCTTTTTTATGCATGAACTTAGCGATAATCCCTATGGAATCCTCTAAATCCCAAGGGTCTTTTATGCCGTCTCCATTGTAGTCTACTCCAAAACGTCTCTGTATAGAAGGCATCTGTTGAACAGCCCCCATAGCTCCTGCAAATGAGCCATACTGGGAGTAGATATCTCTGTTTTGTTCTCTCATAAGTAAAAATAGGTTTTTTAATTCTGCTTTAAACCACTTGTGCATACGATTTTTATGAAAACCTAGCGTAGCTAATGAGTCTAAAACTCTATAGTCACCAGTATGGGTTCCATATTTACTTTCAACACCCATAAAACCAACTATATAGTCCATATCTACACCATACTCATCTTCTGCACGTTTTAAGGTTAAGTAGTAGTTTTTCTTAAACTCATGTGCCAGTTGCATGGTTTGTTCGTCTAGTACATGTGCTTTGTAACGCTCCCAAGTTCCATTAGTACTGTTGGCTTTGTATTTTCCAGTGTAACGTGCTAGTGTCTCCTTATCTAGCATTGCATTACCTAAAACCTCTTCCATGTAAGAGCGTTTAAAGTGGTATTTTTTTACCATCATGTTTATAAAGTTTTTGACCTCTTTTTTTTCTAAAAAGTTATAAGGTACAGGAGGAACAGGAGTTTTTGTTTCTTCTGCAACCAAGCCAAGGGTGAGTAATAGTGTTAATAGTATTAATTTAATTTTTGTCATACTAGATAATATCATAATATTTTATCTTTATGAACTAATTTTTTTCTTTTATATTAAGAATTTTAGCTATCTATCACAGTATCTATTTTAAATAGTATGATTTTTATTTGATGCTGTAGGAATTATGTTAAAATTACCATAATATATAAAAATAGAGAGAATAAATGGCAAAAGATAAAAATTTCACCACAAAAATAATAGCAGGAGATTTCAAAGGAAAAGTTATTGAAATTCCAAATATATTTACAACACGCTCTTCTAAAGGGATTTTAAAAGAGTCGCTTTTTAACACCTTACAGTTTGAGATTATGGATAAGAATTTCGTAGAGGTTTTTTCAGGTTCAGGTTCTATTGGATTAGAGGCTTTAAGTAGAGGAGCTAGTCAATGTTACTTCATAGAGTACAATAAGGTAGCCTACAAAGTTCTGCAAGAGAACATTAAACGCTTAAACCCAGCAAAGTGTCAGCACATGTTTGGAGACAGTTTTGAGAAGTTTGATACTGTTTTGTCTATGGTAGAAAAAAGAGATGAAAAAACCTATTTTTATTTTGACCCACCATTTGCCTCGCGTGATGGTATGGATGATATCTATGACAAAACCATAGAGCTTATAGAGAAGATAGACCCTAAAAAATGTATGATGGTTATCGTTGAGCATATGTCTCAGCTAGAAATGCCTAAAAACATAGGTAAACTAGAACAGGTAAAACGTAAGAAGTTTGGGCGTTCTACCATGACCTATTATGCACCCAAAGAAGAGTTTTAATGAAAAATGAAGACCACATAGCTCTGTTTATAGATTGTGATAACATCTCACATAAAGCCATAGAGGGAATCATAGGAGAGCTAAGTAAGTTTGGTATTGTTAACATTCGACTAGCTTACGGTAACTGGACAAAAGAGAACCTCAAAAACTGGGAGTCTAAGCTTTTAGAGTTTGCCATTAAGCCCATACAGCAGTTTGACTACTCAAAACAGAAAAATGCTACAGATATTTTAATGACCATAGATGCCATAGATATGTTACATACTAAAAAGATAGATGCTTTTGCCTTTGCTACAAGTGATTCTGACTTTACCCCTGTAGTAATGAGGGTTCAACAAGAAGGCATAAAAGTATTTGGTTTTGGAGAAAAAAAGACACCCAATGCCTTTATGGTTGCTTGTTCTCAGTTTATATTTACTGAAAATCTCATGAAGACAACTGAACCTCATGAAAAGAGTAATATCCATACAAAAGATGAGAAGAGAAAAACAGCTTCTGACTTTAAAAAAGATAAGTGGTTACGTAAACTTTTGGACAATGCTCAAAGCCAAACCATGGATGAGTTCGGTTGGTCAAACCTAGCCGATATGGGAGCATATATTAACAATAACTCCTCTTTTTCTCCAGTAAACTACGGTTTTAAAAAGCTAAGTACCCTGCTACGTGCTATGGATGTCTATGATATTTATCTCGATGAAGATAGTAAACAGATGAGCATACGTTCTAAAGACTATATAGCATAAATGTCACATAATTTGTTATAATAAGTACGATGGTTACACATTTATTTATTATGATACGATAATTAAGAAGAAGGACTAATAATGAAACGACTACTAATTTTAATTTTGATTGCAAATGTAACACTATTTGCCATGACTAAAAAATCAGATAAAAATGCTATAGATGATTGGGAGTATAACTCTACTATAGAGATGAAAGATTCAGCAAGAAGCATGATAAATGCAGGTTATACCAAAGGTGGAGTGGTTGCTATGTCAGCACCAACTCCAAAATCTTTCAGGTCAGTAAAAAAGGTTGGTTTAGCTGTTGGTGGAGCTAAAGATACCAACAACTTTAAAGCAAATATTGACAAGGGGTATTTGCCAAAGTTAGACTCTATTACTTATGAAGGTCAGTTTTATAACCACTATTTTGATACAGGGTTAAATGGTGATACCTGTAAAGAGCTATTTTGTCCTAGTTACTCATCAGCAAAACGTCTTAACAGTTTTTCAGATGAAGATGAGTTCTTTTTATCGTTAGGTTTAAATTCTGGAATAGAAGAGGGTAACTTTAAACGTAAAAAATTAAACTTGGTTGTTGTTCTTGATATCTCTGGTTCTATGGGGTCAAGTTTTGATGCTTATCACTATGACAATATGGGAAACCGAGTGAACAATGACAAGTCAGACAAACATAAAAAGAAAATGGAAATAGCTACAGAGTCTATTGTGGCTATGCTTTCACACTTAAAAGATGATGACCGATTAGGAATTGCACTTTTTGACCACGGTGCATACAGAGCAAAACCTTTAAACTTGGTTGGTAATTCAGACAAAGAATCTATACGAGACCATATTTTGGCTCTTAGTGAGCGTGGTGGTACAAATTGGAGTGCTGGTTATAATGAAGGATTAAAACTTTTTGAAGGAGTTAATACTTCTGATAAACTTTATGAAAATAGAATCATATTTTTAACCGATGCTATGCCTAATACAGGTGAGCTTAGTAAAAACAAACTCTTTGGTTTGGCTAAAAATGCAAGTGAGCGAAATATTCATACCACGTTTGTAGGTGTGGGGGTTGACTTTAACAATGACCTAGTAGAGTATGTATCTAAAACCAAAGGTGCAAACTACTTCTCTGTTCACTCTTCAAAAGAGTTCGCAAAACTTTTAGATGAAGAGTTTGAGTATATGGTTACTCCATTGGTGTATGACTTAGAGTTAAAGTTAACATCATCAAACTACAGCATAGAAGGTGTTTATGGCTCACCCGATGCAGACATGGCAACAGGTCAAATAATGAAAGTAAACAC
>JALUKQ010000088.1 GCA_027056485.1 Campylobacteraceae bacterium | reverse complement strand
AAAGCTCTTCACCATCTTCTACCGAACCTGAACCTTCAGGAAGACCTGTACCATCTGGCATTACATCAATGTTCCAAGCTTTAATCTCATTTGCAGTGGCTGGTTTACCAAATTTAACAGCTGCTTTATGTGCTTTTTCATTGGCTGCATAAGCACCTGTTTGTCCATTAACAATAGGGTAAGTTACACCACCATCAATAACTTTTTTACCATTGGCATAGGTTCTTTTTACAGAATCTGAAACTTCAGCTTTCGCTGGACCTACAGAATTTGAACTCTTTGCTACTTTTTTAGCATCGTCACTTGATGCATTACATGTAGTACCTAAAAGTACTACTGAAGCAACAATTGAAGATGATACAATTTTTTTAAGATAAGATTTGTACATTAGTTACGTCTCCTTTTGCTGATACTGCCCATGTGTGGATACCATTTCTATGGTAAACACCTTCAACACCAACGGTATCTCTCTCTTGTTTTACTGATGGCTGAATATGTCCTGCATCATCTCTTGCACGAGTTGATAGAAGTAAATCTTTACCTTCATATTTATAAATGTAAGAGAATCTCGTCCATGATTTTTCAAGAACAAGACCTTTTAGAGAAGCTTCTTCCCAATTTTTACCACCATCAAATGAGATATCAACACCTCTAATGGTTCCCATACCTGACCAAGCAAGACCTTCTATCTCTACTAAGTCACCTTTTTTCAAGTCTTTCCATGGTTTCTCTGGACATGGAGAAGTAACAACAGAGTTTACTTCATTTGCATAGAAGTGTTGGATTGCTTTTCCACCATTTTTTGTAAGAGCTGTATATTTAGCTGTCTCTTCTTTAGCATAGAATGGCTCTTTTGCAAATTCTAGTCTACATAACCATTTAACACATAAGTTACCTTCCCAACCTGGAACAAGTAATCTAATAGGGTAACCTTGTTCAGGACGTAGTGCTTCACCATTTTGTCCCCAAACAATCATAGCATCATCAAGAACTTTATCTACAGGAACAGTTCTTCCCATGTGAGAGTTATCTATACCTTCAGCAAGCATCCACAATGCCTCTTTTTTAAGACCTAGCTCTTTAATGATGTCTTTAATGTATACACCTGTCCACTCTGCATTTGACATAAAACCTTTTGCAAATTGAATAGAGTTAAACTGTGGACCTCTCCACTCTGGTCCACCATTGGCTGGACACTCAATAAAGTGAACTCTAGTAACATTAGGATACTTTTTAAGTTCATCCATTGTAAGTACAATAGGTTTTTCTAAAAGACCATGAATCATAAGTCTATGTTGGTTAGGGTCAATGGTTGGTGTACCACCATGACATCGGTTAAAGAAAAGACCATTTGGAGTTATGATTCCACAAGAGTCTTGAATAGGAGTTACAGCAATTGATGCTTGCATATTTCCTGATGACAAGATATCTGTAGTTCTTCTGGTTACATTATGCTCATATGGAGATGGCATACCATATCGGTTTTTAGTAACTGGTGCACCCAGTTCTAAACTCCAAGGTTTCTCTTCTAAGATGTTTTTATCATCTTTAGGGTTTGCTTTTGTATGCTCACTAGCATCAGCAAGAACAGTTGTAGCTACAACAGCACCTGCTGAATAGGCAGCAGCTTTTCTGAAAAAATCTCTTCTACTGGTTAGCTCTGCAGCTTGTTCAGCCATAGTGTCTAACTCTATTTGCGAAGTATTATTCATTTATCCTCCTTTTAGATTTGGTATTGCATAATTATCTGCAATACTCGGAACATGACGATTATATGTAATAAGATTTTAAATGTCAAGTGATTCAATTTATATTTCAAATGAATAAGAATCATATATAAAACTAATTTTTATTGTTTGCATTAAATAGTTATTATTATAATAACTATTTTTGATGTAAAATGGTGAAAATCTATTCACTAGAGGATAAAATAGTTTAAATTTCTCTCTTTAAAGCAGTTTATTATAAAAGAATTTGATAGATTAATTTCATTTTTATGAATATAAGTGATTTGTCTCCTTGTGTATAAATGAAACATTAAAGGAGGTTAAGTGTGTTTGAAAGTGTTTTCAAATGTTTTATTATTTCACTTATTTACTTAAATATTTATAATGGGTATGGATATGATTACCAATATGTTCTTTTTATACTTCTTTTGGTACGAAGAATCATAATTCTTTAAAATTAATCATTTATTAATTTTATTTTTATTATCATATTTTATAAGTTAAATTTATTAGATAGATTTAGCATATAGAATAAAAAATGTGAACAGTCACATACAACAAAAAGGATAAGAATGAAATTTGGAAAACTTTCTAAGGTATTAGCAGGATTATTGTTAACAGTAGGTGTTGCACAGGCAGATTTAACGGCAGAGCTTCATGGGGTAAAAGGAAATGCAGATGCACAATCAAAAGCATTTTTAAAAAAAATTGATGCAGTTGGGTTTCAATGGGCAGGGAATGATAATATTCAAATTCCTTATTTTAAAAAATTTCATGATAAAAACCTTGATCTTTTGAGTTTCTTTACGGTAACAAACTTAGATGTTATGAGAGAGCTTCTTCTTAAAAATCCAGATTTTGGTGCTTATGCTCCATATAATATGCTTTTTTATAAACTCTTAGATTCGAAAGAGAAAACCACATGGTTTGGACACCTTGATGCAGATTTAATGTTAAATATTATTGGTGAAAAAGATGAAGCAAATAGAAAAACTTTTAAAGATATGGTCGCAAGTTTAGATGAAGTAGCGATGAAAGAGTTGAAACCAACAGAGTCTAAAAAACTTGAGTATACAGATAAGCTCCCAGAGCAACCTTTAACTAAAATGGTTATGAAGTTACCTGAAGATTTAAAAGATACTGATGCCATTACTGAATGGACAGAAGAGTGGATTGAGAAGCATGATGGTGCATTTGTAGCTAATGAGTTTATTATTGCTGGTTTCTTAGATTTTAAATTAGAGTATGATGATGCTGAGAAAGAATTTTCTAAATATGATGCCTATTGGGTTTCATCGTTATGTCACTTTAAATTCTCTAATTCTATATTTAATCATGGTGAACCACAAGCTGGACTCTTTGCTCCATGTTCAATTTATTTTTATGTTCCAAAGGGTTCAAAAGAACTTCATGTAGGTTATGCCAATGTTAAAAACTGGTTAGCAACGACTGGAATAAAGGATGAAGCTATGAGAAAGAGTATTGAAGAGATTGATAAAAAGGTTGTTGAAACATTTAAAGGTTTAGGTTTTGAACTTGAGAATGCATCTGCTGAAAAAAAAGAAGCTCCTACTAAAAAAGCTGCTTAATTTATATTAGAGAGTAGAAGCTAGCTTCTACTCTTCACTCTCTAACTCTTCATCTTCTTTAGTAGTATTATTTTTATCTTCTTTAATATCTTTAAATTTCTTATGTTCATCAATTTTTGATAATCTTTGTCGTTCTGTTATTCGTAGTTTTTCTTTCAAAGCTTTCATAGCAGGTTTTCTATTTGGTGATGCTTTAGGACATTTAAAGCTTACATCTTCAGTTTCATTATCAAAAATAATTTGAATGGCATCATCTTTATAGAGAACATTTCTCATTTGAGAGTAGTAATACTCTTCACACTCTCCAGAAGCTTTTACTTCAGCACACTTTTTAGGGAGAGCTCCTTCTTTTGGGTTTAAAAGGTTAAAGGGAGTTGCTGACTTACAGATACTAAAGTACTCACGTGATAAGATTAAAACTTCCAGTTTTCTCTCTGCAATAATAGGTTGTTTTTTTGGATTTTTTTGAAAGAGAGGATAGGCAATTTTCTTAGTACCTACAGGAAAGTAAAATTTTATTGCATCTGTATCCATGTTATCATCATCTTTAGAATAAGATTGAATATTATCTCCTTCAAAACTAATCTCTTTGTCTATACCAGCTTTAATTGCATTTTCAAATTCAGTAAGTCTTTCTTTTGCTTTTCCCTCAAAATTATGATAACTATGCCATGCAAAATAAAAAAAGATTAGTGTAAGAATTGAAAAAAATACACTAATAACAGCTCCTGTAAATATATGAAAATGTGCATAAATGACATAGCCATAAATAATGATAGCAGTTAAAAAAAGTGTAATCCATGCGAACCTCATACTGTTTGACCAAAAAAAGTCTGTCCAGTTACGTATAAACTTTTCTCTATGTACTTTTCTACAAGCAGCATTATTTGACATGGTTGCTGTTTTTTTATTTACACTCATTTGAATAAGCATAAATATAAAAATACCCAATGCAAGAAAGACGATCCCAATAAGAATTGGTGCTAAATATTCCATAATTTCAAACATGACTATTGTATTCTCCCTATTTTTAGGCATAAGTATAGCAAAAGATGGATTAATCATGAGTCTTTTTGATATTTATCGTTAATAATGGTTGCTATTTATCAAAAAAATCTGTTACAATTCAAAAAATTATTGGATGGGTGTAGAGTATATATGAAAAATTTGATTATTGTAGAATCCCCAGCAAAAGCTAGAACTATCTCTGCTTTTCTTGGAAAAAATTATAAGGTAGTTGCTTCAAAAGGGCATATTCGTGATTTACCTAAAAGTTCATTTGGTATCACGGTAGATGAAAATGGTACCTTTATACCTAAGTACTCTATCCCTAGAGATGTCAACCCTGTTGTAAAAGAGTTAAAAAAATTAGCAAAAGATGCAGAAACTATCTATATTGCGACCGATGAGGATCGTGAGGGAGAAGCTATTGGTTATCATATTGCTATGGCAATTAAGAAAGAGCCAGAATCTTTACCTAGAATTGTTTTTCATGAAATTACTAAAACAGCTATACAGCATGCACTAGATAATCCAAGAAAATTAGATATGGACTCTATCAATGCACAACAAGCAAGACGACTTCTTGATAGAATTGTTGGGTATAAACTTTCACCACTTTTAGCAAGTAAAATTCAAAAGGGCTTGAGTGCAGGACGTGTTCAGAGTTCAACACTTAAAATTGTTATCGATAGAGAACGTGAAATAAAAGCTTTTAAACCTGAAGAATTTTGGACTATAGATGGTCTGTTTGAAAAGAATATAGATTCCAGTATCTACTCTTTTAATGGTAACAAAGTAGATAAGATGAGTATTAAAAATGAAGCGATGGCAACGGAAATTGTCCAATCTGCTGTTAAAGAGAACTTTATAGTTGAATCTTTGGAAAAGAAAGAGCGTAAAAGTAAAACTCCATCACCATTTATGACTTCTACTCTTCAGCAAAGTGCGTCGACACAGCTTGGTTTTTCACCTAAAAAGACTATGATGGTAGCTCAAAAACTTTACGAAGGTGTTAAGACAGATAAAGGAAATATGGGTGTCATCACTTATATGAGAACTGATAGTTTAAACCTAGCTAAAGAAGCAGTTGAGAATGCTCGAGATTATATTCAAAGTAATTTTGGAGATGATTATCTTCCATCTAAAGCTAAAAATTATAATACCAAGTCAAAAGGAGCTCAAGAGGCTCATGAAGCGATACGTCCTACGATGGTTGACTTTACTCCACTGATTGCAAAAGATTATTTGGGTGCAGATGAGTTTAAACTTTACCGTTTAATCTATAACCGTTTCTTAGCTTGTCAAATGACAGAAGCCAGACTTGAATCCCAAACACTTCTTTTTAAAGGTGAGAAGTCTACTTTTAAAGCAAGTGGTAGAAAACTTCTTTTTGATGGTTTTTATAAAGTAACAGGCTATAATGAGAAAGATAAGCTTTTACCAGAACTTAAAAAAGGTCAGAAGGTTATTTTAGATGACATTAAACCAGAGCAACACTTTACAGAGCCACCAGCACGTTATAATGAAGCGAGTCTTATTAAGAAATTGGAGTCATTGGGAATTGGACGACCAAGTACTTATGCTCCTACTATCACAATCCTTCAAACTAGAAAATATATTGAAATTCAAAAGAAAAGAATACATCCTACAGAAGTTGCTTTTACGGTTATTGAGATGTTAGAAGAATATTTTTCTGAAATAGTTGATTCTGCATTTACGTCAAACATGGAAGCAAAACTTGATGAGGTAGATGAAGGTAAGTTGGATTGGCAAAAAGTTTTATCTGATTTTTATGATCCATTTATGAAAAAAATTGTAGATGGCAAAGAGAAGATAAAGAGCAAGAAGATGGCGATTCCTACAGGAGAGATGTGTCCTAAGTGTGGACACGAGCTTCTTAGAAGGAAAGGTCGTTTTGGTGAGTTTATTGCTTGTGGAAACTTTCCAAAATGTAAATATACAACTGACTTAGAAGGAAATGCTCCTCCTGAACCTGAAAAAACAGATAGACCATGTGAAAAATGTGGAGAGATGATGGTTATAAAAGATAGCCGTCGTGGTAAATTCTATGCTTGTTCAGCTTATCCAAAATGTAAAAATGCACAACCCTTAGTCCCCCCAAGAGAGCTGAGTGTTCCTTGTCCTAAATGTGGCTCTAAATTACATGAAAAAGAGGGAAAACGTGGTAAGTTTTACGGTTGTTCTAACTACCCTAAATGTCGTTTTATCTCAAATGGTGAACCTCAAGAGCGTAAGTGTCCAGAGTGTGAAAGTATGATAGTGCATAAGGTTTTAAAAACAGGAGAAGTTTATGAATGTATAGAGAAAAAGTGTAAATTTAAAGAGCCTGTACCAGAAGATAAACTCAAAGGATTACCTGAGTCAAAAGAAGAGCAAAAAGAAAAGAATGAAAAAGAGTCTTAAGCTCGGTATACTCTCTGATAGTCATACTCAGACCACCCTACACCAAGAGGCGATAGAGCATCTTTCGAGTCTTGATGTGGATTATCTTCTTCATGCAGGAGATATTATGCTTGAAGAGCATCTCCAAATGCTAGAAGATGCTCCTGTTCCTTATGTTTGTGTCTATGGAAATAATGATGCAAACTTAATTTCTCTTCAAAACAAATATAATATTTATCAAGAGCCTTATTATTTTAAAATAAAAGAGCATAAAATGAAAATAATGCATATGCCTTATTATCTCTCTTCTGATACTGACATTGTTATCTCTGGGCATACGCATATGTTTGAGTGTTCAAAAACAGAAGATACGCTTTATTTAAACCCTGGTGAAGTATGTGCAAGAGAAAAACCTTTAACTGAGTGTGCAGTTATTGAAATAGTTGATGATTCCTATAGGGTGAAGCACTATTTTCGAGAACTCTCAAAAGATGCATGGCAGAGTAGAGAGATAGATATTTAAATTTTAATCTTTATTTAGTCTAATTTAATATAACAAATGAAATGAGAATTGATGTTCCGATTTAAAAATACTATCCTAGGGTTAATATGCTTTTCAATATTTAGCAATGCTGCAATGATAAATAATACTATATTTTTGAATAATATACTTAGTCTAAGCCAAAATAAATGGAGTAAATTGGGAGAATCCTTTAGTGTAAGTAAACGAGATTATAATAATCATACCTATATCTATTCTGCAAATACAGAGAATAGAGGGGGAATATATCAAAGCTTTTCCACAGAGATTGGTCAACGTTATAATGTAACAGCTATTTTATTGGGTACTGATGTTAGTAAGAAGGAAAACTTTAGTCATATTGCTGCATCATATATAACAATAGATGATAAGGTTCCTAGTCCATCTGTTGTTTCTAATTACAGTAGTGAAAAAGTTGTTGGTTCAAAAGAAAAAAGTATAGCGTTTGAATTTACTGCTACTGCTTCAACCTCTTATTTATCTTTACGCAGCACCCAAGGGTGGAACTATGCAAGTGCAAGAGATATTAGAATAGATAAAGTAGATAGTAATAAGAAAAAAACTTTTGAAAAAGAGAAAGATACTATTAGTGTAGGAGGTATTCCTAAAAGGAAAGGTCATAATAAGTATCAATATACTGAAAATTTAAAAAAAACAAACTATAAAGGTATAGGATATAAAAATAGATATACGCATCTTTTGACACAAGTTAATCAAAAGCTTATTATAGAAAATAGATATTTTTCAGGAGACCCAACGACTCGTTCAACTATTACAATTAAAGGAAAAGTAGGGAAAAATCAAACTGTTGTTATTAGAGCTTCAAAATTTGAGAATATAGATGCACAAGCTATTTATATTAACGAGGTAGATACTGTAATTATAGAAGGGAACTTTTTTGATAGAGTACTTCATCCTGTTATACTTCATTCTGTTAAAAATATTGAAATAAAATATAATAAAGTAAAAAACCATGCTGTATCTAATAAAACATGTCAAGAGATAAGTAGTAAAAAGTTGTCTCGACATGTATTTGTAGTAAGTGGAGCTAAAAATATCAATAAATTGGAGATAGCCTATAATCTTATTGATAGAAGTGATGCACCATATAATCCAAAGTGGACAAAGAAGGATAAATATAAAAAATCATTGGCTATGGATTATATAAATCTTAGAAGAGTATCTATGTTAGTGGGGAAAATAGGAGAGATTCATCATAATATTATAGCAGGGAGTGAGAATATTGGTGAAGCATTATATGGAGGGGGGATTATAACAGATGATGATTCTCATAATATATATATTCACCATAATGTTGTTTACAATGCTACACAAGGAGCCTTTACCTCTGCTAACTCTGACAATATTACTATTGCTGATAATATTGGACTTTATACTAAACGTGCAACAAAAAATATATTGCCTTGCTGTTACAATAAAAGTGTCTCGTTAGATACTCCCATCTATAGTAATGCTTTAATTATTGCTGATTATAAAGATGGAGATATAGGACGGCATATTTTAAAAAATAATAGATTTTTAGGTTATGGACGAGATAAAAATCGTTATTGGAAAATAATAGGAAGAATTACATCTAAAGAGAAAAAGAGAATAGAAGGAGATAGTTCATATATAACATTACAAAATAATAATTTTATATGGCAAAAGAATGCTAATAATATTCTAAAAATACGAAAAGGAAAAGGTAATTATAAAACTTATTTAAACATAGATGAATCAATACAACATACACCTACAAATAGTGAAGTCACACAATTGATTTTTGGTATGGATTACCATCCTGGTATGGTGACAAATAATGCAATGTTTAAAAAATGGGGAACGGCAGATAATCATGAAATTTATTTTGATGAAAAGAGAGTTGTTAAGTAATAATATAAGATGAGGTATTTCAAGATATTATTATCTATCTTACGCCCATAATTCAGTAAACTCTATTATAATGTGTTTATGAAAAAAGAGATATTTTTATGTGCCATCAATAATATTTTGTCTGGTACTTGCCTAGAAGATTGTAAGTTTTGTACACAGAGTGTACGTTATCATGCTGATATAGAACGTTATAATTATAAGTCTATTGATACTATTGTTAAAGAAGCAAAAAGAGCAAAGTCTCATGGTGCTTTGGGTTACTGTTTGGTGACAGCAGGTAAAGGTTTAGATGATAAAAAAGTTGATTTTGTAGCCAGAGCTGCAGAGGCGATTAAAGCAGAAGTTGATAATATTAATCTCATTGCCTGTAATGGTACTGCAAATACTGAGCAGTTAAAGTACTTAAAAGAGCATGGAATAGATAGTTATAATCATAATCTTGAAACTTCGGAAAACTATTATAAGACCATTTGTACCACACATGCATGGTCTGAGCGTTATGAAACTTGTCAAAATGCAAAAGAGGTTGGATTGCAGCTCTGTACGGGTGGTATTTTTGGTATGGGTGAGTCTGCTGAAGACAGAGAATCTCTTTTGAATGCTATTGCCTCACTAAATCCTGAGTCAACCCCATTAAATTTTTATCATCCAAATGAAGCTTTACCTATAAAGAGTAGAAATATCTCACGTAATGAAGCTTTAGAGATAGTAAAAAAAGCAAGAAGTCTTTTGGGTGATAATAGACTTCTTATGGTTGCAGCTGGACGTGAACTTCTTTTTGATGGCTGTGAAGAGCTTATGTTTGAAGCAGGAGCTAACTCTATGGTTATTGGTAACTACTTAACTACAGTTGGTGATGCTCCTATGAAAGATAGACAAATGTTAGAGCAGTTAGGATATGGAGTGGCAACATCTTGTCATGAGTAATTCTATAGTTGTTTCTATTTTAACACTATCATTAATTTTAGTACTCTCTCCCCATTTATCAAGACTGTTTCGTCTCCCTACCGCACCTATAGAAATTATGGTAGGTTCTCTTTTAGCTTTTTTAGGAATATTAGAAGCTAAAGAGAGTAACTTTGAACTGGTGGCACAAATTGGATTTTTATATTTGATGTTTTTAGCAGGATTAGAAGTTAATCTAAAAAGTATTATGAAAATGCCTAAAGTTTATATTATGCAATCTCTATACTTTGTATTAATTCTTTGGGGTTTGGCATTACTGTTTGGTTTGCTTTTTCATTTACATCTGATATTAATTGTAGTTTTACCCCTTATATCTATAGGAATCTTAGCTACCCTATCTAAGGAGTACGGAAAAGAAGAGAGATGGATAAAGATAGCTTTCTTGGTGGGAACCATAGGAGAGGTTATTAGTATTTTAGCTTTGACCATCTTTGAAGCATCTAGTTTAGTTGGTTTTGGAGAAGAATTGTTTTATAAAATTGTTCAGCTTTTTGGCTTTATGGTGGTTATAATAGCACTGTATATTTTTTTTAGAGTACTTTTTTGGTGGTATCCTGAATTTAAAACTACATTAATGCCTCATGATGATGGAAAGTATCAAGATTTAAGATTGGCTATGGGACTTTTTTTTATTATGATTGCTATTATGAAACAGTTGCATTTAGAGTTGGCTTTTGGTGCTTTTATTGCTGGACTTTTTATCTCTACATTTTTTCATCATAAGCATACCCTTGAAGAGAAAATGTCAAGTTTTGGATTTGGATTTTTGGTACCTATATTTTTTATTCATGTTGGAGCTTCATTTGACTTAGAGAATATTTTTATACCTCAAGTTTTAATAACTACAGTAACTTTATTGGGATTGATGTTTTTAATAAGAGTATTGGCTTCTTATACTTTAGTAACGCTAATAGGAAAGAGAAATGCTCTTTTAAGTGGCTTTGCCCTCTCCATGCCCTTAACACTAATGATTGCTATTGCAACCATTGGGGTAGAGAAAGGGATGATAGACAACTTTGATTACTATGCTGTTATTCTAGCTAGTCTTCTTGAAGTGATTATTTCTATGTTATCTATAAAGGTATTATTAAAAAAGTAATTTTATATAAAAAATCTTATTTATTTATCTCTTCAAATACTTTTAGCATTGGATCACTATTTTTTAGCATAATCTCACCGATTAGTTTTGACCCACTCATACTTAAGTGTCCATTGTCATAGTAAAGAGGCTTATTTTCTAGATAAGGAGAACACTCTTTACCTTTACATGTTTGATTTTTGATAGTAAAGTAAGATACATTAGAGTACTTTTCAGTTAATTTTTTAATAAATTTATTAATAGAGACTTCTCTTCCTGTACTATGGAAATTTTCTGTACACTCTATCCATGGCATTTTAATTGATCTCTGGGCACAATCTTTACTGTAATTATTCATGATGGGTACTTTCCCGAGAATTATAACTTTGTTGACTTTTTTGGCTAAAGTATCAATACTTTGACTGAAAGCTTCTTTAAATTCTTTATAATCATATGCTGGCCAGTTACCACCAACAATAACTGTATCGTATTGTATTGCTTCATCTAAAATTGTATTTCGGTAAGTCAAGCAACCTTTTGCATATTTTTTATCTATCCAAGAATACTCTTTATTATTAAAAACTGGTGGACATGCACTTTGTGAAGCATTTCTAGTCGTAAATCCATAATGGTCAGAAAATACCCGTATCATACCTATGTAGTGTGCAGCATTTGAATCACCCATCAGTAAAACAGTAGGTTTATTCTTTTTTGGATAAACACATCTATCTTCTGTATATGCGTCTGTTGTAAACTCAGTAAATAAACAACTATAGTTATATTTATGATTTGGAAGTACAAGAAATGCTTTATCCAGTTTCTTTTCAGAGTAAACCCAAGATGGTCTATGCTCAATTACTTTTATAAAAAGTGTAGATAATGTACCAAGAATAACTGCAGGAATTATAAAATATCTTATAAATACTTTTTTGGTATTAAAATTATTTTTTCGTAAAGGTGTTTCAATAAAAAAGTAACTGATGGTTGCTAATATAAAGGTAAGAATGAGAACAATAATTGTAATATTTAGATTAATATCAATCATAGAATATCTTAAAAATGCAAGAATTGGCCAATGCCATAAATATGCAGAGTAGGATACCAGTCCTATACCTACAAAAGCTTTAACGGATAATATGCGACCAACATAAGTACGGTAAGATATACCAGATAGAATCAATAGAGATGTCCCTAAAATAGTAGGAAGTGCTGCTAGTCCTGGAATAGGGTCTGATTCAGATACGAAGATAAAACCTAATAAAATAGCAACTATTCCAATTATTGCCATAATTTCATTTGTTGTATTACTTTTTCTAAATCCATTATGAACAAGTAGTGCTACAGTAGCTCCACTTAATAGTTCCCATGCACGGGTGGGTAACATATAATATGCAAATGAATGATTTTCAACAATAATTAGCTGTGCCCCTATTAATGATATCAAAAATATCGTACTTATAATCAAAATACGCTTTTTTATTGATGATATATAAGTCAAAAGAAACAGTACAATAAATGGCCAAAGAATATAGAATTGTTCTTCTACTCCTAGTGACCAAAGATGAAGTAGAGGTAATTCATTGCTACCAGTAGCGAAGTATCCTGTATCAATTGAAGAGAAAAAATATATATTAGCAGCAGAAAAGAATGACCAAATGGATGATTTTAATAGAGATAAAAAATCATCAGGAGTAAATAGTATAAAACCTATAATTATTGTAGGAATAAGAACAAAGAGTAGAGCAGGAATAATCCGTTTTATACGACGTTTATAGAAGTTAGTTATACTTATTTTATTTGTAGAATCTATCTCTTTTGTTAAAATAAGAGTGATTAAGTATCCTGAAATTACAAAAAATATATCAACACCAAGAAAACCACCTGGAATCCAAGTTGAATTGATATGAAATAAAATAACACTTAAAACTGCAACTGCACGAAGTCCATCAATATCACTTCTATACTTAATATTTGGATGTAGTTTCATAAAAAACCTTTATAGGATATGCAAAAATAATTAAGGGAGTATATACTTTAATTAGTTAATTCTTTATTAATCAATTTAATTATTTTTTAACATTTATTAAGAATATTGGGGTTATAATTAAAGACAGCTAAGTAACACAGAAAATTTTAATAAAATCATTTAAAATAATAATATATAAAATTTAAAAAATATTTTTACTTATTGATTGATAAGAATAAAGTTTAATGTATAATTAGAAAGAATTTAAAATATATAGGTGATAAAAAATATGATAAATATTATTTTGTGTGGTGGTTCAGGAACCAGACTTTGGCCTTTAAGTAGGTCATTATATCCAAAACAGTTTATTAAGTTATTTAATGACAGATCTCTCTTTCAGCTTACATTAAAGCGAAATTCTCTTCTTTGTGATTCAAATTTTATTGTTTCAAATAGTGAACAGTATTTCTTAGCATTGGAGCAAGAAGAAGAGGTTTTATTAAATAACAATATATCAGCTTATATGTTGGAACCTGTAGGTAGAAATACAGCTCCAGCAATTGCATTGGCTTGTATGGCATTAGATAAAGAAGAGATTGTTTTAGTTACACCTTCTGACCACCTAATTAAAGATGAAGAAGCATATAAAAAAGTAATTTTAAAAGCTAAGAGTGAAGTTGAAAAAGACAACTTAGTTACGTTTGGAATTACACCTTCATATCCAGAAGTTGGTTTTGGTTACATTGAGGCAGAAGGTCTTGATGTTAAAAGTTTTAAAGAGAAGCCAGACTTAGAAACAGCAAAATCTTATTTGGAAAAAGGAAATTACTATTGGAATAGTGGGATGTTTATGTTTAAAGCAAGAGTTTTTTTAGAAGAACTAAAAAAATATTCACCAGAAATATATAAAACATCAGAAATAGCTTTTGCTAAAAAGTTGAATATTTCAGATAAGCAGTTTAAAATTAAAACAGATGATATGTTAAATATTCCAGAAGATAGTATTGATTATGCTGTAATGGAGAAGTCTGATAGAGTAAAAGTGATTCCGTCTGATATAATGTGGAGTGATTTAGGTGATTTTAACGCTCTATCTAATGAAATTGAAGATATGACTCCTTTGGATTCTAAAGCAATATCTATTGACTCTTCGAATAATCTTATTATATCTAATAAACAAGTGGCAACTATAGATATAGAAGATTTGGTTATTATTGATACAGCAGATGCTTTGCTAATATCTAAAAAAGAGTCTACACAAAAAGTTAAAAATGTAGTAGCAGAGTTAAAAAAGAAAAATTCTGAGTTAACAAAGGTTCATACTCTAGCACATAGACCATGGGGAACGTATGAGGTTTTACTCTCTACATCACAATATAAGATTAAAAGAATTATTGTTAACCAAGGTAAAAGACTCTCCTTACAAAAACATTTTCATAGAAATGAGCATTGGATAGTAGTAAGTGGTACGGCAACGGTAACGGTTGGTGATAAGAAGAAGCTTATACGACCAAATGAGTCTACATATATTAAGATGGGAGAGATACATAGATTAGAAAATGAAGGTAAAATACCAGTTGTACTGATTGAAGCACAAGTAGGTGAATATACGGGTGAAGATGATATTGTTAGAATCGAAGATGATTTTCTAAGAGAAAACTAAATTATATTAAAAAATAAAATGATATGGAGAAGAAAATGGCAGAACAAAAAGTAGCATTGATTACAGGAATTACAGGACAAGATGGAAGTTATTTAGCAGAGTTTTTACTTAAAAAAGGGTATATTGTACATGGTTTAAAAAGAAGATCTTCTCTTTTTAATACAGATAGGATTGATCATCTTTATCAAGACCCACATGTAGAGAATAGAAATTTTATTTTACACTATGGTGAAATGACAGACTCTATGAACCTTACTAGAATTATTCAAGAGACTCAACCAGATGAGATTTATAATTTAGCAGCTATGAGTCATGTTGCTGTTTCATTTGAGACTCCAGAGTATGTATCAAATGCTGATGGTACAGGTACGTTAAGAATTTTAGAAGCTGTTAAACTTCTTGGTCTTGCAAAAAAAACTAGAATTTATCAAGCAAGTACCTCTGAGCTTTATGGAAAAGTACAAGAGACACCACAGAGTGAAACAACACCTTTCTACCCAAGAAGTCCTTATGCAGTAGCAAAGATGTATGCATATTGGATTACTGTTAACTACAGAGAAGCATATGATATGTTTGCATGTAATGGTATTTTATTTAATCATGAGTCACCAGTTAGAGGAGAGACTTTTGTAACGAGAAAAATCACAAGAGCAGCTTCAAAAATAGCACTTGGATTACAAGATAAACTTTACCTTGGAAATTTAAATGCAAAAAGAGACTGGGGACATGCAAAAGATTATGTCAAAATGATGTGGTTAATTTTACAAGCTGATGAGCCAGAAGATTGGGTTATCGCTACTGGTACAACGACTACAGTAAGAGACTTTGTAAGAATGTCATTTGCTTATGCTGGTATAGAGTTAGAGTTTAAAGGTGAAGGAATTGATGAAAAAGGTTATGTAGTATCTTGTTCTAATCCTGATTATCAATTAGAAATTGGAAGTGAAGTCGTTGCAGTTGACCCTCAATACTTTAGACCAACAGAGGTTGACTTACTTCTTGGTGACCCTACAAAAGCTGAAACTAAACTTGGTTGGAAGCGTGAGTATAAACTTGAATCATTAGTAAATGATATGATGAAAAGTGACTTGAAACTTATGACTAAAGATCAGTATCTTAAAGATGGTGGATACACAATTATGAATTACTTTGAGTAGGTCATAATGAAAAAAGATAGTAAAATATATGTAGCTGGACATCGGGGACTTGTTGGATCAGCCATTATTAAAAATCTAGAATTAAAAGGGTATACTAATTTAGTATATAGAACGCATGCTGAGTTAGATTTGACTGATAATCAAGCTGTAGCATCATTTTTTGAGGCTGAAAAACCAGAATATGTTATTTTGGCTGCTGCAAAAGTAGGGGGTATTGTGGCTAACAATACTTACCGTGCAGAGTTTATTTACGAAAATCTTCAGATTCAAAATTCTGTTATTCATCAAGCTTATATACATGGTGTAGAAAAACTCCTTTTTTTAGGTTCAACCTGTATCTATCCAAAAGATGCTCCTCAACCTATGCCTGAAGATTGTCTCTTGACTTCTCCATTAGAATATACCAATGAACCTTATGCAATAGCTAAGATAGCTGGTATCAAGATGTGTGAGAGCTATAATATTCAGTATGGAACAAACTTCATCTCTGTCATGCCTACAAATTTGTATGGTCCACATGATAATTTTGATTTAGAGACTTCTCATGTTCTTCCTGCACTGATTAGAAAAATCCATTTAGCAAAACTTCTTAATGAAGGTAAAACTGATGAAGTGATTGTAGATTTAGGTGTTACTTCTTTAGAAGAAGCCAAAGCTTACTTATCAGATTTCGGTGTCGATGAAAATCGTGTTGAGATTTGGGGTACAGGTAACCCTAAAAGAGAGTTCTTGTACAGTGAAGATATGGCAGATGCTTGTGTTTACCTACTTGAAAGTAGAGATTTTAAAGATACTTATGAAACTATAGATGGTGACAATAGCTCGTGTGAAGTAACTAAAACTTTACATCAAGAGATTAGAAACACACATATAAATATTGGTACAGGAGTTGATATCTCTATTAAAGAACTTGCCCAGATAATTAGAGAGATTATTGGCTTTAATGGTGAATTATATTTTAATACAGCCAAACCAGATGGCACCATGATTAAGTTAACTGATCCTTCAAAACTTCATGGTTTAGGATGGAAACATAAAGTTGAGCTTGAAGAGGGCATAAAGAAGATGTATTCATGGTATATCTCTAAATATTAAAACTCTGGTTTTAAAATATTTTTCAACTATTATTATTAGTTTTTAATATTAATAATGAGATAATAGGATAGTGGGTCAAGTTTATTAATTTAAAGGAAAATCTTATGCGTATTAATCAAATAATAGATTATTTTATGATAGTTGCACTTATTTTTATTTCAGGAAATATTGCATTTAGGTCAAAGGAGTTTTTATTTATAGGTTTTGGACTAAGTTTAATAATATTTATTTATAGAAAAGCTAAATTTGATATGCCTTTTGTCTATTTTCTTATTGGGTTATTAATTATAACAATTTTACAAGGGTTCAAATTTAATTTTTTTCCTGTTGTAACTTATTTGGGTGTATTTATGAGAATATTATTTACATATTTTTTAATTAAAAGTATTGATGATTTTGCAAAAAAATTTATTACTATAATGTATTATTTCGCGATTATAAGTCTGGTTTTTCTATTTTTTACATATCTTATTCCTGCTGTTGGAGACTTAGCAAGAACTAAACTATCTATTGTTACTGTACAAGAGATTAGACATAGTATTCTAGGTATTTATACACTTATTGATGGATTAGAGTATAAAAATGCAGGTCCATTTTGGGAAATGGGTGCATTTGGAGGTTTTTTAATATTGACTTTAATTCTTAACTATCTTAGAGATCAGGTATTATTAAATAAAATAAATGTTGTCTTGATTATTACTATATTATCGACACAATCCTCAACAGCATATATTGCATTATTAGCGTTTCTATTTTTTATATTTCTCAATAAAACAAAGGATGTTTTGTTGAAAATATTAGTGGTTGCTTCTATACTAAGTATGAGTTATGTTGCTTATATGAATTTAGAATTTTTAGGTCAAAAAATTGAGAAACAATGGCAAGAAGCTAAGGACCTTGTAGATTTACCTAATTTAGAGGGTGAAGGTACTGATAGATTTATTACCATGTTAAAAGATTGGCGTGATTTTAAAGGACATGAAATCATAGGGAGAGGTACACATGCTTCTACTCGATACAGTGCTTCAATATATGATTATAATTCAGAGACTGACACTAGAACAGTAGGTAGTACTGATATAATTGTAAGATATGGCTTACCTTTCTTCTTCTGGATACTTTTCTTAATGTATAAATCCTTTTCTAGCTATAGTAAAAGATTTTCTAGAGATGGAGAATATATGGGTGGTTCTATTGTTTTTATTATGTTGTTACTGTTGACTTCAGAAACCTATTTCTTAAATCCACTTTTTTGGATGGTTATTATGTTACAGTATGTATATGTAGCTGATAAAACTGATAACGTTAAGGTTAGTAAATTTTATAATCTTAATAAATAAAGCCTATATTGTTAGGGTATTACAGTCAAAATAGTGAAAGATTTTGTGTAGATAAAAGAGTAAAAGTTTTATAGAGGGTTATGATATATATTCATAACCCTTTTTTTATTTTTATTTGATTTCAAACTCTTTTCTAAAAAGAAAAGCCATAATTGAAGTTAAAGAGATAAGTATTGTTATACTCCATATACTTAATGTAGTAGCTGAGTCTTCAGTATAACTATGACAATCACATGAACCATCTGAATGATCTACTGTTCTATTATTATCAGTAACAATAGGTGTTACAGGATCTACAGGTGTTTCTGGTTCTGTAGGTGTTACTACTTCACTCTCTTTTGTAACAAATCCAAAGTCTAATGAATGATCATTAGCTCCTATATTTAATGGAGAAATAGATATTTTTGCATCAGCCCCAGAAATAATAGCATCACTATTATTAATAGATGTTCCTGCATTATTACAAGTTAGTTTTTTCTCATTTAATACAGTTTGTCCTTCTATATTGTTGATACATACACTATAGTTACTACCTGCATTAACAGGGAACAAGTACTGCCCATTTTCATCGGTAGTAGTTGTCTCTTCTGCACTACCTGTACAATCAGTTGAATTATATAAACTAATTTCTACACCAGCGATACCAGACTCATTGGCATCTTGAATACAGTTTGCATTTTCATCAAACCATACTCTATTTCCTATTTCTGTTGGTGCTGCTGGAGTTAATAGTTCAATATCTCCTATACCTCCTGCTTTACCATTATATCTTCTATTATCACCATGATTCCCTACCATTATTTGGGCCATAGTCTTTTCGCCAGATATAGTATTTAGTGCAATTATACCTGAGCTATCAACTTCTTTATTAAATTTTCCGTTTGATACAGGGTCAAATGATGTAGTTAAAACATTATTTGATCCTTGTATGTAAGCTAATCCTCCAAGTGCTGTCTCTCTATGAGTACCTTCAGTTCCATTCCATTCTTCTTCTGTAAAAAATTCTGGATAATTTGGAGTAGTTGCAGCAGTATCATGTTGAGTACATCCTGCATCACCTTCATTTATGTATGTACCATTTACTTTACATACTCTATATATATCCCCACCAGCATCATATTTATAATTTGTCGTATCAGCTGGATTTGTGCTATAGTTCTTATTTCCTGCCTGCATTGAAGTACGGTCAGTAAAACCTAAAATCATTCCATTATTTTCATCAAATATAATATCTGAAAGAATTGGTGCTGGGTAACTAACTCTAATGTGAGCTGTTTTAAAGAGATCACTAGGATTTGTAATCCAACTTCTCCATCGTTGATTACTTGCTAATGGGTCACCAGCATTAATTGAGCTTTCGCCTGTCATATTAAGTGCTATTTGATGAAGTGCCGTAAAGGTATTACCATTAAGCATTGAGATATATGCCCCTTCATCTACACTGGTTGTACAGACAGAGCCAACATATACTTTACCACTGTTTTGACCTATACCCCATGATGTAACATCACTTGCTGGACAATTAGGAAAAGGATTTCCAATATCATAAGTAGTTTGAGTTTTTGTTTTAATATCAATCACTACAAGTTGATTGGTATGTAGGTTAATAGTATAAAGTTTTGTACTATCTTCACTAATATCTATATCCCCAAGCCCAATACGACCTACTTCATCAAAAATAGGGTCATGATCTGGATTTATAGGGTTAGCAGCTAAATTTCTAGCTGTGTTTGAAGTAATATCTCCTACATTATCAACGGTTGTAAATAGTTCTACTATGCTACCATTGATTTTATATATTGCACCAGGACCACCTATCCCCATTGCAATATGACGTCTTACTAAAGCTGAGGCATATAACGTTTCGGAAGAGCTATCAAATGCTAGTCCCCATACTGAACCAAGTTCATTAAAGGGAATATCATCAGATGTTATAGCAATATTATTATTTGTTACCACTGTAGGAATATTATCTTTTGGTAATATTTTTAATGCAACTATACCAGAAGCATCAAGTGCAGCACTTGGCTGAAAAGTCATAGCAATATCACTTTGACCTGTAGCATATTCTGATGGGTTGTAAAGAGCTAAGTTAACATTATTACTGTCACCATCAATAAATTGTACAGATGATTGACCAGTACTCTCTTTTAAATAGTTTGGAATATTTGTAAATTCTATTTTAACTTTACCATCGCTATTTAAAGACCATGAGCCATCGATAGCTGTGGTAGTAGTAGCTCCACTGGGATAAGCAGTAACAGTAATACCTTCTAAACCTTGTTCATTGCTATCTTTTTGACCGTATGTATTAGCAGTTGCACCATTTAAGGGTAAATCTTTATAAACAATACCACTTACATCTGCATTGGCAATTACAGATGTTAAAAGTAGGGAACAGAGTCCAATGCTTTGTTTTTTATTCATTGTGTAATCCTTTGATTTCTAATAAAACATTATATAACCAATTATTATATCATATTAACATTTTTTAATAATTAAAAATTAAAGTATAGTTGTTGTTTAATGTTTATTTAAAAAAATATAATTGTGAAGAATTACTTAACTTTTTAAGGAGTTTTAAAATAGTTTATAGATTGTTTAAGAGATTATTTTTTTTAATAGTATTTTTATAGGCTGAAGATTTAAGAGTTTTTGTTAGTTTTTCTATATCTTTCATTTTATGGACATCACTACCTATAAAATCAATAAGTCCTAAATTTATTAACTTTAGTGCAATATTATAAATTGCTTTAGATCTGTTTTGTAATGATTTTATATTGAGTTGAAAGAGTACACCTTGTGCTTTTAATGCTTTGTATAAAGCTATATCTTTGTGAAGGTAATGATAACGCTCTGGATGAGCTAAAACAGGAATATATCCTTTTACTTGTAGACTATAGATTGCTTGCTCTAGTATCATTGGTTTAGAACTGTATGCTGTTTCAAATAAAATATAGTTTCCCATAAATGGAAGAAGTTCATCATTTTCTATAAGCTTTAGAAATTCTATATCAACATAATATTCTGCACTGGCTTCTATGGCAATATCAATGTTATCATCTTTTATTGCATCTTGAACTTCTTGTAATTTTTGAGTAATAATTTCTCTACTATTTGGATAAAGGTCTGAAATGATATGAGGAGTAGTAATAAGTTTGCTGTAGCCTAAAAGTTTAAATTTCTTTATAATGGCTACAGACTCTTCAATAGTTCGAACCCCGTCATCTATGCCAGGCAGTAGATGAGAGTGTATATCAACGGTGATAGGATTCGTATAATTAAAAAGTTTAAATAGGTTCATATTGACTATTTATACTCGTAGCTATATCCATAACCATATTCACCAGCTTGCTCTTTTGAAGCATTGATTATGAGTCCAACATTTTTAAACTCGTACTTCTCTATCATACTCTCAAGTGTAGCTATAAAATCTTTTTTAGCATAGTTCTCTCTTATGATAATAAGGTTTAAATCAGTATATTTCATAATGGTTTTTGTATCGGTAACAATACCTATTGGTGCACTGTCAATAATAATGTAGTCATACATTTCTCTTAACTCTTCTAGCATCTCAGGTAATTTCTTAGATAAAATAAGCTCAGATGGATTATCTGTAATTGGTCCAGATGTAATAATATCTAAGTTTGCAAACTCTGTTGCTCTTATAGTCTCCTTAAGAGAATGATTTCCATTGAGATAAGTACTAACTCCAATACTATTATCTACTGAAAAAAACTTATGTAAAGTAGGTTTTCTCAGGTCAAGGTTGATAACAACAGTTTTATATCGTGCCATATCTAGCATGGTAACGAGGTTAGCTACAGTTGTTGTTTTTCCTTCTCCTGCAACCGTTGATGTTACTAGGATAGTTGTTGCTTGATTCTCTTTCTTACTAAATTGTAAGTTTGTTCTTAAAGTACGGAAACTTTCAGCAAATGGTGATTTCCCTTGATCTCGTACCTCTAATTGATAACTCTTTTGCTTAGAGAAAGGAATAGTCCCATAGATTGGTAATGAAGTTAGCTTTTCAATATCTTCTTTACTCTCTATCGTCTTATTACTTTGGTTACGAATAAGTGCAAGAATAGAACCTAGAATAGCACCTAATAATAAACTCAATAAGAAAATAATTGAACGCTCTTTGTTAATAGGTTCATTTGAATTATACGCATGGTCAATTATTTGATAGTCAGAAAAAGTTGCCAATTGAATAATATTACTTTCTGCTTTTTTCTTAAGTAGATATTCGTACATTCTTGATTTAACTTCATAATTTCTTTTAATATTAATTAATTGTCTCTCTTTTGAAGGTAAGATATTCATCTTTCGTTCATAACTTAGTTTACGCTGTGCAAGGCTTTTATTTTCATAATCAATGTCACTGCTTAAACTTTCTAAGTTATAGGCAATTTTATTTCTAATACTTTCAATTTGTCGTCTAATACTTTGTAGTTTAGGATATTCATCAGTATATTCAGTCATTAACTCTTCTTCTGTGAGTTGATTCTCTTGAAGTTTGGTGATAAGATTTAAAGTACTTTGGTCATCTAGTTTAGATAAAGAAGGTGCAATTGCATCTAGATTATCATTATTTTTTACAAAGTTAATGAGATTATTAATAAGTTTTTTCTTGAGTTTGTTTTCTGATTGTTGAATCTCTATATCACTTAGTTGTTTAATATAAAGAGCAGCTTGTTCTGATGGTTTAACAAAACTTTTACTTACTTGATATCTCTCTAGTTGCTCTTCTGATTCTTTTAATTCTTTTTTAATATTACTAAGCTCTTCAACAATAAAATCAGAAGTTCGGTTTAGTTGCTTATTTTTGCTATCAATACTGTACTCAACAAAACTTCTTGCTAGAGCATCTACATAGCTTTGTGCTCTATCTGCTATAGTATCTTTATAATTAATTTTAATTAAAGAAGTATCTTTTTGTAGTTGCGTAACTTCTAGTCTGTTCTTAATTATATTTTCAAATATTTGTCTTTGGTTCCCATTTATAACAAAATGAATGGGTTCTTTTATTTCATGAAGTTTATTGACTGTTAATTGTAAATATTGATTTTTAATCTCTTTACCATAAGGTAATTTACCTGAGTCATCTAATGTAAATAATTCACTTCCAAATAGACTCTCTTTAATTTTCTCCTTATATGAATGGTAATAGTTTAATCTATACCCATTACCTTCAGGAGTTAATGTTAATTTTTTTCCCATTACTTTAGGATTAATAATTTTGATATTTGTTATTTCTATAGGTAAGTTTTTATATATTTCAACTGTTTTATAATCTTTATTTATAAAATATTGAACATTTAAATTTATTTCCTTTAATGCTTGATTATTAATTTTATAAGTTTGCAATAGAGAAATTTCTTCTGTAACCTCTTTTGATTTTGTTGTAGTAATAGTATTGTTAATTAACTCACCTGATTGTGTTTTTACATTTGGTTTTACTTTAATAATCGCATATGAGTTATACATAGATGGAGTAAAGTAAAGGTATGCATAGCCTAAAATTCCAGATAGTATAGTAAAAAGAGCTATAGACCACTTATATTTCTTTAAAACTCCAGCTATATCTTGAACATGAAGCTCATTTGATTTCTTGTTTATAGTTGCTCCCACGGTTAACTCCTTATTTTTAATTTGTTAAATATTTGATACTGACAAATGGTTGCAAGATACTACCAATAAGTCTAAATACTGGACTAACCTCATTCACGCCTACATTGAATGCTTTCATCCCATTTGGCATAACATAAACAATATCGTTTGGTTTTATCATTAAATTAGCAGTTTTAAGTGAATTTACATCAGTTAAGTTAACAACACTTGTATGTATTTTAGATGTGTCTCCACCTCTAAAAATAAGAATAGATTTTCTATTAGCAGAATCAGTTAAATCACCTGATTTTGCGATAGCTTGTAAAAGTGTTAAACGTTCATTTTCCAGTGGAATTTCTCCTGGATCATTGACTTCCCCAATAATATATGCACGTTGATTCATAACTTCGAGTTGTACATCTGGTGATTTAATATATTTTGCAAGAGAAGTAGAAAGTGCCTCTTCAGCTTCTGTTTGTGTTAATCCAGCTATATGTACACTTTTAATAAGAGGTACACGTAAGTTACCTTTCGAATTTACGAGAATACCTCTTTCCCGAGGTCTATTAATATTAGAGGTGCTAAGCTCAGGGTGTTTATAAACAATTATTGAAACTCTATCATGAGGTTGGATTTTATAGTCAAATTGTACATTACTTACATCAGGTACCTCTTCTTGACTTATTGTTGTTTTCGAAGGTTGATTAAGTTCAGCACTATTGAACAAAAGAAAGTCATCTTTTGTGCTACATCCTGAAAAACCTATAATGGATATGATTAATAAATAATTTTTCATTTAATTTACTCCGTGTTTAATTTTTATTTTGATTGAGTGCTACTTGCATTTAACTAGTTTATCTCATACCTTGGTAAGTTCAAAATTAAAATATGATTTCTATTCCAATTAGTTTACCCTTGTGGTAATAATAACAAAATTTATGTATATTTATGTTAAAAAAACAGTTTTTAATATAAAAATTATTTTTTATTTTTTATGTTAAGTAATTTTTTAAATTAAAATTAGTAACTATAGTAAATTATTGATTTTACTCATTAAAACAAATATTTTATTATTATAATAAAATATTATTTATTATTTAAGTTTATATATAAACTAAACTATAGATACAAACAGTTAAAATACACTTACTATAAAATTTAGGATATTCTAATGATTTTAACCTTACTTGTACTGCTTACAATTCTTTTTATTTCCATTGAACTACAGAAATATTTTAAAATTCCTTCTCCTATTACTCTGATAGGATTGAGTTATGCTTTTTACTATATCTTCCCGAATATGGTACTCTTTTCAGAGGCAACCTTTGCTGAATTGGTTCTCTTTTTGATTCCTATTCTGATTGCTGCTGATGCTCTGCAATTAAAGTTAAATGACTTAAAAGAGAATGCTATAAGTCTTTTTTACTTGGCTGTACTGTCAGTTGCTATCTCTATCATTTTTGGTATTTTTGCAGCAAATACATTTTTTACTGAGTATGCACTCTCTACAGGAGCTATTATAGCTCTCTTTGCAATGGTTCTTGCAACTGATCCTGTCTCTGTTGTTTCTGTATTTTCTAGTTTTAAAGTTCCTCATAAGTTGGCTATTTTAGCTGAAGGTGAGTCTCTGTTTAATGATGCAACAGCATTGATTATTTTTATGTTTATTGCTATTCCTATGATGAATGGTGTAGAGATAGGGGCGATGGATATTGCGATAGTTAGTTTAAAGGTGGTGGCTATTTCTGTTTTTATAGGGCTTATAGTTGGTTTTATAGGAGTTTTTATTATGCGTTTGACTGCTGACCCTATGAGTGAGTTGGTACTTATTTTACTGACTGCTTATGGTTCATTTGAAGTAGCTGAACATTTTCATGTCGCTGGGTTATTAGCTGTTATTGTCTCTATTATTACACTTAATACAGTTACTCAAAAGTCTTTTGATGAGAAAGCAAAAAAGGTTAAAAAAGCTAGAAATATTGTGAACCGTGCCAATAAAAATAAGAAAATATTCTCTACAAACTTTATGAGTGGAATTACTAGAAAACTAAGCTCTGATGTAAGTGATATAGAACGTCATAATCAAAATTTAAACTATGTAGCTGTTTTAGCCTTGCTTGCCAATACTTTTCTTTTTATGTCGATGGCAAGTATTGTTCATATTGATTTACTTTTAAAATATCAAACAGAGATATTGTGGATGTTTCTAATTACTACACTTATTCGGGCTTTTATGATGGGAACATTTGGAATAGTTTCTAACATGACAAAAAAAATGACAAATATCGGTGTGCGTTGGTGGTCAGTTTTACTCTTTGCAGGTATTAAAGGAGGACTCTCTATAGTAATGTTACAGATGCTTCCACAAGGCTTTGAACATAAAGAAATGTTTGATGCTATAGTAATAGGCGTTATTTTACTCTCTACTTTTGTTTATGCTACGATTTTAGTGAGCATTATCATATTTAATAAGAAAAGCTTTAATGAAGAGGTTAGAGCAGAAGTGCATTAAATTAAAAAACGGTTTAATTTATTTTAAAATTATTTAGATATAATACACACCTAAATTTATTGTCTCAACCAAGATTGTTGCAGTAAATCCCTCTAAATAGAGGAAGAGCCAATGTGCTAAAGTAGGTTAGTTGCCTAATATAAATCAATTAAAGGTCCGAAAATGAGAAAAGATATTCACCCAGACTACAAAGTTTGTGCAGTAGAGTGTGCTTGTGGAAACAAGTTTGAAATTAGAACAAATAAAGAGACAATGGGAATAGATATTTGTAATGAATGTCATCCATTCTTTACAGGTTCTGAAAGAAATGTTGATACTGCTGGTAGAATTGACAAGTTTAAGAAAAAATACAACCTTTAATAGGTCTATTTTTCTGCTTGTTCCCATGTTTGACATGGGAACAGATATGAAAATATAATATATGCTTACATTTATCCCTACTCCTATTGGAAACCCCCAAGACATAACTATACGAGCTTTAAAAGAGTTTGAAAAAGCCACACTGTTTTTATGTGAAGATACCCGTGAAACCAAGAGACTACTACGTATTCTAGAAGAGCGTTTTGATTTCTCTTATCCTGAGGTTGAATTTTTATCTTTTCATGAACATAATGGAGCCAAAAGACTTCTAGAAGTCTCTGATCGTTTAAAAGATGAAGCTGTAGTTTATGTGAGTGATGCTGGTATGCCAGTTATATCTGATCCGGGGCAGATTTTGGTTGAGTATTGTCAAACAAATTCTTTAGAGTACGACGTACTCCCTGGTGCTTCTGCTGTTACAACAGCCTATGCTGCTTCTGGTTTCAAAGATGGAGAGTTTCTTTTTTATGGATTTCTTCCTCAAAAAGGTTCAGAGCGTTCTTCTGAACTAATAGAAGTGATGAACAGTTCTACGAATATGGTTTTATATGAAGCCCCACATAGAATTGAGAAACTTATTGTAGAAATAGCTAAAATAGATGAAAAGAGAGAACTCTTTTTTGCTAAAGAACTCTCTAAAAAGTTTCAAAACTATTATAGAGGGTCAGCTAAAAAACTTTTAGAAGCGTTTGAAACCATTAACACCAAAGGTGAATGGGTTGTAGTAATAGAAGCTAAAAAAGAGGAGTCTAAAGCACTCTATGTAGAGGATATTTTAGCTTTTGATATGCAACCAAAAGTCAAAGCTAAACTCTTAGCTAAGATAACAGAGAAGAACGTTAAAGATTGGTATCAAGAGCTTATCTTTTAATAGTTTTTTAGACTACTTCTTAGCTATCTTTTCTTAATGGATAGAACACAGCAAAATTTTGATAAAATCTTTTTTATGATTATATATGGAAAACAAGTCTGCCTCCATGCTTTAGAAGAGCATGAAGCAGCTATTAAAACAGTTTATATTGCAAAAAGAGGAATTTTACCTCAAAAACTTTTCGAAGCCTATAAACCACGTATTAAATTTTTAGAAGAGAAGTGGGCTCAACAGATGAGTAAAGGTGGAAATCACCAAGGTATTTTAATAGAGATGGAAGAGTTCAAACAGAGTGACTTGTCTACTCTCAAGCAAGAGAATTTTTTGGTTGTTCTTGACATGTTAACAGATGCTGGAAATATTGGAGCCATAGTGCGTTCAGCCTATGCTTTAGGTGCAGATGGGGTTATTGCAACGGGTGTAAAAACACTTAATTTTGCTTCTATGGTACGTACCAGTTCAGGTGCTTTACTCAATATGCCTTTTGTGATTATTCATAATGTAGGTGATGTTTTAAATGAGTTAAAGCAAGTAGGTTTTAAGAGCTATGGTGCAGCGATGGATGGTGCAGATATAAATAGTTGTCAATTTGAAGATAAAAAAGTATTGGTTCTTGGCTCGGAAGGTGATGGTCTTTCAAAACGGGCAAAGTCTAAGATAGATGAATTGGTCTCTATAGAGATGAAACATGAGTTTGATTCATTAAATGTAAGTGCAGCAGCAGCGATTTTAATACATAGGATGGGAAATGCAACTTAACGAACTTATAGAGCAAGAAGGGGTAGAAAAAGTTGCGATAAAAACAACTATTTCACAAGATAATTTAAACTACTTAGTAAATGAAAAGTTTGAAAAGCTAAGTCGAGTTAAGGCTTTAGGTTTTTTGTTGATTTTAGAACGAGAATACAAAGATTTGGAAGTCTCAGAACTTAGAGAAAGGATTAAACTTTTTTTTGAAGATAATCAACCTGATTATGATAATATCATGGTTGTCTCTAGGACTTCATCCACCAATAATGGAGGATTCTCTTTTTTTAAGTGGTTTGTTATTTTAGGAATTCTTTTGGGAGGATGGTATCTTTATACTCAAGGAAGCTTAGATAGTTTATTACAAAATATTACAAGTAAAAAAGATACTTATAATGATGATAAAGCTTTAGAAAATAACAGAACGGTAGAAGAGGCTAAGAGTATTTCTGTTACAAAAGATACTCAAGAACCTGTCTCTATAGTAGCTCCTATTGAACCAAAAGTTGATTTAGAAGCAGAAGCACTTAAAGTAGTCGTAGAAGAGAATAGAACTGTAGAAACAGTTAAAAACCTTGAAACTATGCAGTCATCAGTAGCTAAAGAACTTACAAAGATGGAAGAGACTCAACCCTTACTAACAAAAGTAGAAGAGGATGTGATCACTACTGAAAAGAAGCCTGAAGTAGTAACAGTATCTACAATATCAACCATTACTATTAACCCTACAAGAGGTATGTTATGGTTTGGTTTTATCAATGTCGATACGAAAGCAAAGAAAGAGTTCATGAAGCAAGTATCAACACCATTTGATATTAAAGATGGTCGCTGGATATTGGTTACAGGACATGGATTTGTAGATATTGCTTCAGAATTAAAGACGCTTGAAGTGAGTGATAGAAATAAACACTACTTTTATATAGACTCTAGTGAGTTAAAAGAGATTAGTCAAAAAGAGTTTAGAGAACTCAATAATGGACATGGTTGGATATAACCAAAATAGAATAAGAAAGAGGAATAGTTAATGTTTGATGAAATTCAATTCGAAAAAATAAATAGATTGCCAAAGTATATTTTCGCTGAAATAAATGATTTGAAAATGGCTGAGAGAAGAGCTGGTAAAGATATAATAGATTTTTCTATGGGTAATCCTGATGCCAGAACACCTCAACCCATTATAGACAAACTTTGTGAAACAGCACAGCGTGATAAAACTCATGGTTACTCTGCGAGTAAAGGGATTTATAAACTTAGACTTGCCATGACCAATTGGTACAAACGTAAGTACAATGTAGAGCTTAACCCAGACACCGAAGTGGTTGCAACCATGGGAAGTAAAGAGGGGTATGTTCACTTGGTTCAAGCCATCTCTAACCCAGGGGACGTTGCTATTGTTCCTGACCCTACCTATCCTATTCACTCTCAGGCATTTATTTTAGCAGGTGCCAACGTAGAAAAAATGGAACTTAAATTTGATGAAGAGAATTTTGAAGTAGATGAAGAGCAGTTTTTTATAGATTTAAATGATGCCTTAGATAATTCACTGCCAAAAGCAAAATTTTTGGTATTAAATTTTCCTCATAATCCAACAACAGCTACGGTTACACCTGAATTTTATCAAAAAGTAGTGGCTCTTGCAAAAGAGAAGCGTTTCTATATTATTTCAGATATTGCTTATGCTGACATTACTTTTGAAGGTTATAAAACACCATCTATCTTAGAAGTTGAGGGTGCAAAAGATGTAGCTGTAGAAGCTTATACTATGTCCAAATCTTACAATATGGCTGGTTGGCGTGTTGGTTTTGTTTGTGGAAACAAAAAGCTTATTGGTGCGTTGCAAAGTATTAAGTCATGGCTAGACTATGGTATGTTTACACCTATTCAAGTAGCAGCTACAGTTGCTCTTGATGACCATCATTATGTACCAGATGAGCAGATTATTCCTCGTTATTTAAAACGTAGAGATGTTATGCTTGAAGCATTTGCTAATGCAGGTTGGAAAATGGGTAAACCAAATGCTTCTATGTTTATTTGGGGTAAGATTCCTGAAAATTGTAGAGCGATGGGTTCACTTGAATTCTCAAAAAGATTACTAGTCGAAGCTGGTGTGGCAGTAAGTCCAGGTATTGGTTTTGGTAAGTATGGTGATGAGTATGTACGTATTGCATTGATTGAAAATGAAAATAGAATTCGTCAAGCTGCACGAAATATAAAGAAGTTTCTTAAAAAAGTAGATGCTGAAAATAAAAAGGAATCATAGATGATTAAAATAGGAATACTTGGTGTAGGAACAGTGGGAGCAAGTGTTGCAAATATTTTAGAAAATAATGCAGATATTTTAGAAGCAAGAGCTGGTAAAAAGATAGTTGTTAAACATGGTGTTGTTAAAAATATGGGAAAAGATAGGGGTGTAAATATCACTCTTTCAGATAATCCTATGGATGTAATTAATGACCCTGAAATAGACATAGTTGTAGAGCTTATGGGTGGGGTTGAAGAGCCTTATGAACTGGTAAAAAAAGCTTTAGAAAATGGAAAAGCAGTTGTAACAGCCAACAAAGCACTTTTGGCGTATCATCGTTATGAACTCCAAGAGATAGCAGGTGATATCCCACTTATGTATGAAGCAAGTACAGCAGGTGGAATTCCTATTATTGGAGCTTTACGTAATGGTTTAACTGCAAATCATATTGAGTCTATTCAAGGAATCATGAATGGAACAACCAACTACATGTTAACCAAAATGATTAATGAAGGTGCTCAGTATGATGAGATTTTAAAAGAGGCTCAAGAGTTAGGTTACGCAGAAGCTGACCCAACTTTCGATGTGGGTGGTTTTGATGCTTCTCATAAACTTCTTATCTTAGCAAGTATTGCGTATGGTATCGATGCTAAGCCTGAAGATATCCTCATAGAAGGTATTGAAAATATTACTCAAACCGATGTGGCGTTTGCTAAAGATTTTGACTATGAAATTAAGCTTTTAGGAATTGCTAAAAAAGTAGAGAAAGGTGTAGAACTTAGAGTTCACCCAACCATGATTCCATCAAGCTCTATGATAGCAAAAGTAGATGGTGTAATGAATGCAGTCTCTGTAGTTGGTGACTGTGTTGGTGAGACCATGTACTACGGAGCAGGTGCAGGTGGTGATGCTACAGCTTCTGCTGTTATTGCTGATATTGTAGACATTGTCCGTGGAAACCATGGTCCAATGCTTGGGTACAAAAAAGGGCTAGAGAGTGATATGGAGCTTCTGTTCGAATCTGAAATTGTAACTCACTACTACCTTAGAATGAGTGTCGATGACAAGTCAGGCGTTTTAGCAAAAATAACTAATGTGTTAGAAAAATTTGACATCTCGATAGAGTCAATGTTACAAAAACCACATAAAAATGAAGATGTAGTAAAACTTCTATTTACAACTCATGAGTGCCAAGAAGAGAAGATTCAAGCTGCAATGCTAGAGCTTAAAAAACTCGATTGTGTTCATGGTGAAATTGCTATGATGAGGATTGAGAAGTAAAGCTTCGAGATTTTATTTGTATTAATATTTAGATCTTTCTATAGCTTTAATTAGATAGAATATTTTCTAGTAAGGAGAATATTGTGAAACAATTTGAGAATATTGAATATAAAAATGATGAGCATTTTATTACAGGATTTATAAATACTCAAAATGAATTAGAATATACAATTTATAAATCTTTAGATGGAGGAACTTTTTCTTTAGAAAATAAAGAGTATGGAGAAGCAGCGTTTAGAAATTTATTAGAAGTTGAACTAAAAGATTTTATTGAGATAAATAAATCAACAGTAACTATTATTGGTCATCAAATACGTATTGTTACAGCAGATGGTAGATTAATAAAAGATGTTGATTTAGATGAAGGGGTATATGAGATAAACCAATCAATTTTAGATGGATATGATTGTGGAGAAGTGTTTCTAAAATCTAAAAGTTTAAGATGCTTATGGAATATAGTAAAATAAACAATCGGCTCAAAATATGATAGGATTAAGTCACTCAATCGGCTCATTTAAAAAGAATTTAGAAAACAACACCCTCTAACATTACGCTATAATACGCCCAATTAAAACCCCATAAGGAAACAGTATGTTTTTACCTACAACCAAAAAAGAGCTAAAAAAACTAGGCTGGAAACAACTTGATGTTATTTTGGTGAGTGGTGATACCTATGTAGATACACCCTATAATGGTATAGCCATAGTGGGTAAAATACTTGTAGACAGAGGGTACAGAGTAGGAGTGATAGCTCAACCTGATATATCTGATGAGAAAGATATTACTAGACTGGGTGAGCCTCTTCTTTACTGGGGTGTTAGTGGTGGCTTGGTTGACAGCATGGTGGCTAACTATACAGCTACTAAGAAGTTTAGAAAACAAGATGACTTTACCCCTGGGGCTGTCAATAACCGTCGCCCTGACAGAGCTGTTATGAAGTACTGTAACCTTATACGTCAATACTTTAAAGGTACGTCTCCTTTGGTTTTAGGTGGGGTTGAGGCGAGTCTTCGTCGTGTGGCTCATTATGACTTTTGGACCAATAAGGTACGTCGTTCTATTCTTTTCGATGCCAAAGCAGATGTGTTGGTTTATGGTATGGCAGAAAAATCGGTAGTGGAGTTAACCGATGCCTATCGAGATGGAAAATCTATAGAAGATATACAAGGTATCTGCTACATCTCCAAAGAGAAAAAAGAGAATTTTTTTGAGTTGCCAAGTTATGCTGAGTGTGCTAAGGACAAACAAGCATTTATCTCTATGTTTCACCACTTCTATGCCAATAATGAACCTGGAGTCTCTAAAGGGCTTATGCAACTTCATGATAGCCGATACCTTATACAAAATCCACCACAAGAGAGCATGACAGAAGAGGAGATAGACCACATTTATGACATAGGGTACGAGCGTGATGTTCACCCTTACTATAAGTCTCAAGGTGAAGTACGTGGGTTACAAACCATACAGTTTTCGGTGACAACACATCATGGTTGTTATGGAGAGTGTAACTTTTGTGCCATTACCGTGCACCAAGGGCGAACCATTCGTAGTCGAAGTCAGAAATCTATAGTTGAAGAGATAGACCAGTTTAAAGAGCATAAAGACTTTAAAGGAATCATTAACGATGTGGGTGGAGCAACAGCCAATATGTATGGTTTTGAGTGTGATAAAAAGCTTAAAAGTGGAGTCTGTCAAGACATACCTTGTACCAGTTCACAAGTTTGCCCCATACTCAAACCAACCCATGCCCCACAGATAGAGCTGTTAGGGAAAATACGTGAACTCCCTCATGTGAAAAAAGCCTTTGTTAACAGTGGTATTCGTTACGATTTGATTCAAGAAGATACCAAACATGGAAAGCAGTACCTAAAAACTTTGGTAGACCACCATATATCGGGGCAGATGAAGGTCGCACCTGAACATATAGACGATAAAGTACTCAAATATATGAATAAGCCAGATAAATCTACACTGATGAGGTTTAAAAAAGATTTTGATGACCTAAACAAGAAGTCAAGGAAGAAGCAGTTTTTGACCTACTACCTCATAGCAGCACACCCAGGAAGTCAGCTTAAAGATATGGAGAACCTTAAAGAGTTTGCCAACAGTGAGTTGCAGTTAAATCCTGAGCAGGTTCAAGTCTTTATTCCTACCCCTTCAACTTATTCGGCACTGATGTACTATACCGAGATGGACCCTTGGACAAGAGAGAAGATGTTTATAGAAAAAGACCCTATGCGTAAACAGAAACAAAAAGATGTGGTAACAGAGAAAACAAAGTACAAAAAGAGCAGTAAAAAAGAGAGCTATATTAAAGTAAAAGAGAAGTTTAACTATAGAGCATATAAAGAGCTACATGGTTTTAGAAAATATTATTAAATCTTGATATAATTTTCTAAAAATTTAGATAAAAAGGATAAAAAATGGCAAAAGACCACTACTTCGATATAACAGCAAAGCTAGATATGATGGAGATGAAAAATGCAATTATTATGGCACAAAAAGAGGTAAAAACACGTTTTGATTTTAAAGGTGTGGTTGCAGAGATAAACCTTAATGAAGCAGGAAAGGTTGTCTCCCTTAGTTCATCTTCTGAAGATAAGATAGATGCTTTAAAAGATATACTTATTTCAAAACTTATTAAGAGAGACATAGCTGGAAAGTCACTTGAAGAAGTGAAAACAGAAGGGATAAGTGGAGGAAACAAAAAAATTATCTATAAAATAGTAGATAGCATAGAAAAAGATGAGGCTAAAGAGATAGTAAAAGCTATTAAGGCTTTGAAGCTTAAAGTTACTCCGTCTATTCAAGGTGATGAGGTTCGTGTTACAGGGAAGAAGATAGATGATTTGCAAGCTGTTATGAAAGCCGTTAAAGAACTTGACTTAAAAGCTCCATTGGTTTTTGGGAACTTCAAGTAAGGTATAAATTATTTAATAACATATAATTAAACTATTATTAACATAATAAAACATATAATGGAATGTAATATATTTATCCAAACTGTAACTACAGTTTGAATTATATTTGTATATTATAATTTAAAAATAGGGTTTTTTATGAAGATTATTAATGGATTAATTTTGATGCTAGGGCTAACACAGTTAATACTAGCAACATCAAATGAATTTAAATTAGATGCTGGTGTAGAGCAGTCTGTTCTCTCTGGAGATATTATAGATTTAAATGGGAAAGTACTCTCTGGAGATAGAAGTAAGATTGAACATTATCAGTGGGAAGAGAATGGGAAAGTATTAAAAAATACAGCTGGTGATGAGATAATCTATTGGGATGATGCCAATGCTGAAAATGGATATCTCCCTCAAGGAGATGGACTTCATGTTCTTAAATTTGTAGTACTTGATACATCAGGAAAAAAATATATAAAGCGATTGATTGTAAATGTTGAATCAACAGCAAATATTAAGATAAATGAGAATGATTTAACATTTGATATAAGACCTGAATTTCCTGTTAAACGTGAACAACGCCCTGAGGGAAACTATAGACTTTCTCGTGGTCATTATCTTGATGTTTATGTTGGGGATGTTATACCACTTAGTGGAATTGTAGATGCTAGTAAAAAACATTTGGTTGACTCTTATCGTTGGGAATTAAATGGTAAGGTAATAAAAAATCAACTCGGTGATGAGATTTTATATTGGGATGAAGAAAATAGAGAGAATGATTATGTTCCTACGGTAGCAGGACGAGAGTTTTTACAATTTATTGTGACAGATATTAATGGAAAAGAGACTTCTAAAACGCTTCTTCTTAAAATTACGGATAAGAACAGTAAAGATAAACATGGGAATGATAAAGATTCTGCTACAAAAATTGCAGTGAATACAGTAGTCAAGGGTGAGAAAAACTATACAGATGATCATGATTTTTTCTCATTTACATTAGATAAAAAACAGTATGTTGAAATACATATTAACTATTTTAATAAGAGTAAAAGAGCAACTCTTTATACAAGTGATTTAAAGAAAATTCCTTCCCATCGTAGTATTCCTGGTTCTGCACTTTATAGACCAATAAATTTATTATTAGATGCAGGTACTTATTATGTAGATGCGTCTTTGTATAATGGTTTATATACGTTAGAAGTTAAGACAACAGAGATAGCTACAGTTGACGAATATGGAGATACAAAAGAGACAGCTACAGAAATTTTTGATGGTTCAACGATTAATTCTTATATTAATAAAACGGACGATATAGATTATTTTTACTTTATACCTAAAGCTAATGGTACAGTAACTATTAAACCTACAGGTGTTCCTAAAGTTCAAGTTGGGAATGAGTATAAATATGAGGATGATATTATAAGTGTAAAAAAAGGGAAAAAACTTTATTTAAAAGTCAAGTTGCCTTCTCGTAATTATGGTCAACATGCTTATAGCTTTTCATTATCTTTTCATCAATAATTTTAAAGAGAGGAGAGTCTTACTTTAGCTAAGACTCTTCTACTGTTTACGAACAGTGACCACCACCACAACAACCACCAGAGGTTGCTGGTTGAGTAGGTGCATTCATAGCAATACTAAAGTTTTGACCGTCTTCACTTAGTGTAAAATCGTGTTTTCCACAAAATTTTGTATTCATGTGGTTTACCATACTTTGTGCTTGAATTAATGCATCATCTTTTGAGTTAAAACTCATATTATTATCGTAGGCACTTTTTTTGAAACATCCACACTCTTTGTCTATGTTGATTTTAAACATATTTAAATCCTTTATTTATCTGTATTTCTTGGATAATAACAAACTTTACTTAAAATAGGAGTAAATTACTCCTATTTTTTTTATAAAACTTTAATTATAAGAAAAAGTTCTATAAATCATCTTCATTTTAAGTAAAAATAGGATAAAAATAATCTTAATTAAGTTAAAAATTTCAAGGGTAATTCAATGACAATGAAATATGACGTAAAAGAGATAGAGAGTGTTTGTACTTACTGTGGTGTAGGGTGTGACATTACAGGAATAGTTGAAAATAATAAAATTACTAAAATCTATGCTCAAAAAGATGGAGTGGTTTCTCAAGGTAAACTTTGTATTAAAGGAAAGTTTGGATTTGATTTTGTTGATTCAGATGAGCGAATAAGAGAGCCTCGTATTCGTCGAAGTTTTATAGATAAGAACCCAAAGCTAAAATCGCAGTTTGAAGATAAGCTCAAAGTATTTGACGATACTTTTTGGACTTGTGATTTAGATACAGCAACTTCTATAGCAGCATTAAAACTTCAAGAGATAAAAGATACTTTTGGGGCTGAGAGTTTTTGTGCTATTGGTGGAGCTAGAACCAATTGTGAAAGCTCATATTCGTTTCAGAAATTTTGTCGTGAAACGATGGAGTCGCCACATGTAGACAACTGTGCTAGAGTTTGTCACTCTCCATCGCTAAAAGGTATGAAGACGACCATAGGTGAGGGTGCTGCAACTAACCCTTATGATGATATTTATGCGACAGAGTTTATGGTGGTGATTGGTTCTAACACCATGGAGGCTCATCCAATTATCTCTAACCGTATGGTTGATATGGCTAAAAACAGTAACAATTTGGCTGTTATAGATGTGCGTGAAACCAAGCTTGTAAAGTATGCAAAACATAATTGTATTATCCCTTATGAGGCAAATTTACTTATTTTGAATATGATGGCATATGTGATAATAGATGAAGAGATATATGATGAGAGTTTTATAAACAATCGTACCAAAGGGTTTGAGGAGTTTAAAGAAAAAATTCTAAATGACCCGTATGCTAACCCTGATTTTTTTAAAGATGTGAAAGGCTATGAGTATTTGGCAAAGATGATTCCAAATATTGCTCGTGAGTATGCTGTTAAAAACTCTATGATATTTTGGGGGCTTGGAATTACTGAACACTTGGATGGTTCACATGCTGTTATGGCAATTACCCACTTGGCGTTGATGACAGGAAATATTGGTAAACGTGGAGCAGGACTTATGCCTCTACGTGGGCAAAATAATGTGCAAGGTGCTTGTGATATGGGTTGTCTACCTTACTACTTACCTGACTATCAAGATGCTCCAAATGTGGGGCTTATGACACCTCAACTTATAGATGGTATGATTGATGGGAATATAAAAGCTCTGCTTAATATGGGTGAAGATATTACTCATATTCATCCAAATATTAATAAAATAGAAAAAGCGATAAAGAACTTAGAATTCATTATGGTTCAAGAGCTATTTATGACCGATATTGCACAGTATGCAGATATTGTTATTGGGGTGCGTTCGGCTTATGAGAAGACGGGTGTTTATGTCAATGCTATGAGAAGGTTACACTTATCTCAACCATTAGTACAGAGTGATTTACCAGATGATTGGGAAGTGATTAAAGAGCTGACCAATAAACTTGGTGGTGACTTTAAGCATGAGAGTAGTGAAGAAGTATGGCATGAGGTAACAGAGGTGGCTCACAGACGTTTCTCTGGAGCTAAATACTACAGACTTGCACGACACCGAAAACGTGGTATGCAGTGGCCAATTTATCATGAAGATACACCAATTTTACACCTACTGGATTTTAGAACAGATGATGGTTTAGGTAAGTACGTCTATAAGCAGTATGAACCAAGAGGAATGATACAGGAGATTTTAGACAAAGAGTTTTATGCAGATGGACTTGATGGTTTCTACTTGACTACAGGACGAACTTTAGCACACTATAATAATGCTGCTCAAACCAAACATACAGCCAAACTTTTTAATAACCATAGTGAAGATACACTTTTAGCTTCAGTGGAAGATGAGGGTAAGTTTGGAGATAAGGTTATTTTGAAAACTGAATATGGTGAGACTTCTGTTTTGAATGTAAAATATACAGATAAGATTAAACCTCGTACTCTGTTTACTACTTTCCATCATGCTCGTTCTCGTATTAACGCAATATTTGGTGATGAGATGGATGAGTTGATAATGACGGCTCGGTTTAAATCGTTACGTGTTTCTGTCGTTCCTCAATAATGATAGGTAGGGTGTTTTTCCCTGAAAACACCGTCAAAACTAAACATATATTTTAATTAACCTCAAAATATCATAATACGGTGTTGTGAGGCACAACACCCTACAAAAGTATGACAATTTGCCATATTTTCCTCTTATCTAACCTTTTTTATTTATAATTGAAATAAAAAAGGTCTTATTATGCGACATGAACTTAATAACACTATTATTGGAAGTCAGAACGAAGCCAAAGCAATTGCATTTCTTATAGCTGAGGGTTTTCAGATTATAGAGCAGAACTATTATGCTCGTAAGTTGGGTGAGATAGATATTATTGCTATGCAAGATGGGGTACTTCATTTTATAGAAGTGAAGTCAGCTCAGGCAGATTTTGACCCCATTTATAACTTTACACCATCGAAACAACGTAAAGTTATTAATTCAGCATACTACTATATGAAAGAGAAAGGTTTAGATATGGTTTTCTCTATAGACTTAATTGTTATTCGATGGGGTGAGATTGAGTTTTTGGAGAATGTGACCCTTTAAAACACTTTAACGAAGGGAGTTATATTTAGTTTTTGTTATTTTTGGCTATAATCATTAAAATATGTTTAGCAGTGTTTAAATATAATTCTTTATATTGAGGATAATAATGGCTTGGCGAACTAAAAAAACAAAGCAGGGTTTAGTTTTTGAAGAGTTTGGATGGTATGATATTGAGAAGGTAAACAAGAGATTAAAACCCAGATTAGAGGGTGGAAAGTTTGCTTCTAATAATCCCATGCCAAATGAAGATAAGCGTACTGATGATGAAAATAGTTATATAGCAGATGTCAATCAGTATATTAAACAACTCAATGAGTATGGCACTAAAAAGGCAATTGAAATCAAAAAAGAGGTTTATACTCTTGTTGAAAAAGTTGAACTTGAAAATATTAATTTTTCTAAATTGTATAGATTTTTTAAAGAGAAGTCTAGCAGTATAAATGATGCATTTATTCATGAAGAAGAGGAGAATCAAGAAAGAAGACTTGACCTTCGTAATGAACTAAATACCTTTCGTTTAGCCAATAAGTTAAGTAAAAGAGAGGCTTATTATCCTAAAAGTTATATCTTACATTTTGCATGGATATTTGTATTTATCTTTGTAGAAGCACTTATCAATGCTTATTTTTTTGGTGAAGCTTCAAGTTTAGGACTTTTAGGTGGTGTACTTATAGGGTTTGTTACCTCTTTTTTTAACGTTACACTCTCTACCATAGCTGGTTATGTTTTACGCTATAAAAATCATGTTTCATGGTTTAAAAAGATATTAGGACTGCTTACTTTTACACTTCTGTTGGTAACTATTTTTGTATTACATCTTTTTATTGCTCATTATCGTGAGATTTTAAGTAGTAATCCTCATGTGGAGATATGGTCTGTTGTTGAACCGATGTTAAAACAACCTTTTGCTTTACATGATATGGAGACCATAATTTTAATCTCTCTAGGATTATTAGTTACATTATTCAGCATTTTTAAAGGTATGAGCTTAGATGACAGATACCCTGGATATGGAGCTGTTTATCGTAGATGGAGAGAGAAAGAAGATCAGTTTTTAAGTTCTAAAAAGCAGGCAAGAAAATTGATGCGAGAACTCTACTCTGTCTCATTAAAAAAGTCTGATGAGATGGTGGCAACCCTTGCTGCATCAAAAAAGAGTTTAGATAATCTTCATTCGGATATGAGTGCATTTATTAATACTTATACTGGTTATCATCTTCGAGCTATAGAGGGTGCTAGAACATTAATAAGCTCATATAGAAATGGAGCAAGATTTGTCTATGGAGATAGAGTGAGTTTTGATTATAGTGATAGACTTTTAGTAGGTGAAGGTGGTTTAAGTAAGCTTAATAACAAAAGATTATTAGAGTCACAACAACTACTTGAAGATACTTTAACTAAAGTAAATGGTCACATGAATGAATTTTATGAAAATCAAAAGCTCTTCGAAAATGAGCTTGATGAGTTAAAAGATAAATATTTAAGTCATGAAAGCATAGAGAAGATACTCTATCAGGTTAAAAAAAATAGGGAGCTTGAGCTGTGACAAAAGAGGATAAAAAGGGTATAGCTATTATTGTTTCGTTGGTTCTATTGGGGCTTTCTATATTTTATCTATCATATCAGTTAAAACCAAAAAAATATAATGTTGATGAAAAATCACTCTGTTCAAAAGATAAAGTAGTTCAACTAAAGAAGATTGTATTGATTGATAAAAGTGATAAATGGAGCAGTCATAATATAGAAAAAATGAATAGTTGGCTTTCAGATATACATGAAGGTGTGGCGATGAATAGTCGTCTAAATATTTTATCTATATATGGAGATGATGAGAACAAGACAAAGGTAAAAACACTTTTTGATAAGTGTAGTCCTGGTAACGATACGGATTGTAATGCACTCTATGAGAATTGTCGTGATATAAAAAATAACTATAACCATGCATTTCAAGAACCTCTAGTTGAAATTACAGAGATGTTAGCAAAACCAGATGAATCAAAAACTTCTCCTCTTTTTGAGACCGTAACAGAGATAGTAGACAATATTCAAAGTCAAGAGGCTGAGATTCATATTATAAGTGATTTTATGGAAAACTCTTATAAATTTAATTTTTATAAAGAGGTTGTCTCTGCTGATGAAGCTATTAAAGAGTATGCTCTTCCTCATAATTCCAAAATTCATATCTATATGCATATTATAGAACGTCGTAAACATTCAAGAGAACTTTTAGATGAAGTTAAAACTTTATGGACAGAGTATTTTGAAAAACAGGGTATAACTGTGGTGAGTGCAAAAAGGTTTTTTATAACAGATTAATGTAGTTGAGTTTAAGTACATTTAAATGTAAGTAATGGTTTATCATGTTTACTCTTTAAACTTGATGTAAATCATATCCTCTCTCTTTTATTTATTATATAATAATCTAGATTTATGAAACTTATAATTTTTACTTATTTAAATTATAAGTTTTATTAGACCACTTTGAGGAGAGATGATGCACCCAAGTTTTATGAAGTCGAAGATTTTTGCTACCTTAGCACTACTTATTATGACTGTAGCTTTTACATTTCCTATGATTGCTTTTCATGGTACTTTAAACAAGATAGATGATGGTAAACCAGAAGAGATTTCTACTTTTAGTAAATCTGTTTGGAACCTATATAATAAAGGTAGATACAAAAGTATCGCTACACCCAAGGAGTCACATAATAACCTAGATGGAATGATAAAAAGTGCTTCTGAAATAGGGGTTGCTTCTCTACCTATATGGGCTGTTTCGCTAGAAGCTCCAAACTATCCAAAAGAGGCATTTCCTGAAGGTATTCCTGTTTTTTTTCACTTTGATGGCTACTCTGGTGAAGTCCATGAGATGAACACCATTAACCACTATGTTGGTATGGATCCAATGTGGGTTGGAGGAACAATAGAACGTGAAATTGGTATCTATGCACTTTTACTTTTGAGTTTAGCTATGATTTACTTTATTGCTTATAATAAAAAAATATTTACTTATGCAATGTTAATTCCTGTCTCACTTCCTATACTGTTTATTGCTGATTACTCCTATTGGTTATATTGGTTTGGGCATAATCTTCATGATTGGGGTGCATTTAAAATAAAACCATTTATGCCTACCGTATTTGGTGATGGAAAGATTGCCCAGTTTGTAACACACTCTTATCCGACAATTGGGTTTTATTTGATTGTTCTTATCTCTATTTTTAGTCTTTTGGCATTTCTTGCTAGGCAAAAAGCAATAAGAGAGTCAAAGGCATAAAATTTGATTAGAGTATTAACAATTCTTTTATCATTGTTCCTTTTTGCAAACGCAAATGCTCTACAAGAAGCGATAGATAAAGCTCCAGAGGGTTCTATTTTAAAGCTACCAAAGGGTATTTATAAGGGGAGTATAGTTATTAAAAAGCCACTCACCATTATAGGTAAAGAGGATGGTGTTGTTATAGATGGAGAAGGTAAGGGAACAGTTATAAAAGTAGAAAGTTCATTTGTCACACTTAAAAACCTAAAAATTATTAACTCTGGAGATATGACCCATACACTGGATGCAGCTATTTTGATAACCAATGCAAAACAGTGTGAAGTGAGTGACTGTGTTATAGATGATTGTCTTTTTGGTATAGATATGCAGATGGTTAATAATTCACTTATTCAAAATAATACCATTAGTTCAAAAGATTATGACCTTGGACTACGTGGTGATGGACTTCGTCTTTGGTATAGTCATGACAATATTGTTAAAAAAAATAGACTTATCAAATCGCGTGACATGGTGGTATGGTACTCTCATGGAAATCTTATAGAAGAGAACTATGGTGAGCATAATCGTTACTCTTTGCACTTTATGTATGCTGGTAAAAATATTGTGAAAAACAATACCTATAAGTACAATTCAGTAGGAATATTTTTTATGTATTCCAAAGATACCATTGCGACAGGAAACTTAATACAAAGCTCACTAGGAGCAACAGGTATGGGGATAGGTATGAAAGATGTATCTAACTTTACACTAAAAGATAACACCATTATATACTGTGCTCAAGGTATTTACATCGATAGGTCTCCTTTCGAACCTGACACGCATAATTGGATAGAAGGAAACAATGTTCTTTATAATGCAGAGGCATTACATTTTCATTCTCTAAGTGAAAATAATATTATTAAAACCAATACTATTAAAGGGAATATAGAAGATATCGTTAATGACAGTAGAGGAAGTAAAACAAACGAAAATGAGATAGTAGGAAACTACTGGGATAACTATGCAGGGTTCGATAGAGATGGTGACAATGTGGGTGATACTCCTCATAAAGTTTATCAATATGCTGACCAGCTATGGGTTTATAACCCAGATGTAAAGTTTTTTTATGGTTCACCTGTAATTTCATTATTAAACTTTTTAGCAAAATTGGCTCCATTCTCGGAGCCTATATTTTTATTGGAAGATAAAGAACCTAAGGTTCGACTAGAGGGGTAAGTATCTAATGAAAAAGCAAAAAACTGTTCTTGTTACTGGTGCAAGTTCGGGCATGGGTAGGGCTACTGCTCTTTACTTAGCTCAAAAAGGTTACCTAGTTTATGCTGGAACACGAAGCCCTTCTAAACTTTCTAATATAAAATTAGAAAATATACATGTAGTTGAATTAGACATCACAAGTAGTCAAAGTATTCAAAAAGCCATATCAAGTATAGATAAAATAGACATTTTGGTTAACAACGCAGGATATGGTCTAGTCTCAACGGTTGAAGAGATGAATGAAGAGGAGATGTATAACCAGTTTAACGTCAATGTTTTTGGTCTGTTACGTGTCTGTAAAGCAGTTATTCCTCTTATGCGACAAGAGCAGTCTGGTGTCATTATAAACATTAGCTCTTTTCTTGGGAAAATAGGCTTACCGTTACTCACTATGTATAACTCTAGTAAATATGCTGTTGAAGGTGTTACCGACTCTTTACGTTATGAGCTAAGAGACTTTAGTATAAGGGTACACTCTGTTATGCCAGGTTTTTTCAACACCCAATTTGCACGCTCAAACCTAGTAACCAATTTGGAAACTTTTGATAAAAACTCCCCTTATGCAAAACTGGTTGCAAACTTAGCCCCCAACATAATAGAGCAGATAAATGGTGGTAATGACGTAAAGGAAGTTGCAGAGATGATTTTAGAAATCATAGAAAATGAAAAGTTCCCAGCTCGTGCTACTGTTGGCGATAAAGCTAGTAAGTTTATACCTATGAGAAAAGAGCTTAGTGATGAAGATTTTGAACGACGAGTTAGGGAATATTATAAACTATAATGGAGAGTCTATTTTTCAATACCCCTACCCAACGCTACCAGATAGATGAGTCTGTAAAAGGTTTAACCAAGGTAGATATATCAAATGGTATCTTTTTTTATGATATCTTTCTCAAAAATAGAAGTAAAACTGTTGAGTTAAAAAACTTAGACAGAATGCTTATGATGGTAGTAGTCAAGAGTGGAACAGTAGATATAACTAACCATATAGAAAATGTTACCTACACTTTAAAAGAGAATATCATAACCATTTATGGCTCTTCTAGACAAGACTTTTCTTTAACCATGAATGGTGAAGCGTTTATTCTTTTTATAGCTGACTTTTTTTTAAAGCGTTATTTGAGTTTTAATGCCAATGAACCCATTGATTTTCTTTATGAAAAGATACAAAACGAGATTGTATTAGAGCAGATAAATCAACAACCTATAGATGCTTTAAGTTTCTACCTTATTAAAAAAATCATAGACACAAAAGAGGACAAGCAAATGAGAAGTATTGGCTGTATGTACAGAGTAATGGAGTTTATAACCCATCGTTTTTCTCTGCTAGATATGCTTGATAAAGAGATAGATGAAGAGGAGTTAGCTATAGCACTCAGAGCAAAAAATCATCTTTTAAACTCTTTTAATGAACCTCCCACCATTGAAGCTTTAGCTCATCTTTGTGCCACCAATGAGTCAAAATTAAAAAAAGTTTTCAAAAAGGTTTATAAAAGCACCATTTATGCCTATGTGCAACGCTTAAGACTTGAAGAGGCAAATCTACTTTTACGAGAAGAGTGTATGACCATTGGTGACATAGCTAAAAGGGTAGGCTACAAACACCAAGGGCATTTTTCTAAGCTATTTTTTGAGACTTATGGGGTTTATCCGAAGGATTTGTTAAAACGATAAAAACCCTTTTATGCTAAAAGAAAAACCTTCTACTGCTAAAATCCTATTGAAATTACTTATAACTTTCTAATATAATAAATATTATAAGGAGCAGATAATGAAAAAACTATTGCACCCTGTTACTATAACACTTTTTGTTGTAACTTTAATTTTTCTATTACCTTTTTTATTGCCACATAAAGAGGTGAAAATCTTTAGCGATAATGAACTTCGAGAACGAGCGTTATCGACCAATATGAAACCCACACCAACTACCTATACAAAACTTTTAGCAGTGGTTGACAATCCTGACAATAGAATGACTCCTAAAAAAATTGCTTTAGGAAAAGAGCTTTACAATGAAAAACTGCTCTCTAAAGATAAAACCATTGCTTGTGCCACCTGTCATCTACTTGACCAAGGTGGTGATGATAATTTACCTACGGCTATTGGTTATTATGGACGAGAAAATCCTTCTGCTTTAAATTCTCCTACTGTACTAAACTCTGCATTAGCTAAAGCAGAGTTTTGGGATGGAAGAGCAAAAGATGTTGAAGAACAAGCAGGTGGTCCTATTCAGGCTCCATTTGAGATGAATATGAAGCCTAATGAAGTAGTAGAAAGATTAAATAAAATACCTGAGTATGTTACAAAATTTAAAGAGATCTTTGGCTCTGCTATAAGCTTTGAAAATGTACGAAATGTCATAGGAGCATATGAGAGAACGCTACTAACACATGGAGCATACGATAAGTTTTTAGAGGGAGATAACTCTGCCATAAGTGCAAAAGCCAAACGAGGTATGGCACTCTTTTTAACCAAAGGGTGTAAAGGGTGTCATACAGGTATGTCGGTAGGTGGACAGAGTATTCAGAAATTTCCTCTTAGAAGATATTTAGCTGATTATATTGGGATGATATTTGAGCCTGATTTGAGAATAAAAGAGAGTCCTTTCCCTTTTATAAATGAGGGTGGATTTTTAGGGCAAGATAACAGACTAAAGTTTCGTGTACCTATTTTACGAAATATCTCGAAAACTGCTCCTTATTTTCACAATGGAGCAGTCAAAGAGCTAAAAGAGGTAGTTAGAATCATGAGTAAGTACCAACTAGGAAATGAGTTTACCCCTAAACAGATAGATGAGGTAGTAGAGTTTCTAAAAACATTAGATGGTGAGCTAGTAGAGTATGAGATAAAATAGTATGAGAGCTATACTTCTTCTGCTACTATTTTTATCGTTTGGAAATGCAAACCATATCTCATGGCTGGGTGATTATGATAAAGCGTTGGAAGAAGCACAAAAAGAGAAGAAGCCTATGATGGTTTTGTTAGTGAAAGAAGATTGTAAACTTTGTAATGAGGTGATAGTTAAAAGTTTTATGAATCGTAACTATATAGATACTTTTAACGAAAAATATGTGGCTGTTATGCTTATTTATGAGAGTGAAATCTCTTATCCTATAGAGCTTTTCTACTCAACCATTTTTCCGACACTCTTTTTTGTTAATAGTACGGATGAACGCTTTTTAGAAGAGCCACTTTATGGAGAGAAGATAAATGAGTATGATGGGTTTTAATAATATAGAGACTTTTCTAACGTAAGGTCTATTGTTTTACAATGCATCTTAGAATTATATAGAATTAGTGTTAATTTAATGTTAACTCAACCGAGACAATATTATCTTTTATATAGAGTTGTTTTTCAATCTCCAACTCTTTGGTTAGTTTGTCAACAATATGAAGACCAATTCCTAAACCTCGTTCACTCTCTTTATAGAAACGTTCAAAGATACGTTCTGGATGTTTAATACCATGGCTTTGGTTACTAATAATTAGTTTTTTATTTCTGCTTTCTATGTGTATAAATCCATTACTAGTATTGTATTTACATGCGTTACTCAACAAATTATAAATAATTCTACTAAGAGCATTCTTATTACTATAGATGACTCTATCTTCTAACTTAAGTATCCAGTTTAAGTGATCATAGAGAGGTTGAAAAAATTCTACTTGTTCATTGAGCACTTCACTAAGCATAAACTTTTCACTCTCTAGTTTACTGTTCTTTAGATAGATATCAAGGTTTTTATGGAGCATAGAGATGGCTTTGGTACTCTGCTCTATACTCTCTGTCTCTTCACTCTTTTCCATCATTTTTAGATTGATAAGTATGGAGGTTATGGGCGTGTTAAGGTCATGAATGATGTCCTTAATAAACTCTTCTAAGAGTCTCAAAGACTCCTGAATAGGAGAGAGGGCGTAGAGGGCGAAGATAAAAGAGAGAAAAGCTGAGATGAGTGATAGCAGTAAGGCTTGTAGGAGGATATCTTTTCTAACTTCATTAAGCTTTTGTTGATAAGAAGAGAGGGGATAAAGAATGGCTAAAGTGCTGTTCTGCTCTAGAAAAGGGGTTAAGATGTAGAGGTTTTGCTCATCAAAATAGAGTTCATAGAGTTGATTTTCTTCTGCTTTGGGGACGATTGCCATATTGAATCGCTCATCATCAAAGTTAAAGCTATAGTTTTTCATTTCTAAAAAGAGTTGCTCACTTAGATGCTCCTCTTCTATTTTGTAGTAGTTGTAAAAAATAAAAGCTAAAAAAAGCTCCATCATAATAAAAAAGAGGCTAAAACTCTTTAGTAGTGATTCCTTTTCATATAATTTTATAACCAATTCCTCGTATGCTTTTTATCTCAAGGTTGAGCATTTTTTTAAGTTTTGCTATATTGACACGGAGAGCATTTTCACTAGGCTTGTCAAGGAGATTGAGTAGTTCATCATAGGTGACCGGGTTAGGGTTGTTTTTTAAAAGAGCCATAAAAATACCCTTTTGAACAGTACCTAGGAAGAGTGGTTCTCCTTTATAGCAAATTTCATTGCTTTGTAGATAAAGTTCATATTCCTTAAACGTGATACTTTCTTGGAGTGAAGCAGTTTTAACTTTAATACGCAGTAGTAACTCTTCTGGGTCAAAAGGCTTTTTTAGATAATCATCAGCTCCTGCCATAAAACCTTTTGTTACAGATTCAATATCAACCAAGGCAGAGATAATAATAGCAGGAGTAAAATCCTCTGCATCTCGTAGAGACTTAAGTAAATCAATACCATTGAGTCTAGGAACATTGATGTCAAAAAGATAGAGTAGGTACTTGTTTTGATAACTTAGCTCTACAGCCTCTTCTCCATCTTTTGCCCAGTCAACCTCATAGTCGTTAAACTTGAGGTATTTTATAAGGGTTTTAGCTAAGTTTGGAGTATCCTCTAGGAGTAGCAGTTTATTCAAAGTTAACTCCTAATCGAATGGAAATAGTCTGGTCATAAGATAGGTCATCTAATCCTTTAGTGTAGCTAAGGGTTCCAAAAAAATTATCACTGAAGTTATAGCTATTAAAGAGTGAGATTGATTGATAATTTTCACTGTCTTCATAAATAGAGTCAACATTTTGGTATGTTAATGAGCTGTACCATGCATCATTTAGCATGTATCCAATACCCAAAGAGTAACCTAGTGGATTGTTATAAGTTGTTTCGTTACTGTCTCCTGTAAGTGTATAACTTAGAGAAGATAAAATGGCTAGTTTATTGGTGAAAGCATAACTTATATATAGGTTGGTAAAGTAGTCACTCTCTCCTGTACTTATTTCATTGTCTCCTGTTGCTATTTTAGCTCCAAAAGTTAGTTTGGTATAGAGGTTTCCTTTACTTTTATTGTAACTTGAAGAGAGGTATAGGTCTCCTGCTGATTGGCTTTCGTTATTGTTGGTATCAAGTGAGCTTTGTTGTGAACTGTAGAGTGAAAAATCCCATGCCTTATAGTTGTAGTTACTAAAGAAGTTGTAGTCAGTAGTGGTGGAGTCATCTATATTAATATCACTACCTATAGATAGAGTAATCCTTCCCTTGTAGTGTTGATTCTCTGGACATCCTTCTTCATCTACCGTATCCTCAAATGAGGTATTGGGGCATAAATCTTTACTATTTTCTACTCCATCAATATCATCATCTTCAAATGCATGAATCGGTATGTTTATAAGTAGTAAAAAGATATATAGTCGTATCACTTCTGTCCATTTCCTTGCTGCCCAGATCCTCCACCTCGACCTGGTTGAGGAGTTGAATTATGCTTTCCTCCTTGTTGGAGGTGTCTAAATTTTGGTTGGTGGTTGCTATGTTGAGATGTTTCATGGTTCTTTTGTTTAGTATGCATCTCTTTTTTTATAAAAGATTTTCTAAGTTCTTTTATTGCTTTATGTCTACTCTCTTGATTCATTGTTTTTAGTTGAACTTTTAGCTGGTTCATTAGTACTCTTTTACTTTCATCTGGAGCACTTTTAACTTGTTCAATAAGCTCTTGAATAGTAAGCTCTTGCGTAGTACTTGTAGGGGCTGGAGTTACTACAGACTCACTCTCTTTAGGGAGGATTATCTCCTCTTTGTTTATGGGCATAGGCTCTTGTTTTACTATTGGTGCAGTTGTGAAAATCTCTTCAGCATATAACGGTAAATAGAAAAGTAAGCTTAGTAAGCTTATAGTTTTTAAGGGTCTCATATAACCTCCTTTTTATCGTAAGATAAAGATAATAGCACTTAATAGCGTATAAATAGTATAGCTTAATAGGGTGTGATTGTAAAAGTGTAACATAGTTTTATTACCTATTAGTTACCTTATTGTAATTATTAATATTTTTAATACAGGTAATATTTAGGTAATAAAACTCCGTTAAACTACGCTCTATAAAACAAAGAACAAGGATTAAATATGAAAAAAACATTAACATTAGGCAGCATATCACTTGCAACTGCAGCACTTTTAGTAGGATGTGGAAGTAGTTCTTCAACCGATTCTTCTACAGAATCATTAACAGGTTACTTTATTGATGCTGCTGTAGCCAATGTAGATTACAATACTACTTCTGGACTCAATGGAACAACAGATGCATTTGGACGATTTCAATATAAAAATGGTGATAAAGTAAAACTATATATTGGTAACTTACTTTTAGGAGAAGTAGCACCGACAGAAGAAGGTCTTGTAACACCAGCGACTTTATCTGCAGGAGACGAAGAACAAGAGACTCTATTACTTAGAACACTTCAAGCTTTAGATGTTGATGGAAATGTCTCTAATGGTATTATTATTCCTGAAAATGTTGTTGCTGGATTAGAAGATATAGAAGAGACATCAATCGCAGAGCATAATGAAAGTAGTTTGATTGAACTTATTGATAATGGTGACAAGCACTCATTAGATAGAGATTATGATGGTCTAATTGATGTTTCAGAGGATAATGCAAATGATCACTTTGATAATAGTCAAAGAGAGTGGAATGAAGGTAAAAGACCAGATGAAGGACATGAAGATGAACCTGTAGGTGAAACTAATGATAACAGGGGTTCTTATGGTAATGGACCAAGATATGGAGAGAATAATGAAACTGAAGGTTCTCAAGATGGAGAGTTTGATCTTTCTCAATACCCTGTTTCACTACTGACACAAGATTTAAAAGACGCATTAGCATATATGGGTAATGAAGAGCGTTTATCATATGATGTTTATCAGAATCTTTATACTTATCATATAACAGAGAATGATGATGAGATAAAGCAACTTAAAAATATTTCTGAGAAATCAGAAGTTAAACATGTTGGAATTGTCCAAGATTTAGTGAAAAGATATGCACTTGGAGCAGAAGATGTAACCAATGTTTCAGAAGGTGTAGCAGATAGAGATGTAACATTTGAAAGTATGCCAAGTGGAGAATATGATATTCCAGCTATTCAAGAACTTTATAATACTCTTTATACAAAAGGTATGGTATCTAAGACAGAAGCACTAATGGTAGGATGTATGGTAGAAGTTACTGATGTAGAAGATTTAGATAAGTACATTACTTTAGCTGAAGAGTCAAATGCAACAGATGTGGTTGCAGCATTTAATGTACTTAGAGATGGAAGTTATAATCACTATTGGGCATTTGATAAAGGTCTTAAAAATGCTGGTGTAGAGAACGGATGTTATGTAGAAGGTGATACTCTTTTAACAAATAAAGATGGTATCTACCCTGTAACTGAGCATGGATCAGATAACGAATAATAAAATTTAGTCTCCTATGTATATAAAATAGAGTAGTAGATGATGCTACTCTATTTATCGACTCTCCCTCTTCTTTTTTCTATTAACAAGTAATATTTAGGTAATAAACATAGGATAACATCCTATAACCTAATAATTATTGGGAAATATTTTTATAAAAAGAGGATTTACTTATGAAAAAAACCGTTTTGTCTTTAGGACTTTTAACAACACTTATGTTTGCTCAATCAAATGGCAATGGATTTAATCTTGAAAACTATGCAGAATCAACCTTAACGCCAGAATTAAAAAATGCTATAGCCTATATGGGAAATGAAGAGCGACTTGCTTATGATATATATCAAAATCTTTATAATTATCATTTAGATGAAAATGATATTGAAATTAATCAACTTCAAAATATTTCAGAAAAATCAGAAATTAAACATATAGGAATTGTTAGAGATATTGTTAATAGATATGAACTAAGTTCTGATGATCTTACTAATGTTTCTACTCCAAGTGCAGATAGAGATACTGATGTTTATGATATGCCAAGTGGAGAGTATGATATCCCTGCTATTCAAGAGCTCTATAATACTTTATATGACAAAGGAATTGATTCTCAAAGAGATGCTTTAGAGGTTGGTTGTATGGTAGAGGTTACTGATATTGATGATTTAGATTATTTTATTGATGTGGCAGAAGCATCTGAGGCAGAAGATGTTGTCGAGGCATTTAAAGTTTTGAGAGATGGAAGCTATAATCACTACTGGGCATTTGATAAAGGTTTAAAAAACTTAGGTATGGAAGAGGGTTGTTGTTCTCTTGGAACCATAGGACATGTTAACTATTGTCACCTTGACTATCCAACTAATGAGAATGGAAAAGAAAATAAAAATGGAAATAAAAATAAAAAGGGAAATAGTGGAAATAAAAATATGAATAGTAATGGAAAAGGAAACAATAGCAATGGAAATGGACGTGGTAAAAATTAACATTGAGTTAATACAGTAGTGCTAGAATCTTTTTATAAACTAAAAAAGGATTTATAATGAAAAAAATAGCACTCTTAACAACTTTATCTTTAACCCTCATGACCAGCCTTATGGCAGCACCCAACATGCAAAAAGGTGAAGGAGCTAAAAAATTGGCTCAGATGGCAGGGGAGAAATCACCTTTCTATCGAGCCAAGAAAGAAGCTTTTCCAAAAGATTATTTTATGATTAACCAAAACCTACCTTTCTTGGTAGGTGTTTCACTCTTTCACCCACAGAGTGATAAACTCAACCTTTCTAAAGAGCAACTTGACCAATTGATTAAAATGAAAAATACTACGGTTCCTGTAGCTGCAAAAGTAGCAAAAGAGATTAAATCAATGGAAAGTGAACTTGCTAAAGCAATGTTAGAAGAGCATAAAGAGCCAAAAACTCAATATGAATTGGTAGAGAAAATCTCTAAACTCCGTACCGATTTAACCAAAGCACACTTACAATGTATTTATGATATTCAAGATGTTCTCTCCCCTGAGCAATTTGAAACACTTTTAAAACTAGCAACCATGAAGCCAAAAGCTCAAAAAATGGCACAAAAGAGTGTAGCAGTTACTCCAGATAGTAAGGGTAAAGAGCTATTTACTCAGAAGTGTATATCTTGTCATACACTTGGTAAAACACAAGATATGTCAACAGTTGTTGCCCCAGCACTTAATGGAGTTATGAGACACTTAAAAATGAGCTATAGTGATAAAACTGAAGCCGTTACGTTTATTAAAGATTATGTTGTTAATCCTTCTGAAGCTAAAGCGATATGTATGCCTCAGAAGATTAAACGTTTTGGTCTTATGCCATCTCAAAAAGGTAATGTGACTCCTGAAGAGTTAGAAACTATTGCTAACTGGATGTTCGATAATTATCCTCAACAAGGTTTTAAAGGAATGGGTAGAGGATTGAAAAAGAATTAACATTGCGTTAACATTCGTATTGTATTATTTCTATGGAATTTAATTCCAAAGTAACTCTACCTCTTATCTGCTTTCCCCCTATACTCCCTTAGGATGAGGGAGGGTTACTTATCTTATCTTTTTATCAATAATATTAATTTACAACTATACTTTTAAAAATATTTATTTTCCAATAAAAATGTTTCTTAAAGTAACAAATAAGTAACAAACTTACTCTATAATTTTCTTATCTAAAGGGTTGACTTTTAGAAAAATTAATAATATAAAAGGATTTATTATGAAAAAGACAGTTTTAACTTTAGGTTTATTGACATTAGGCTTAATGGCAACAGATTTTACCTCTATGACAACAGAAGAGTTAATAGAGCTTAGAGGAACAGTCGCTGTAGATGAGCAAGCTGATTACAGAACAGAGATGTTAAGTCGTGTTGATAGTATGAGTAGTGATGAATTGGAAGCTTTAAGAGTATCACGCCAAGCTAATCCAGTAGGACTGGGTAGTGGACAAGGTGGTGGAAACCTTGCAAATCAACCAAAACTTATTGATTTTGATACGGATGGTGATGGGCTTATAAGTGAAGCAGAGTTTGATGCAGTAAGAGCTGATAGATTGGCTGAAAATAGTGCAGAAGGGAGACTTCTTGCGAATGCTGATGATGCACCTGATTTTGCTAGCATCGATATCAATGGTGATAGTATGATTGATGCAACAGAGTTAGAGACACATCAGACAGCACAGATAGAAAGTCATAGGAGTCAAGCTCCTCAACAAAGAGGTGTTAACCAAGGTATTCAACAACATCTTCGTGATGGTTCAGGAGTTGGAAGTATGCAACAAGGGCAACGACAAGGAGGACAGGGTATAGGTCATAACCGATAGCTCATTGTTTACGATGAGAGCAGTTTTCTGCTCTCAAATTATAGTTTAAAGGATTTAATATGTATTATAAAACCGTGTTTCTAACACTTCTGCTCTCCTCTTCTCTGTTTGCATTTCAAGATAATGATATTGATGGTGTTGAAGATACAATTGATCGTTGTTCTAATACTCCCTTTGATGCCTTTGTAGATAAAAATGGTTGTGCTGTTAATATCAGTAAAAAATCATCCAATTCTGACTATTGGGGTGCAGTAACTTTGAAAGTAGGTAGTAGCATTCAACGAGATGACGAGTATGAAGATGATGAATATGTTGACCTTTTTGCTAACTATCGTTATCACAATTGGGATATCTCCATCTCAAATAGCCGTTCTACAACCAAGAGTACCCTAACCGAAGATAATTCAGATAGTGATAATGATATCTATTTAATGGGTGGTTATAGTTTTCCTTTAGCAAATGCTAGGCTAAAGTTGTCAGCAGGAACGAAGATGGTCGATAATAGCAACAGTAGAGATGATGACTATTTTACTGGTCTAAATTATGACTATTTTGTTAACAGTAAACAGGATATTTTTCTTTATGGAGGTTATACTTTTAGTGGAGATGATGATACGATAGATTATGAAGACTATAGCTCTTTTTCTATAGGTACAGGTTATGCTGTGACACCATCTTTTTATAGTGCAGTATCTTATAACTATACAGGTTCTAATTATCCAGATGAAGATGCTCAAGAAGGTTTGACTTGGTATAACAGTTATAGTTTCAATAAAAATATTTTTGCAACAGCATCTTATACTTATGGTTTAGATGACTACTCATATGATAATACTTTCCGTTTTGGATTGGGATTATATTTACAATAAAAGGATGAAAAATGATTAAAACAATATTGATATTTTTGACCTTATGGTCTTTGAGTGGCTGTATTTTAAGAAATGCTTCTCATGGTAAACATGGAGCTAAAGGGAAGAATGGTATGCAAAAGCGTACCATTCTTGTTCGATAGTTAAAAGAGTTTAATCTCCACTTGGACCATTATGACAATCATAACAGCTTACTTTATGCCCTTTAGCAAGGGTTTTGGTTCCATGTTCTACCTTGAGTGTTCTAGTTGTAAACATTTCAGATAATACAGAGCCTCTATAGTCAGCTCCATGACAGACCTTACACTGTGCAGGGTTATTCTCTGCTACATCTTCATGACCTTTCACCCAGCTGTCTCCTACAGGGTGCATGCCATGAGGTCCACCTGTTATGGTTTTTGGTACAGTAGTATGACAAGCTACACACTCAGCTACGGTTCCTGTATGTCCTTGCAGTTCCATACTTACCTTGTTATCAGCTTCATGAGCAGGATAGATAGCATGGGTTGAACCATGACAAGCTTCACACTGTAGCCCTCCATGACCTGTACTAAATCTATAAAGACTTTTACCAACTGTAGGTGTATTTGGTAGTGTTGCAAAACGTGTATCAACAGCATGACGTAAAGTATTTGTCGTAGGGTCAATGGCTGATGTCTCGCGTTTTCCATCAAAGTGACAAGCTTGACAATTTGGCTCATCTAGCCAACCTTCACGGTTTGAAGCACCCACATGGTTCATGGTTCCATGACAACTTTGACACTGCATCTGTGCTGTTCCATCTGCATTTTTAGCATCTCCCATGGCTCCTCTTAGACACTCTGTTGCAGCACCAGGGTGACAAGCATAACATGAGCTTCGGTTCGTTGAATCACCTAACTTCTTATTGGTTATGGGGTCAGTTACATTGGCATGTTTAGAGTGAATAGCTTGGGTAAATGATTTCAGCTCTATCCCTACACCAGGCAAGGCATTTGATTTATGACATGCCACACATAAAATAGGAGTTCCACCTTTGGCAGTAGCTTCTAGCCCAGCATCATTATAGTTGTACCCTTTAGCAACAAGTGCTGTTTTATGGTCTTTTACAGCATTAGGCTCTTTATCATCATGTAGACGTAAGATGTTGTATTTATAATCTTTTTGAGCATCACTGTTATTTACCCATCCTGCACTTGGTCGTGCTTTTGCTACACTATTAGTAGCATGACAGCGTTTACAATCCATTTCATCACTCACAGGAAGAACCGTATCGACTGAGGCTAAAACATTACCACTGTTGTCTTTAGCAATGACTCGGACAAGTGGATAGTAGTTTTTAGACCCATCATCATTATAAGGGGTAACAGGAATACCTTCGGCTTCCCACCATTTATGGGTAGCATTAAAGGTAAGTGGTTCAGGTGAGGTTGAAGACATAGGGTTACCTGTTAGTCCAGTGTTTTCAGCTAAAGAGGCACCAAAGAGGTCACTCACATGTGACCAGAAGTTTGTTTTACTACTTCCATTACTTGCTACAACACTAGAGGTATTTATTTTTCCATCTGTACCTATTGTTGATTGGTAAGTAATGATAACACCTGTAGTAATCAGGTCACCATTTTTATCTTTTAGCTGTGCATGAAGATTGTTATAGGGAGGAAGTACTGAAAAAACAGAAAAATCATTCCCATCCATACAGTGCATACCCAAGTCATTCCATGCAGTTAAGGCATAGCCACCTTTGTTTTGTGTTGTTGGAGGATTATTATTGGAATTTGAATCCTCGTTGTTATTCTCATCATTATGCTCTCTATCTTCAGAGCTATTGGAAGAGTCACTCTTATCGGTTGAAGTGCTACTACCTCCACAAGCTGTTAAGCTTAGTAGTAGCAGTAAGGAAATGATTATCTGTTTCATAGGGAACGCTCCTAAAGTTATTTTATAAAGAATTATAAAAATAAATTATGAAGTTTTTATGAAGAAGAATTTATTTTTGTGATGCTTGTAGCATATTATAGAGTGTTACAGGGAGAAGATGCCTAAGTTAATGTGTAGATTATCCCACTGTTGTTTGTCCAAACCTAAAAAAGACCAATCAGTCCAAGCCGTTATCTTTCGGTTAGGGATAAAGTAGAGAACTCCACTAGATATAAAATAATAATAAATGAGAGTCCAGCAGAGAGTGAGACAAAGCGTTGGTATTTCATAGATAATAACTCCTAGATAAGTATGCTTTATTTTACTTTGTTAGTGTGAACGTTATATGAATTGTAAAATAGTTTTATGCTTAATCTATTTGGTAACCAATATTACGAATACTTTTTATCTTAAGACCCAACTGTTTTTTGAGTTTATTAATATTGACACGAAGTGCAAGATCGGTTGGTTTTTCTAGTAGCTCAAGCAAAGTCTCTTTCGTAACAGGGTTGGGATAGTGTTGAATTAGTGAAATAAGAAGTCGTTTTTGTACTTCTCCAAGTTGCAGAAGTTTATTATTTTTAAATATCTCATTTTTTTGTATATCTATTTCAAATTTTCTAAAATGAAGTTGCTGTTTTAACTCTCCTGTTTTAGCTTTAATATGAATGAGAAGCTCTTCAGGGTCAAAAGGTTTTTTGAGGTAGTCATCAGCTCCTGCCATAAACCCTTTTGTAACAGATTCAATATCAACCAATGCTGAGATAATAATGGTAGGGGTGAAATCTTCGGCATTGCGTAGATCTCCTAAAAGGTCAATGCCATTAATAAGAGGAACATTAATATCAAAAAGATAGAGGGCATATCTATTGTTATAGGTAAAGTCTAAAGCCTCTTCTCCATCTCTTGCCCAATCAATTTGATAGTTTGCTTTTTTTAGATATTTAACCAAACTTTTGCCTAGGGTTTGATCATCTTCTAAAATGAGTATACGATTCATTGGAAGCTTCCCCTTTTTATAGTGTAAAATTATCATATCATAGATATATTACCTTTCTATTAGTAGGGAGATTATTTATTGCATGGTATTGATATTTGTCAATACCATACAGTTTACGCTTCTTTTTTTCTACATCCCCATTGATAAAGAATAGGTAGAAGAATCAAGGTTAAAATAGTAGAGCTTATAAGTCCTGATATTACTACAATAGCTAGAGGTTTTTGTATTTCAGAACCAGGTCCTGTAGCAAAAAGCAAGGGGACCAAACCAAAAGCAGCGATGAGTGCTGTCATCAAAACAGGTCGAAGCCGTTTGATAGCTCCTTCCATTACGGCATCACGTATACTAGTACCACGCTTAACAAGGTAGTTAAAGTAGTTGACCATCACCACCCCGTTAAGCATTGCAATTCCAAGTAGAGCAATAAACCCAACTGAAGCAGGAACAGAGAGGTATTCTCCACTAAAATAGAGTCCCATAAATCCACCAATCAATGCCATAGGAACATTCATAAAGACAATTAAGGCTTGCATGATAGAACCAAATGAGATAAAGAGCATTATAAAGACTAAGAAGAGAGCAATGGGTACAATAAGCTGTAGTCGTGCTGCTGCTCGTTGTTGGTTCTCAAACTCTCCACCAAAACTAAGGTAGTATCCTGCTGGAAGCTTCACCTCTTGTTCTATTTTTGCTTTGACTTCATCGACAAAACCTACCAAGTCTCGCCCATCAACATTACTCTGTACCACTGTTTTTCGGTAGCCATTCTCATGTTCTATCTGTACGGGACCAGCACTCTTTTTAAACTCAACCAAGCGACTTAGTGCCACACTTTCCCCTGTATGAAGGGGGAAGTATAGATGTCTAATCTTGTCCAGTGAGTTCTGTAAGCTTTCTTCCCCTTTGACGACTAAGTCAATGCGACGCATACCTTCTTGGATAATCCCCACAGAGCTTCCTGTCACCATGGTGTTAAGAAACTGGTTAATCTCATCTTGATTTACCCCATAGTAACCCATATTTTTGTGTTTAAACGTTAGCTCAAAGTAGGCAACACCTTCGTTTGCTTTTTTATAGACATCAGAGCTACCTTTAGTATCCTCTAGTACGGTCTTTATCTCTTGCGCGATACGTTCTAGCTCGTCGTTGTCATTTCCAAAAACATCCACTGCCAAGTCACCACGAACACCTGTAAGCATCTCAGATACCCTCATTTCTATAGGTTGGGTAAATCCAGCCTCTATCCCAACCATTTCATCTAGTACTTTCCGAATCTCTCCAATGAGTGCTTCTTTTAATGGAGTACGCCACTCCTCTTTGGGTTTAAGTACTAAGAATGTATCTGTATCATTAAGTCCCATCGGGTCGAGTCCGAGTTCATCACTTCCTGTTCGGGCGATAATATCTTTAATCTCGGGTACTTCCTTAAGGAGTTTTTGCTGTACTTTGAGGTTAAGCTCACGACTCTCTTCGAGTGAAATTGACGGTAACATCTCGACCCCAATAATAATGCTCCCCTCATCCATGGTAGGCATAAAGGTTTTTCCAGTTTCGTTAGCAAGATAGAGTGAGTAAGCAAAAATAAGTAACACTACTGCAACCAGACTTTTAGAGTAGCGTAATGCCAAACCTAAGAGAGGACGATAAGCAATGATGAGTTTACCTATGAGCCAAGACTCTTTGTCTGGTCGCTTTTTTAAAATAAATGAACTAAGTACGGGAATGAGGGTCAATGCTAAAATAAGTGAACTAAAAAGTGCAAAGACAATACTCAGTGCCACAGGTGCAAAAAGTTTCCCCTCTAATCCTTCAAGGGTTAACAGAGGCATGAAGACAATGATAATAATCAGTACTCCTGTAGTAATCGATGGAGCCATTTCGATGGCTGCATTACGAATAATGACTAATTTATGTTCATGTTGCCTCTTTGGATTACCCAGTTCAGCTGTAATGTGTTCAACCATCACCACGGCTGAGTCGACCAGCATCCCTATGGCGATGGCGAGTCCTCCAAGGCTCATTAGGTTGGCTGTTAGCCCAAAGTACTGCATTGCCATAAAACTCATAAGCAGAGAAAATGGTAAAATAAGTGCCACAGAGAAAGCTGAAGCAAGGTTACCTAAGAGTAGCAATAGAATCACAAAAATTAAAATGGTTGCTTCGACCAATGCTTTTTTTACGGTATCAGTTGCCAGATTGACCAGTTCGGTTCGGTCATAAAAAATCTCAATAGAGGTTCCTTCAGGGAGCATCGCTTCAAGTTTTTTTAATTCAGCTTTGACTCCATCGAGTACTTTTGCAACATTGGCTCCTTTTAGCCCTAAAACCAAACCTTGTACGGCTTCACCTTGACCATTTTTAGTTACAAATCCAGCACGTGTGATATGTCCTATCTGTACGGCTGCTACATCGGAGATGTTGACAATACGGTTCCCTTTCTTTTTTACAAAGAGAGTTTCAATGTCATAGAGAGAGTTAAGTTTTCCAACACTTCGTACGAGAATGGCTTCGACCCCTTGGGTTACCCGTCCTGCTCCTCCATTTTTATTGTTTTTTTGAAGAGTGCTGATAATATCTTCTAGCGTTACACCTAATGTTCGCATATGCTCAAGGTTAGGAATCACTTCGTAGGTCTTAACCTTTCCACCCAAAGCATTAACTTCAGCTACTCCTGCAACGGAACGAATTTTTGGAGAGATAATCCAATCAAGCAGGGTTCTTTTTTCCATCAGACTGAGGGTGTCAGATTCGATGGTAAACATTAAAATGTCACTCAGAGGTGTGGAGATGGGTGCAAGTCCCCCTTGGATGTTGTTAGGGAGGTCATCTTTTATGTCGCTCAGACGCTCACTTACTTGCTGTCTTGCCCAATATATATCGGTTCCCTCTTCAAAGTCGATGGTGATGTCACAAAGACCATATTTTGAGGTTGAACGCATAAGGCTCTTATGGGGAATCCCAGCCATATTCATCTCGATAGGAATGGCAATACGAGACTCTATCTCTGAAGGGGTCATTCCATCAGATTTAACAATCATCTTCACCTGTGTAGGTGAAATATCAGGAAAGGCATCGATGGGAAGTTCATTATATGATTTAATTCCAAAGCCTAAAATGGTTAGTGCTAAAATAACAAAAAATATCCTCTGAGAGAGGGCAAAACTGATTAAACTATTCATCTTGACCCTCCATTAAACTCTTTAATATAGCTATAGAAGTAGTTGCGATAGGTGCATGAAGTATTGGTGTATCTTTAAGATAATAGAACTTTTCATCTTCCCCTAAAATGGTAATAGCAACAGGTGAGTAGCCTTTAGCATCTTTGACAAATACTATCTCTTCATCATTGTAACTAATAACAGATTTTTTAGATACTTTTAAAGTAGGTTTATCGATACTAATCTTAACGGTTCCTCTCATTCCTGTTAGAAATTTTGAGCTTTTTGGAAGTGAAAAACGTACCTTCTGAGTCTGGTCATCAGCTTTAATAGTGGGTGCATGAAGCAGTAGTTTACTCTCAAATGTTTGATGGTTAAAGTTAATATGAACATTTACTTTATCATCAAGGTGAGTAGACTTGTATGCCAACATGTTTGCCTCTAGCCATAAGGCTCCCTCTTTTTGTGTTACAAAGAGAGCTTCACTAGGAGAGATACTCTTCCCTGTTTGGGCATTGAGCTGAATTATACGTCCTGCTCCATTAGCATGAATAGTCATAGTCGGTGTAATCTTTAGATATTCAAAGAGGTTGTTGATAAGGTTTTTGTCAGCACCATAGCTTCTTAAGAGTGCTTTAGATGCTGAGACTTTTATCTTATCTGCTTTGTACTCGGCATTGGAAGCTGTACACTCTTTTTGAGGAATAATCTCCTCTTTACAGAGTCGGTTTTTACGCTCTGCAATATGACCATGATGTTTAAGCTCTATGGCATCGGCAATAAAACGTTGTTGTAACTCTATCCAATCTTTTCCTGTTACCTCTGCTAAAAGTTGATCCTTTTTGATACTCTCGTAATTGGCAACAAAGAGTTTTTTTACCTGTGCTTCAAATGGCAAAGAGATGGTGTGGAGTAGTTGAGGAGGTGTTACCACCTCTGCCATACATTTACCTATGCTTAAAAGTTTTGAGTTTTTAGGTGTTTGGGTTTGAATATTCCAGTCAGCTTGTTGTTGTGGAGTTAGCACAATAGGTGTGGCTTCCATGGCTGTTATAAGTGTGGTTATTATTAAAAAATTTTTCATTTTTATTTCTCCTTGATTTCATATATACTATAGAGCTTAAAGAGTGTTTGATAGTAATCTTTCTTCTCTTTAAGTAGCTCTTGTTCTAACGTGTAGAGTTTCTGTTGACTTAAAAGGTATTCGATAACGGAGCTCTCTCCGTAGTCATAACTTTTTTTCATCATGCTTAGTAGATTGTTTTTGTAGTTGTCAATATTTTGCTGCTGAGCTTGAATGGTCTGGTAGCGACTGCTAAGTTGTTGCTCTAGTGCCGTTATTTGTCGTACTTTTTCTTGTTTCTGCTCTTCATATCGGAGACTCAGTGCTGAAGATTGGTGTAGGAGGGCAGCTTTTTCATATTCTGACTTATTTGAGCTAAAGTTTAAAGGAATAGATAGTGCTATAGTATAGATATCATTTTCCAACTCTTTGGTATAGCCCATAGAGACCTCAACACTCTCTATCTTTTGGTTATAACGTTTGAGTCCCACTTGGGTACTCTCTATGCGTTTTTGGTACGCCTCTTGGTCTAATGATGGTTGCTCGTTTGTACTGCTGATACCCTTTTGAATGGGGTAGGTATCTTGACATGAAAGTGATGCTTCTTTAGGTAATGTTGTTAGCGAAAGAAGTAGTCTCTTTTCATTATTGTTTTGACGACTATACTTGTTTAGTTCTATTTCTAAACGGCTACGCTCAAGCTCAATCTGGAGAAGTTCTGTTTTAGAAATCTCTCCCTCTTCAAAGGCTCGTTGCTTTTTATACGAGAGTAAGGTGAACTTGTCGTATGCCTCTTGAACTGTTGAGAGGTAGTCGCTATCTAGGCAGTATTGATGGTAGAGATTTTTCAGACGGTTGTTGACATCTATCAGTATTTTTTGTTGCTCAATAAGGTAGGCTTCACTCTCTAAACCCATTCTTTTTCGGTCAAGTTCTTGAATGTCACCTAAAATAAACTCTTTGCTAAGACCTACAGAATGTTCGTAACCTGATAACCCTTTCCCATTATTTCGTGCAAGGGAGTGCTCTAGTGAAAGGGGAGCTGATTGGGTCGAAGCTAAGGCTTTAGACTCTTGGGCTAGTCGCTCTTCTTGGAGGCGTTGCTCTATAAGTTTGGGTGCTTGGGCATTTTGAATCATCTCATCAAGTGAAACGATTTGAGCAAAAAGCATACTCAGAGACAGAGGTAGAAGTATAAAAGTTCTCATTACTTAATCCTCTCTTTACTTATAATAGAGCCATCAAGTGCATCTATTTTAATACGATAACTACTTGTTTGAATGCTGTAGAAAAGTCGCCTATTATGGTCTCTTAGCTTGGAGTATTTGACTGATTCATTTGTTTCATTTTGAGTAATCTCTTGGGACTTCTCTTTGCTAATATTTGCCATCCTTATTAAAGCTCGTTTATGCCTAAATTTTCCTGACATAGAGTGGTTGTAGTTACGTAGTTTAGAAACTTGTTCTATAGTCAGTTCTTGAGCCTCTATAGAACCCAATAGTACGGTTATGAGTAGTAAATTTTTCATTGTAAATCCTTTGATATCTTAAATTATAGATAGAGCTATCCTCTGTTTAGGAAAAAATAGTCTGTTATGTGGAGAGAGAGCTTAGGCTCTTGGAGGCTTAAAGGTACTAGAGTCTATGCCTATAGAAGAGAGTTCTTTATAAGATAGAGGAGTTTCTATTTTTTTTAATAATAATATACTCTCTGATGAAAGTAGTCCTAAAAAGTGAAAGTTGTTGTGTAGGTCAGCAATGTGACTGCAGCAACTGTCGTTAATATTGTCTACTTTCTGAACAGTTGCAATACATGCATCTTTACTCTCTTCATAGAGAATGAAGTCATGTCCAATAGAAAAAAACAGTGAAAAAAGTATGGTGATAAGTATAAATTTTGACTTCATTTCACTGCTCCTTATTATTCTTTATAACTATATATTATCATAATATGATCAATGAAATATTAATAGCTAGTGAGAATACTAACTAAATAATAATTATTATCGTCTTAAAAAAGACAATAATTCTCTTATTTAACTCTTTTATCTACTAATACTAACACCTACTGAGATTTTATTAACATGTTGATTGTAGTCGATGAGGCTCTCTCCATAGCCATTAAAAGTCTTAAAAAAGAGAAAAAGGTCAGGCTCATCTCGAACAGGTAGAGGGTAAGAGTAGCTAAACTCTACAGAACCTTTGTTTGTCGATGGATTAGCAGTGAGATTCAGTTTAAAAAGGTGTTGGTGGTAGGGCATCATAAATTTTAATTTACCATAGCCTAAGTAATCTAGTAGCTGAGGGTTGTAGTCTATGTTATCAGGTAATCTGTACCACATCTCCAACTCTCCAATAATATTTTTATGTTGCATAAAGGTTGAGAGACTCAGTCGGTTCCAACTTCGTTCATACTCTCCACCTCGACCATTGGACTGATGTATGGCAGCTACTTTAAAGCCTTTTATAGGAGAATTTTTTAGAGCTGTGTTATAGGTAGGTATCTTAACAAAGAGTTCAGGTTGATAATTAGACTCTCTAAAAAATGCAGAGTCAGCATAGACCTGCCACCATGAACGTTGGGTATATCCAAAGCTATAAATTTCGCCTAAGCCAAATAAATCAGAGCTAATATCGTAACGAATACTTATTTGAAACTCTGTTTCTACATCTTTTGACTCATGTATACCATTGTCAATATGTTGACTATCATAACGGTAAGAGAATGGTAATAGGTAGTTCTCTTGATAGGATTTTAGGTTGAAAGATGAGGTAATAATATTGGTAATGGTGTCTTTAGAAGTTCCATTTATATCTAAGTCTAGTGAGTTGACCATCTCTCTTTTGGCCTCTTCTGTTTTCATAAGAGGAGGTAGTGCATGGGTATAGACTAAAAGTAGTAGCATGATAAGTATTTGTTTCAAAATAAACTCCCTATACAGTATTTAAAAATGATGGCTTTATTAATTATATAGGAAGAGTATGAATCTTATATGAATTGCTAAACTAAAAAAAGTCTTCTACTTTTGTGGATATTCAGGATGACAGTAATCTGCTCCTAATGAACAACATCCATCAGCAATATCTTGATTGGTTAAACCTTTGTTAAATGCCCAGTAGTGGTTGTAGCTACCATCTCTTAAGAAGTTAAAAATAGTAAGAACATCAGTAGCATTAGCTTCTGTTGCTTGGATGATATATCTGTCTAAATCTTCAACATCAGTTACCTCTACCAAACAACCTACTTCTAGTGCATCTTTTTCTGACTGAATACCTTTCTCATATAGTACATCATAAAGCTCTTGAATTTCAACTACAGGAAACTTACCACTCGTAAAGGTGTTTAAAGCTGTTGCATCATAAGGGATAGTTGTATCAGGATAAAGTGTGGTGTTAAGATTATACTTGATAGCCAATCTATCAACAGCATCAATATGTTTAACTTCTGATTTATTTGCAATATTAGTCAGCTGTTTAACAGATTGAATAGCATAGAGGTTAAGGTATATCTCTTTCGCAAGTTTCTCTTCGCTATACATAAAAGTAATAGAGTCTTGAAGCTCTACTGTTAAGGTTGATTTTTCACTAGCAATGGCTGCATCTACAAGTGCATCTGAAGCTCCAATGTCACCGTTACCTTGACCTTTTTCTCCACCACTACCACACCCAATGAGTATGGCAGTAAGTAGAGTAATAGTGATACTTTTTAATAGAATTTTGTTCATAGTAGTCCTTTATTTTTAACTTATATATGGATTCTACTATAGATTTATTAGTTGGATATTACCTACATAGAGTATCCTTTTCTATTTTCTATAGATTTTGTGTTAAGTTCATATAGCGTTCATGTTTCTTCTTTACAATACTGATATACATTCATTTAAAAAGGATAAAAATTGAAAAAAGTTTTAACAACATTATTAGTAACAAGCATAGCAACATTTGCTCTAACCGTAGGTGAAGTGCCTAAAGAGGTGATTTTAAAAGGTGATAATGGTGGTTTAGTTGATGGTTCACCATGGAACTCTAGTATGTTAAAAGATAAACTTTACGTACTTTTCTATGTTGACCCAGATAAAAAAGAGGATAATGAAGCTTTTATTGATGCGTTACATGAAAAAAACTATGATAAAGAGAAATATGGTTCGGTTGCCATTATTAATCTAAAGGCTACATGGCTACCTAATTTTGCTATTGAAAAAAAGTTAAAAGATAAGCAAGAGAAATTTCCTGATACTACTTATGTAAAAGATAAAACAAAATATTTGGTACAGAAGTGGGAGTTAGCAGA